>JAITER010000034.1 GCA_031281945.1 Spirochaetaceae bacterium | reverse complement strand
ATTCTGTTCATGGTAAAAACGCCGGTCTTGTACCTTATCGGCGCAAGCGATGCGACCTTCGCCCATGCCGATAATTATTTTTCAATAGTGAATATTTTCATACCTATAGCGGCGGCGGGAACCGTGTTGGGCGGCCAGATGCGGAGCGAGGGCGCCACGGATAAGGCGATGTACGCTATGCTTATGGGCGTCGTACTTAACATCGTTCTTGACCCCATCATGATTTTTTGGTTCGACATGGGGACGGCGGGGGCGGCATGGGCGACCGTTGCGGGGCAGGCCGTCTCGTTTGTTTACGGCGTGCGCTACTTCCTATCGAAAAAGACCCTGCTTTCCGTTAAACCATCTGATTGCAAACCGAACAAAACAATGTGGTTTCAAGTACTCTCCATTGGCGTCCCCGCGGGATTGAGCAACGTTATCATGAGCGTTTCCAATATTCTGGGGAACCGCATCGCCGCCGGTTATGGCGACTTTGTGATTGCCGGTATCGGCGTTCAAATGCGGATCGCCAGTTTGTATTTCATGCTGATTTTTGCGCTGGCTCAAGGGTGGCAGCCTTTCGCCGGGTTTAATTACGGCGCGAAAAATTATGATCGTCTCCGCAAAGGATTTAAACGCACCCTGGTTTACGCGACAGCGTTGTGTATCGCCGGAAGTTTTATCTTGGGCTTCTTCGGCGATGCGTTCATCCGCTTCTTTATCAATGACGGCCCGACGATTGAAGCTGGACAGGCGATGATGCATACCTTTGTTTGGGGACTGCCGTTTATCGGTTCACAGATAACGCTGATGGTCAGTTTCCAGTCCTTCGGCAAATCCATTCAGTCGATGATTATTACCCTGGGGCGGCAACTGCTGTTTTATGTTCCGTTGCTGTATCTCTTGAATCATCTTTTCGCCTTCAACGGCTTTATCTGGGCGCAGCCCGCCGCCGATATTCTGACCACAGGGATTGCGGTTGTGTTGAGCCGTCCGTTGTTCCGTATTATGAGGGGTGAGTAAAAACAAGAAATGATTGACGCCGTTTCAGGTTATGGGTTTAGGGGAAAGATGCGGCGCAACCGGATGGACAGAGGCTTTAGCCCGTATGTCTGGGTTGCCTAGTCTGGAGGAGGTTCGCGGCTACAGCCCGCATATCGAACGCCGCCACGCCGTCCATGGGGGCGGTTAGCGATAGACGAAAAACTTTGAATATACTGTGTAAATAGTATTAAACATTATTTACAAAAATAGAGTTGTTCGGAAACCTCAATTTCCGAACAACAACCGCTTAAAAAACGCAAAATGCGTAGCATTTTGCAAGACTTGGGCGACAACCAACCAGGGCGAGCGAACAAGGCCAATTA
The DNA here is from genome assembly GCA_031281945.1 of Spirochaetaceae bacterium. Taxonomy (GTDB): domain Bacteria; phylum Spirochaetota; class Spirochaetia; order Treponematales; family Breznakiellaceae; genus JAIROZ01. The sequence continues at coordinate 54,593 of JAITER010000034.1, read as the reverse complement.
CTGAAATAAACAATAATATAAAAATAATAAATATATTGGAATAAATCTAAAATAACAACTGAAAAAAATGGTGTACGGCTACACTTCGCATAACGTTCCGGCTGTATATGACGTTTTTGCAGCCCGAATAAGGGCTTTGCGCAACAAAGACCAAGGTTGCAAAAATGTGGATGGAGTGTGGCGTGGGAATGTGCCCCAGCAAGCTGGGGCACGTAGCGTAAACAACGGTCTGTTATGCGAAGTACCCCCGTGCTTTATTATTTATATATTAATTTCTTATAAATGATCTAAATCATATATTTTAAAAACATTTATTCAAAAAAAATTATTTACCTCATTATGTTTTACCCATATGGATACGCAAAAAATTTGGTGGGGTCTGTTGCGGAGCAACTGTCCCAGACCCTTGCCATGAAGCATCTCGCTAAGCGATTACAATATGTGGACGGCTTACTGTCCTTTGTAAGAGGGCAAGTTATACCTTGTCATTGCCTTTGCGGTTTTCGGCGAGTGTTTCCTGTATGGCCTCACGCACAACCTGCTCAATATTGGCGATAATAGACTGCTCCAGCCGTTCAAGCTCCTCTCTTGGGGAATGGTCGATTAAAAAAAGTTCATAGACTTTTATGTCCATAGCTCCGGCAAGGCGCTCAAGGACTTCCGAGGTAGGGAATTTACGAGCAATTTCAATCATGGCGAGGTATTGGGTGGAAATTCCTGCTTTTTCAGCCAGTTTTTCTTGTGAAAGACCACATTTCCGGCGGTTTTCCCGCAAATTCCTTGAAAGAATTTCTTTAAGATTATCTGATTTATTCATTTGCCTGTCATAGGATAATATCATCAATTTCTTTTCTCTTGACAAATTGTCTATTATTCAATAATATTGACCAATAGTTGATGATTTGGGCGTTTTATTTGAAAATTTCCGTGGAAGTTATGATTTTTTATACCTTATCACTGATCAACTGCCGTTCTGCCCCATTGGGGGTATCCGGCTTTTGATATACCGCCCCGTTGGGGCGGATCGCCTATAAAGGCGACTAATCAACTGTAATTGCCGTCCATATGGGTCGGCGTTATGGAAAAGGAGTTCTCTATGAAGAATTTTTTCAATTTTTTCGGGATTATTGCCCTGGTGTCGATAATCGGCATTGGGCTTGCGGGGTGCGATAACGGCGCCACGGACAATGACAACGGCGGCGGTGGATCCCCATCCCCGGTAAATGGAACATGGGTACGAGACAATTCTAAGCTGATACTCAACAATGGATCCTATACATGGTGGGAAGACAATTTTCCTCAAGAAAGAGGGACGTATTCCATTAACGGTGGCAATATTACTACACAGGCAGTCGATATGTATTATAATAATACTTGGCTGAGCCAGTCACAATCACTTGCAACTGGGAATTATGCTGCTGATGATTTTTTGCCTTATAATGGAACTTATGTTTTGTCTAACAACAATGAAACGCTCACTATATCATTTTGGGGGACGTGGATCAAATCCCAATAAAATAAGGCATCACAAAGGCGCCCGGCATCATCTTTTGAAAAAGCGTGTAGACGGAGGACGGCGCAGCCGATCTCCGTCGTTTTTTACGGAAGATTTTTAAGATAATTTTTTACCCTATTATTTATAATAATTTGCGGGCGTAGTCCGCCCCCATTATTTTATATTCTTCTTCTTTTGTTTTATTATATTACACAAAATCTTATGGTGTATTGCGCATAACAGGGATGTATGTGAGACACGCAACGCGGGCGTCGCGAAGCTGTAGTCGCTAAAGCCCTTGTCCGCGCCGCCAAAATGTCGTAAACAACTTTAATGTTATGCGACATTTTTCTTGAAATTTATTGGAAAAAATATTGCATAAAAAAATAGAATATGGTAATTATAAAAAACAAAGTGGCAATTATTATGACACTTGAACAAGGAATACAGCAAAAAGCTTATACACTCGGAATTCATAAATGCGGCATAATAAGAGCCGAAGCTATTGTCCGGTTATGCGGATCGGTTGAAAGAACGAATGAAACAAATTCCAAACGGAGAAATGCTCTATGGTAATTTTCTCCGTTTTGCGGATATAAAAAAAGAAAATCTTTGGAGGTGGAAATTGAATAGAGTTGTTCGGAAACTTCAGTTTACGCAAGCTGAATCAAGCCTAAGCTTGATTCAGCCAACTTCCGCTAAAAAACAGCAAAATTCGAAGTGTTTTGCAAGACTTGCAAACTAACCGCAGGTTAGTAGATAACCAAAAGGGTTATTGAACAAGTCCAATATCTTGAAGTATGGAAGAAAATATATTTTTGTGATAGATTGGACTTGTTCGTCCACACGGTTGCTTGTCTACTAACCTGCAGGGCTAAGCTTTACTTTAGTCCTTGCAAAATGCCGGGCGTTTTGCGTTTTAAGCGGGAGTTGACTGAACCAGCTTAGACTTGATAATCAAGCCTGGGCTTGATTCAGCTTGCGGAAACCTCAAGTTTTCGGACAACTCTATTGCTTTATTTAAGAGAGGATGTAAAAAATAACATGGAAATTAAAAAAATGGAATTGAAAGACCTTAAAGAAGTCGTAAAAATATATAAAGATGTTGTTAAAAACATGATTGCCAACAACGTATTTCAGTGGGATGAAACGTATCCAAACGAAGATATACTAAAAGAAGATATATTAAAAGAGCAAATGTTTGCCGGAATGTTAAACAATGAAATTGCATCAATATTTGTTTTAAATAAAGAATTTGATAATGAATATTTAAAAACTAAATGGGAATATAAAAATGATGATTTTATAGTTTTACACCGTATTTGTGTAAAAGTAAATTTTCAAAATAAAGGCGTTGGAACAAAAACAATGAAAATGATAGAAGAAAAAATGAAGATCGATGGAATAAAATCAATACGTTTAGATGCGTTTTCTGAAAATCCATATTCGTTAAAGATGTATAATAAATTAGGATATAAAAAAGTTGGAGAGGTGAGTTGGAGAAACGGATTGTTTTGTTTTTTTGAAAAAATAATATAGAAAAAGAAACGCTGACTCCAGCGTTTACACGCTTGCTACGCATTCCGCGCTTTCAAAATTCTTTAAGTAGAGTTGTTCGGTTTTATTCGCATCGTTTAACGGGTTGTTGTTTTGTTGAAACGGGCGCCATACGAAAACATAGAAGCAATAGCGTTGTTCTAAAACTTCAGTTTTCGCAAGCTGAATCAAGCCTGTGCTTGATTACCAAGCATAAGCTTGATTGCCAAGCCTGGCCCCGCAGGTTAGTAGACAACCAACCGGGTTGGCGAACAAGTCCAATATAACAGGCGGTGTTTAACAGTTTACTGGGGGCTGGATTCTCGAGGCCTCTATCTTGCATCATTGCCAAAAGACATATATACTATACATTGAAATGAAGCCGTTGTTAATGATTACCCCCCCCCCCCCACATACCTCATTTAACAAAATTTTTTGATATTGGATTACATTTACCGGGAAATACAGGCGAGCGCCTTTCTTTTTTAATCTTTTTTATAGTGACGTCTAGGCGGAAGCTCCGCCTTGTTTCGCCGGTTCCATTCAGATTTATGGCGTCTCCACGCAACACGGCTCCTCGTTTTGCATTGAAAGAAAGACTTAAAAAATTCAATTTGAAGAAACAGAATCGTGTTTACCAGTGGAAATACAGGTTATGTGTAAGGAGTTACAATGTTTGATTTTAGTAAATGCCGTCCGGTTGAACTGGACGATTTGGTTCGTGTGGGAAATGATTTTGACGGCGGGTATGTAATACCAATGCGCGCAACTGATAAAACAAAAATATTATTATCTTTTGGTGTAAATAACGATTGGACTTTTGAGGAAGGTTTTTCCAAACTAAAAGATGTAAAAATATATTCTTATGATTATTCCACAAAATTACTGCCATTTATGAAAAGAAATAGTTTTGAAATATGCGCCGCAATACTGCTTAAAGGTTTGTTGGGTTTAAACAAACGATGGTTTTTATATTATTTGAATATGTTGCGCAGCCGGATAGGATTTAATAAATTTTTTGACCCTAAAAATGGAAGGCGTTTTATTCCTAAATTTATTGGAATACATGATGATGAAAAAAACACTTGCTTTAAAACGATTTTTGAAGAACTTGGCGAAGTTGAAGATTTATCTGTATTTATAAAAATGGACATTGAAGGCGGGGAATATTTATGCCTTCCATGCCTTGCGCCTTATTGGGATAAAATAAACGGCCTCGTGATTGAATTCCATGATTTAAAAGAGTCAGGCGTAAAATTTGAAGAATTATTGGATGCGCTTTCTTCCCGGTTTTATGTGGCGCATACACACGGCAATAATCATTCAGAATTGATATACAAAACTGAAATTCCATCAGTATTAGAAATGAGCTTTATCAATAAAAAGTTGGCGCCTAAAGATATAAAGTTATGCGACAAAGAACATCCAATAAAAGGTCTGGACGCTCCATGCAACAAATTTCGTGAAGATTATGCGTTAAAATTTACGGAATAAAAAAATAAAACTCTATTAGCCGTCCGTTAGCGAAGACTGTTGTTTTTGGGGCGAAGCTTGGCATTTTCGCCGCCGCCGCGAGGCCGCGAAAATGCGGTTTTGTTAATTGGACTTATTTCAATAACCCTGTTGCTTATCTCTAACCTGCGGGGTTTTAAGTCTTGCAAAGCGCTACGCATTTGCTGTTTTTAACGGTTGTTGGCCGAGCCGTGCAAGCAATGTCGGCCGCCATACTTGGTTCAGAGTCAACTTCAACTTAAAAACTGACTTTATAAAATCTATCGTCTAAAGTGAAATACTAGCCTGAATATTCAGAGCCTTTCCAAAACAAGTCCGTATGATATATAATATAAACATAATTTTTTGGATAATTTATGATTAGGCATTTTATTTCCGTAGCGATATTTTTGGCTGGAATTGGCTGGATGATTATTACATCAGGCGGCGTTATATGGCATTATCTGGATATTCCCACAATTATATTTGTCGTAATATTTCCATTGGTTTTTGTGAGTATTTTATTTGGGTTTAAGGAAACGGCTTTTGCGTTTTCTGTTTCATTAAAAAGAGAAATAAAAAAAGAAAAATTGGTAAACGCGCTTGATTTTTTCAAAATATACGGGAAAACAACGTGGATTGCCGGATTTATCGGGGCTTTTATTGGGGTAATCGCGGCGCTTATATATTTGGAAGATAAGGCGGCGTTAGGCTCAAATTTGGCGATTGCGTTATTTTCGGTGTTATATAGCGGTGTAGTAAATGTTGTAATTATAACGCCTTTTATTATATTTATAAAAAAGAAATTGAACTTGCTTAATAACTCTGTTGATTATTGAACAAGTCTTGTTGTTGTTGAATAACGCTGTTTAAAAACGGCGAAACTTAAATTTATAAACCAGCCGGATTATTGAATAAGTTCTCGTTTGGTTTGAGTGTATAAAACGCCGTCCGTTTAGGCGGGCGGGACGTTGGGCGAACAGCGCGATTTGCGGCTCTCTTTTAATGTGGGGGCGTAAGTTGCGGTAAAAAAAAGAGGGTGAAGAAGTAATATATGTCAGAAGTTATTTTAAATTTTTTAAGCGACAATAAAAGTGATTTTCTTTTGGCGGGGCGCAAACTGTTTATCGCCGTTATTATCGTTGTCGCGGGAATCGTTATTTATAATATTTTCAAGAAATTGATAAACCATGTGGACTCAAACAAAAAGCGGATTGACGACGCCTTGCTGTCGCTTTTGCGTGTTGCGATGAAGTACGCGCTCGTAATCGTATGTCTCATAATGCTTTTGGACGTGTTTGGCGTCAATGTAACCGGGCTTGTCGCTTTGTTGGGAACTGCGGGCGTTGCGATAGGCCTTGCGCTAAAAGACACGTTGGGAAACATAGCGGCGGGCATCGTGCTTCTTGTGTTAAAATCATACCGCAAGGGAGATTTTATTGAATTTGATGGGTTTATGGGGACTATCAAAGAATTTGATCTTTTTACCACAAAGCTTGAAACTCCGGACGGCGTTTTGATTTCGGCGCCGAATTCATCTATATGGAAAAACCCAATCAAAAATTACAGCCAGAATTCCAAGCGTCGTATGGATTTGGTGATAGGCATATCCTACGAAGATTCTATTGACGCGGCATATCGTGTAATGCGTGAAATTGTGGAGGCGGAGCCGCGTTTTTTGCTGGAGCCGGCGCCTCAAATTGTAGTGCAATCTTTAAATGACAGCTCAGTGAATATTCTTTTAAGGGCGTGGGCGTCTTCAGACGTATATTGGGATGTATATTGGAAGCACATGCGCCTTATCAAGGAAAAAATTGAAGCCGCCGGACTTTCTATTCCGTATCCCAACAGAACCGTTCATCTTGTAAAATAGCGCCTGCATTAATTCATGTTGCGCGGATTGGGGGCGGCCAACGTCAGGGCTTTTAGTCAAACAAAATACTTCCGTCTTTTTACACAAACCGGAACCCAAAATATAAGTTTTAGGATGCGTCAAGAAACAACATGATCATTTGGCCGCGCTGTTTTATTGTAGCGTAAGCATAGCCATAAAAGGCGCTCTAGCGAATGGGCGGCTTTTTGCGCCATGTTTAACGGCCCAGGTTTCTTAGAAAAAAAGCAACGTGTTTTGTTCTCGCGCTATTGTTGTGGAAGGGCCGTGTCCGGGGAAAACCAAGGTTTCGCCTGGCAGAGCAAGCAGGCGGGAAAGGCTTTGTTTAAGGCTTTTTTGGTCTCCGCCGGCAAGGTCGGTTCTTCCCACGCCGCTCGCGAAAAGGACGTCGCCGGAGAACAAAATTCCGGCGGCTTTATCATAAAACGCGGCTGATCCGGGAGAGTGGCCCGGAACCAGCATAGCGGTAAGCGAGCCGAAAGAGGAACCTTCTTCTATTATAAAACCCGCATTCGGAAATGGGGGCGGTTCTTTTATAAAAGTAAGTATACTTAAAAAATTAAGCGTTTTTTTATGCTTTTCCCATGATTTTTCGCCTATATATTCCGATTCGGCGGCGGCGCAAGCTATAACGGGCTTCTGTTTGTAGTGATTGTATACGGCGCTCAACGCTAAAATATGGTCAAAATGGCAGTGCGTAAGGAGTATGTATTGAGGGAAAAAAGCGTTTTTTTCCAGCGCGGCGATTATAACATCATCTTCCGCTCCAGGATCTATTAACGCGGCGTTTTTAAGACCGTTTTTATTTTGCGATTCAAGCGGATATATATAACAATTGGTAGACAGCCGGCCTACCGTTAATGTTTCCATATTTTATTTCACCTCATTTGGCGGCTATATATTTTAGAAAATTTCTAAGCAAGTATGTGAGCAGAACTGTGCCTAAAATCATTACAACCGAAAGAGCGTTGATAACAGGAGAAATTCCAAATCGTATTGCGGAATATATGTACAAAGGCAGGGTGGAAGAACCGGGGCCGGCCACAAAATAAGTTATAACAAAATCTTCCAGGCTCATTGTTACGGCGGTTAGGAATCCGGACACTATACCCGGCATACTTACAGGAATTGTTACGTGTAAAAAAGTTTGTTTTTCGTCCGCGCCCAGGTCGTGAGCGGCTTCTATAATGGAATAATCAAATTCATCAAGCCGCGCCATAACCATTAAAAACACAAAGGGCAGGTTGAATGCGGTATGAGCTATATAAATCGTAAGAAGTCCGAGTTTTACGCCTACTCCGGCGAAAAAAACCGCGAGCGACACGCCTATAATAATTTCCGGCAGAACCATCGGCATAAAAGATATTGTTTGCACGAAAGAACGCAGTCTGAACCGGTAAAAACTTACGCCTATGGCGCCCACTGTGCCTATCAGCGTTGCTGAAAAAGCCGACGTAAGCGCGATAAAGATTGTGTTGCCGAAAGAGCGCCAAAGCCCGCGTGAATGAAACAGCAACTGCTCGTACCAGATAAATGAAAACCCGGACCAGTTCATGCTTCTTGTCGAATTGAACGAGTAAAAAACCAGCACAAAGAGCGGCATGAACAAAAAAATTAAAACCGCGATAAACATCGCCTGCGAGAATGAGAAATAAGAGCTTACGCGCCGCGCATGGCGGTTGGCCTCGCCCTGAGGCTTGTTGCCGCGGAGCCGCGTTACAATTAAATTGCGCAGTTTTTTAAACTCAAACGCCATATAGTCCCCTTTAAAGAAATGTTTTTATATTCCACAGCTTAGGCTTTACGGACTGCGTATGTTAAAGCGGCGGTTGCTCGCCGGATTTTTTGCTTTTAGATGACGCAAGGCGCGCCGCGTCCCGTCTTTGCAAAGCTAACATGATTATAACGCCGCTGGTCGTAACCACTGTAAGCGCCATGGATATGGCCGAAGCAAGCGGCCAGTTGCGCGATTTTGTAAGCTGGTCGGCTATAACGTTTCCCAGCATATACGAATCTTTTCCGCCTACAAGAAGCGGTACAGCGTAAGAGCCAAAGATTGGTATAAACGTAAACAAAACAGCCGTGTAAATTCCGCTGCGTATATTCGGGAAAAGAACTTTGATTATAGCAAGCGGTTTTGGAGCTCCTAAATCACGCGCCGCTTCTATTAAAGAAAAATCGAATTTATCTATGGATGAAAAAAGCGGCAGAATAGCATACGGCAGATACATATACACCAAAACAAGAATAACCGAGTTTTTGTTGTATAAAAACGGTATATAATCTTTTATTATATTTAAACGCATTAAAAACGAATTTAAAAACCCGTTGTTGCCCAGTATGTTCATCCAGGCGAATACACGGATAAGAAAGTTCGTCCAAAAAGGAATGATGATTAACAGCAGAAGCAAAGTTTGACGCTTGCTCTTCGCCATAAAATATCCGCACGGAAGGGCTAAAATTATCGTTATAAATGTGGAAATAAGTGATATAACAAGAGTTTTTAACGCGATTGCGGCTATGTTCGGGTTTTTAAGCGCTTTGTAGGCGTCAAGGGTGAATTCCGGCGGCTCCATAATTCCGCCGTACAATCCTTTGCGTAAAAAACTATACGCCACAATAATTAAAAGCGGAGCTATAAAAAACACGGTGAGCCAAACAGTCTGCGGGGCGGAGTATAACATCCCAAGATTGGGCCGCATCTTTTTACCCGCTTCTTTATTTTTTACGGCGCTGGAAATAAGACCGCCGTCCATTATGATTTATCCTCTACGATATAACCGTCATGAGCGCTCCATGATATATAAACGCTGTCTTTCCACTCAATGTCCGGGCCGTCGTCCGAATAAACGGCGTGTTGCTTCATTACGCGCATTGTGGCCCCGCTGCTTACCCGCACATAATATTTCGTCTGGAACCCTGAGTAGATGGGTTCGTCTACAATTCCTGTAAACATATTTATATCAGCGCGTGAAGAGTTCGGCTTGTCTGTGGAAATAAGTATTTTCTCCGGCCTTATCGTAAAACTTACGGTCTGGCCTGGTTTTAGTTCATCATCGTCCGTTACTTTTATACGGCCTAACGGAGGCGCGTCCAGTTCCACCATGAATTCTTCCCCGCCGTCTTTTTTGGATATTTTTTCTATGGAAACTACGGTGGCGTCGTACAAGTTTGTGTCGCCTATAAAGCGGGCTACAAAATCCGTGGCCGGACTTTCGTAAATATCATGAGGGGCTCCTATCTGTAAAACATCCCCCCCGTTCATGACGGCGATTCTGTCTGAAACTGAAAGCGCCTCCTGCTGGTCGTGTGTAACGTAAATAAAGGTTATGCCGATTTTGTCGTGTATTTGATCCAGCTCTATCAACATGTGCTGGCGTAGTTTCGCGTCCAGCGCGGAAAGCGGCTCGTCCAAAAGCAACACTTTAGGTTCGCCTATCAGCGCCCGGGCTATAGCCACCCGCTGTTTTTGACCGCCTGAAAGCTGGTTTGGTTTTTTAGAAACATGTGTTTCCAGTTGAACCAGGCGCAGGTATTCCATAACTTTTTTTTCTATTTTGCTTCGCGGTTCATGTTTTATGCGCAATGGAAACGCTACATTTTCGAATACTGTAAGGTGCGGAAAAAGCGCGTAATTTTGAAAGACGGTGTTAACCTGCCTTTTGTTGGGCGGTAAAGACAAAACGTTATAACCGTCCATAGTTACAATTCCCGAATCCGGACACTCAAAACCGGCGATAATTCGCAATAAAGTCGTTTTGCCGCAACCAGACGGGCCTAAAAGCGAAAAAAATTCGCCCTGCTTTATATCCATGCCGACGCCTTTTAGAACGTCTGAATCGCCGAAAGATTTACTTACATCTTTAACAGATACATCGCTTCCGTTCAATGTCTTTCCTTTTCCTCCTAAAAAAAAACTCCGGCTTCAAAAGCCGCGCAACGCCAAAAACCGCCAAAATCAGAGTGCGGTGATATGCGAAACAAAAACACGCCTGTTTTCATCCAGCGCCGGAGAAATAGCGTATAAAAGCGCTTTTTGACCGTGAAGCGAACTTTTAACGGTTAAAACAGGCGCTAAAAACGATAGCGGAGAGCGTAAAAATAGTTTTAGGCCTCCCTTGTAAAATAACAGAACGCGCAACGGCCAAAACGCGAGCTTTTTTAAAAGCTAAAAGGAAAAAGCCGCAAGCGCACAAAGAATGATGATTTTATTCAAGAATGTCAAGGAAGCCTTGCGGCGTATTTTACAAACAGCTTAAAAAAATTAATCTGGCGCCGCGACTTATTTTTCGCCTGGCGCCGGAGGACGCCCCTCTGTCAGAGGCGAAGCGATTGCGGAGTGGACGGCTTTCATTCACATATTCATAAACTGCTGATATGGCCGGCGGGTTTGTTGTTAGAGCCGCCCGGAAACTTGAGGTTTCCGCGAGCCATTTGGCTTGGCCGGCTTCCGCTTGAAAACGCAAAATACAGGCGTTTTGCAAGGACTTTGGCTGGGGGGGGGGGGGGGCGGCAGGGTTGGCGAAACAAGCCAAATGAAGGGCGGCGCTTAACCGGCGGCGGAGTTTTCCGCGTTTTCTTCCAGGCGCCGTTCAATATCTTCCAGGCGTTTTTTTAACGATGCTATATTGCGTTCCAGGCGGAGTTTTTCTTTTTGCAGCGCGATAAAATCATTCGGCCCCTCGGCGGACGCGGAAGGCGGCGGGGCGCCTGTTTTTACGGACGCGATTACGGATTCAGGGCTTTTACCCAGTAAAAAAGAACGCTCGGCGGAAAGGCGTTTTTCGGACGGCCTTATTCCGGCTATATAACGCATATTATCCACGCCTACCGTCGGGTTTATATCGTATTGAAAAGATTTAATCGCGAGTTTAGCGGAATCTTTTGGTATACATAAAATCCTGCTGATATAATCTTCAAACCTAAGGCCTATTTTTTCACATTCCCGCGCGGCCTCCGTAAGCAGAGCGCCGAATTCCTTGAATAACAGCGCGTTAGCCGTAATGTATTTTTCTTTAATTTCATCAGTAATTTTACACAAACGCGGCGAGTCTTCCATTCCGCAACTGTAAACGCCTTTTTTTTCGGCGGTTTCCAGCAGACGGTGGAATACGGCCCAAAATTCCGGCCCGTGCGAACGCGGCGGCAAATAACCGCCTAAAATACAACTGTGTATGTGATGCGCGTATTCGTGTATGGCCGTGTACATCAAAAGGTTGTCGTCCGTCTTTTCGCCTTCAATAATGAAGTTACGGTTTTGAATTATTATTTCGCGGGTTTCATATTTATACAGCCCGTTTACTTTTTTACTGCTTTTGCCGGAAAATATAACCGTAAAATCTTCCCGCGCGTTTTCCAGGGAAATAAGCGCGTTTTTAACGGCCTCTGGGCTTATCATGAACAAAAGTTTGACGTCTTGACGTTTTGCGCGTCAAGGTGTCAGGGCGGGAAATTGGACTTGTTCGCTCGCCCTGGTTGGTTGCCGACCAAGGCGAGCAAAACGCTCCGCATTTTGCGATTGTTTAGCGGTTGTTGTTCGAAAACTGAGGCTTCCGAACAACTCTATTTAAAAAGCGCGCGGCGGAATAAACCGAGGGCGCTTTAAAACGGCAGGGAAAGCAGCAAATTTCCCAAAAGCGCCTTTAAAGCCGAAAGAGCCGGTATAACAGCCGCCAAAGAAGCGAGTGAAATAATCAAACTTGTTTTATAACGGACTATGCGTTTTGGGAAAAAGACGCGCGTTATGCGAAATATTACCGGAGCGCTTATCGCGTCTATGGCGCGCCAAAACGGAGAATAGTATGTGTCGGCGTTTACCACATACGCGGCTAAACGCAATGCCACGATTATAGAAAACATTCCAGCCAAAAACACGGCGGCGCCGGTTATGGCGGAAAATCCTATAAAAAGAACGGCGCCCGCGCTTATCCCGCCAAGTCTTGAAAGAATTCGCGTTATGTTTATGGCTATAGACAACAATATAAAAGCGGCTATAGGCGAAAAATCCATGTTTCCTATTTGAAAAATCCGCTTGCCCCTAAACATATTTAAAAAAGGATCCGTAATACGCGCCAAAAAATATTGCAAGCGCCCGCCTTCGGTCATGGGAAACCATGTAAGAATAATACGCACAAAAACAAGAATGGAATAAAAATTTAGAACCCCGCTTACAATACGCATACTTGTTTGAAACATTCTTTTCTCCTTAACTAAAAACGCTCTTCCCGGCGGAGGCGGTTTTTTATCTATAAAAATGAAAAATCATTCATCGTACAAGGTAAAAGATACAATTTCTTCCGCTATGTTTACGGAAGAAACTTTCAGTTTTACATCATCGCCCGGTTTTACGCTTTCATATTTTCCATGCAACGCCGCGTGGGTTTCCAAAGCTATATCGGGAACGAAAAACACCGCAACCCGGTCTTTTTTTTCCAAAACAACCGCGCTCCAAACAGACCCGATTTTATCGCAAAGATAAACTCGCGTCCAATAGGCGCGGGATTCGCGTTCGGCGCGTGAGGCGGCGAGAGCGCCGCGTTCAGAAACCGCCAGGCGCCCTAACAACTCATCCTCGTTTAAATAACGCTCTCCGCAAAGAAAGGCGCGTATCTGCTGATGGCACAGAAGGTCTGTGTAACGGCGGAGGGGGCTTGTAACCTGGGCGTACTCGTTCAACCCCAAACCCCAGTGCAAGCCCGGCTTTACGGAAAGAAGGCGGGGCCGCATACAACGGCGCAATTGGTAGGAGCCGGCTATTCCAGGCGGCGCGTCTTTGGGGGCTGTTCCGGTTTCCTGGCTTACAAACGCAAAAGGCAGGCGTTTTTCTATCGCCCATTTCGCGGCTCCTTCGCCGGCCAGCAACATACATTCCCGCACAATAACGGCGGATTTGTACTGTTTTTGAGCCTTTATTTCCGGTTTATCGCCGCAAACTTTTATATTCACTTCTGGAAAATCTATAAACGCCGCCCCGGCGCTACGGCGCTTGTTTATGTTAAGCTCCGCTATGCGCTCCAGGATTTTAAGAAACGGAGCCGCCGCGTTTTCAGATGAAGGGCGGCCTTCTAAAATCGCGTCCGCTCCGGGGTAAGTTAGGCGCTTCACTTTAACCGTAGACGGGAAAATCTCTGTTTTCAGCACTGCGCAATTTGGGTTAAGACGCAATTTAAATGTAAGCGCCGCTGAAGTTTCCGAAAGTCCCAGAGCGTAATAATTAAGCGCGCCTGAGCCCAGCATACGGTAGACGCCCTCCGGCAGATACAGCGTTGAGCCTCGCAGTCTCGCTTCTACGTCGGCATCGCTTCCGGGTTTTACGCCGCACGCCGGGTCGGAAACATGAACATATAAAATAAATCCGTCTTCGAGAGCGTCCGCCGAAACCGCGTCGTCCGGATCGCCGCTGTCTTCGTTGTCTATGGCGTAGGCCGGTAAAAAGGTTAGGTCTTCACGTTTTTCGTCCGTTGAAGGCGGGGGCGCGGCGGTTGCGGCGTCTTTTTTCGGCGCGTCCTCGCGGGAGGGGTAGGGGTTGATTTCCAGCCCCCAGGCGCCTGTGGAAAGCAACAGTTTGTGAGCGGCTTTCGCCGTCTCTTTAAGCCCCGCCTCACGCATTGTACGGCTTTTTTCGGTTTGGCCCAAAGCCAGGGCCTCGACGTCCTGCAAAAAAACTTTATCTTCTGGAAGCAACGGCGCGTTTTTTTTAAGTCTTTGCAGAAATTCCAGCCTGCGCTTTCCGTCTTCTTCTTTAGCGCTTTGCTTTTCCAGCGCGGCGTCCACATCCTCCGCGCTTTTTGGTATTATAGCTTGCGGCGTCCCTTCGAAATAACAATTTTTTTGCAAAAAAAGGTAGGCGGCCCAAGCCGTCTTAGGGCTCCATTCGTCCCAAATAAGCTCCGCCGCCTCGCGCAAAGAAAGCGTTTTACCGGTTTCTTCGTATTCGTCTCGCGCTAGCTCCCAAATCAAACGTAAATCGCAGGCGGGGTCTTCAAAACCGCCCCAGGTTTCAAAATTTAAAACCGGACCGGGATGCAGTAAAAATATGTCTTTTTCACGCGCCTTAACAAGACGGGCTTCCTTCTCTCCGGGAGTCATCACGGAAATCAATATTTTTTCGCCTGTCTCCTTAATAAGAGCGCGTTTTCCTTTGTAAACCGCTAAAGCGCCGGGCGTAATCATGATTTAAGCGTATGTTAAAAATCTGTTTTGGAAAACCCATAAAGATTTTTTTGTTTTTTATATAAGGCCGCTGTTTTTCGCTACAGCGCGTTAGGTGTAATGAGCGGCGGTTGAAAGATGTTTTTTATTGACGAATAGAGCGCGGAGGCGGATGGTTTGACGCCTTTTATTGAGCTGTTTCGCCTATCAGAGCGCCGGAGCGCGTTTTTATCCCGCTGTTTGTTTTGGAATGTTTATATTGCAAACCGGTTTTACTTTGAAAATACTACGCTTCCGCATAAATCACTTAACGGAACGTACGGTATGTTATATTCTTTTGAAAATTTTCTTACAGCTTGTTTAGCGCCAAACAGTTTGCCATTATAATCATGTACGAATATATAACCGCCTTTTTCCAGCCGGTCGTAAAAAAATTTTAATCCATGATATGTCGGCTCAAACAAATCTGTGTCAATGCTTACAAACAAAAAACGATCTTCCACGCCATTTCCGCTTTCTGGGAACCAGCCTTTTTTTATGATGCAGTTGTTTGGATATTTCATTTTTTTCATTACTAATTCTATATTATTATTTTTAAAATCGTTTTTCTTTCCATAACCGCCGATTTTCACTTCTGTTTTAATATCCCTTTCGTCAAAACCGTCAAAAGTATCAAAAAGATATAATTTTTTTTCTGGAAATTGTTCGTTTATCAATTTGGCGAAATCGCCCTTGTATACACCCAATTCGGCGATGCTTCCATCAATATTTTTTTCTCTTATTTCATCGGCTATTAATTTTAACATCTGCCATCTGACAATATCGCTAGACGCAAACAAGCGTATTAACCAAGATATAACTATTTCGCGAATGAGTCTTACTATAGCGTCAATCATTAAAATTTCCTTTGATTTGTAGAGTGTTTTCAGACTCTACAATAGTTTTAAATTTTTGTCAAGTTTTACCCAGGCGTTATGCCAAGCCGCCTGGGTGTCCGCCGGTTCCGCAAGCTGAACCAAGCCTTACGCCTGGTTCAGTCAACAACCGCTAAAAAACAGCAAGCTTTGCAACGTTTGCAAACTTAGCCCCGCAGGGTTGGCGGCCAACGGGGTGTTGAAACAAAGCAATTCTTCGTGTTATCATGTAAAAATGAAGGTCGCCCCCCCCCCCCCTCGCGCCTTTAATGGGCGTGTTTTCCCGCCCCGTAAACAATACTAAATTCCAACTTATAATTTATCGCTTTGCGGAACGCCGCTTCCCAGGACGGCTTATGACCGTAAAAGCTTTTATTCCCTACGCCGTTTTATGCTTGCGCCGCCGCTACGCCGCGCGTCTTTTAACCGCGCTTCGCAAGATGTTTGCGAAATGCGGCGTTAAGCCGCTAGAGCCGGCGGCGGATTCTGCGCCCATGTTTGCGGCGGCGCTCGCCAGTTGCGGGGGCGGATTGAAAAATTCGTGTTTTACGCGGCCCGCCGCCTTTTATCCCATAGTTCGTGTATATTGTTATGTGCTATTTTTGCGCTGTTTTACCGGCGATTTTGCCATGCGCCTTTGGCGCGGCGGCGAAGCGGGAAATAAGTTATGAATAAAACTATCAGTTTGGCGGTAATTTTAACATTTTCTGTTGGAATTGTTTTTGCGCGGGAGCGGGATAATGAAGAAACCGGTAAAAGTTTCTTTATTACATCCGCTTTTCTTTACAATTATGAAGAAATAGGCCCGGACCCGAAATTTAACACGGCGGGAATAAACTGGGCTATAGGGCTGGGATATGATTTTGGGCCTGTCGAGGTGAACCTGTTAATTGATTCCATGCTGATGGAAGAAGTCATGTACCAGGGCTACGGGTATAGCGCGTACGTGCAGATAAAAGATGCGCATAATTCAGGCTTAGGACTGAATGCCGGGATAAAATTATTGAACGGACGTATATTTGACATAATATTGCCAGCCGGAGTTTTAGCGCATTCCAGCCGCTTTGAGATTGAACATGATAATGAAAGGAAATTCCAGTATACATATATCAATATAGAAACCGGACTGATGTTATCATGGCGTTTATCTAAATATCACGCTATATACGTTCCGTTTAACATAGGTTATCCCGTTTACAAAGATTCTAAAGCGGAAAATTACACAAAAAAAGATTACGAAGTCTTTCATTATTCCGCCGGTCTTGGAATTCGCAGTATGTTTTGACGCGGCTTTCCGCCGTCCGCGCCGAAAAGCCGTTAATTCCGGCGCAAAAATGGCGCATAACAGGCCTGTACGCGAGGGCCGCGGCCTTTGTGCGGTTTTTTGCAACCGCATTCTTGCGATCACCTGAACGTTATGTGCTATTTTAAAGCGGTTGTGCGGCGGAAATTGAAGTTTCCGAACAACTCTATTCAAAATATGCGATTTTTTTACTGGAGGTGTGAAAAAATGAAGGCGTTTTCAAAATTTTTCTTTTTGGCGTTTGTAATGATTTTTTCCGGCAAACTAGCCGCCCAGGAAACCATTCAAACAAATGACAACTTAGCGTTTTATTATGATGCGGAATTGTTTCAATGGAATTATGGTTTTTTTGAGGGATTGACGCTAAATTTTAAAAACCAAAGTTCCAACCCAATGTTCGGAATAAATACCCGTATGAAAAACGCCCTTGTTCAGTATGAAGATTCAAATCAACAATATCGTGTATATCACGGTAAAAACATTGCCGGGAATATTTTAATGTGGAGCGGTTTTACTGCAACAGTAACAGGCATGTATATGCCGCTTTTTTTAGATTTAGACTACTCTGAAAAAAATTTAAAAATAGTTCTTGGAACAGTATTAGGCGGCTTTGTTACTGAACTTGTAGGAATAGTTATACTCCACTCAGGAAATGAGAATATTTTTAACGCTGTAAATGTATATAACAGGAATAAGATAAAAGATTATAGGTTAAGAAAGATGTAAAAAATATTTTATTCCGCATAACATATTCAAAATATGTAATTTTTTTACTGGAGGTGTAAAATGAAGGCGTTTTCAAAATTTTTCTTTTTGGCGTTTGTAATGATTTTTTCCGGCAAATTAGCCGCCCAGGAAACCATTCAAATAAACGACAACTTGAGCCAATACTACTATTACGAACTATTTAAATGGGATTTATCAGGCAGAATAATGTATGGCAACTTAACTTCCAGCGTAAGCAATATAGCCTATAATAGAGACATGACTAAAAGATTACAATCGTATGCCGACACAAAACAATACTATGAAATTTTCAAGAAACAAAATTCTACCGGTAAGATGGCGTTGGTGGGGGTGTCGTTATATTTAATTGGGGCGTCGGGAATGGCATTGTCAGCTATTGTTATGGATCACGAGTATTTCTCAATAGCAATAGAAAACGGAATGGCGGTATTAGCAGGTTCTGCAGTGACATTCGTAATAGGAGTGATTGTTTCATCAATTGGCAATTTATCTGCTAGTTCTGGAATAGACAGTTTATATAACAGTCTTTCTTTATATAATAGACATAAAATTGAAGAATATAACAAATAATGAGCCGATGCGGCCCTCCTTGGCGGCGCAAAATAGTTTTGATGGAGGTTTACGATGAAGAAAGCATGTATTGTTGGACTGGTTTTGTGTTTGCGTTTTTCCCGGTAATTGCTCAAAGCGGAGTCTGCTTTGATATTGGTCTTGGTTTTGGGAAAACCTGGACAAAGATACCGGAAATTTCAGGTTTCCGCAAGCTGAACCAAGTCCCCAGTCTTGGTTCAATCAACTTCCGCTTAAAAAACACAAAATGCCAGGCGTTTTGAAAAGACTTGGCAAAGCTTAGGCGCGGCAGGTTAGTGGACAACCATCCGTGTTGGCGAACAAGCCCATTAGCATATTGCATGATTATTCCGCATAACATATTGGACTTGTTCGCTCGCCCTAGTTGGTTGTCGCCCAAGTCTTGCAAAACGCTCCGCGTTTTGCGATTGTTTAGCGGTTGTTGTTCGGAAACTGAGGTTTCCGAACAACTCTATTCAAAATATACAAATTTTTACTGGAGGTGTAAAATGAAGGCGTTTTCAAAATTTTTCTTTCTGGCGTTTGTAATGATTTTTTCCGGCAAATTAGCCGCCCAGGAAACCATTCAAATAAACAATAACTTGAGCCAATACTATGATTACGAACTATTTAAATGGGATTTATTATCAGGCAGAATAATGTATGGCAACTTAACTTCCAGCGTAAGTAACATAGCCTATAATAGAGACATGGTTAAAAGATTACAATCGTATGCTGACACAAAACAATACTATGAAATTTTCAAGAAACAAAATTCTACCGGTAATATATCGATGCGAGTGGGGGTGTCGTTATATTTAATTGGGGCGTCGGGAATGGCATTGTCAGCTATTGCTATGGATTACGATTATTTCTCAATAGAAAACGGAATGGCGCTATTAGCAGGTTCTGCAGGGACATTCGTAATAGGAATGATTGTTTCATTAATTGGCATTTCATCTAGTAGTTCTGGAATGGACAGTTTATATAACAGTCTTTCTTTGTATAATAGACATAAAATTGAAGAATATAACAAATAAGGATCCGCCGAGTCATCTTTGGCGCGGCGCTTCGCGGCATATTTTATTTCGCATAACAGGTCTGTATGCGCCTTTGGCCGCTCCGGGGTTCTGTGTGGATAGGTAATTCCGATTCGCTTCCGCGCTACACTCCCCAACATTTTTGCGGTTGCCGGAACGTTATGCGAAACGGAAAATCCGAAGTTTTGTAAGGTTTCCCTTGCCGCACTTCTTGGCGGCGTAAAATAGTTTTGATGGAGGTTTACGATGAAGAAAGCATGGATTGTTGGACTGGTTTTTGTGTTTGCGTCTTTCCCGGTAATTGCCCAAAGCGGAGTCTACTTTGATATTGGTCTTGGCTTTGGGAAAGCCTGGACAAAGATAAGCGACCAAGATGTCGCAGACGCATTTAATAACGCCGGTTTAGACTTAACGGACGTCGGTGTAAATTTGGGCGTGAAAATAGGATACGGCCCTTTCGGGAACGTTCCATTCTACATTGTCGCCGATTTAGGCGGCATTGGCCACCGGCTGGAAGGTTCCGGCTTTGGATCAATGCAGTTCAACACTTACGTGATTGGACCTGGAATTATATTTTATCCGGCGCCCCTGGTGCAAATTTCAGCGGATATTGGCTTTTCCACTGTAGCAAATCAATTCGCGCTCACCGGAATCAGTTTATCTCCGGCAAAAAGCGAAAAAGGTTTTGCGTGGGATGTTTCATTGGCGCTTGATATAGGAAAGGCTAATCATGGCTTCCTTATTGGCGTCAGTTACTTTGGAGCAAAAAACAGTTTGGAAACAGGCGCGAATGAAGACGCCTCTTTTGCCGGTATATTTTTTAAATACGCATACCGGCATAAAATTAAAAAAATAATAGCAAACAGTTCATTGAAATGACGAGCCCGCCGGCGTCCGCTCCGGCGGATGCCGTAGCGAATTTTCTGCATCGCATAACGGGCTGTCAAACTGTCGCATACAACCGGAATGTTATGCGAAATACAGCCCAAAATTTGTTGAAAAATTTTAAAGAATATGCTGATAAAACAGTCTGTATAATGTATTGTTAAAATATTGGAGCAAAATATGGCGATAAATTCGAAAGAGGACGTAAAACCCATTTCTTATATAAAAACAAATGCCGTTGAAA
Source organism: Spirochaetaceae bacterium (assembly GCA_031281945.1). Classification (GTDB taxonomy): domain Bacteria; phylum Spirochaetota; class Spirochaetia; order Treponematales; family Breznakiellaceae; genus JAIROZ01. The sequence goes on along the minus strand of JAITER010000034.1, from coordinate 34,326 downwards.
TACATAAATGAACGTAAAAATCTAATGATTATAACACAGAATGGCGAGGCAAAGACTATTTTGGTGGATATAGAAACATATCAAAAAACACAAGACGCCTTTGCGTTATTGAACATTGGACTTGTTCAATAACTTCAGTTTCTGCAAACTGAATCAAGCCCAGGCTTTGGCTTATACGGCTTGGCCGGCAACCGCTAAAAAGCAGCAAAATGCCGGGCGTTTTGCGAGGCTTGCCAAGCTTAGGCGCCGCAGGGATAGTAGATAACTAACCGGGTTATCGAAATAAGTCTAATAACATAAACACATTTGAAGGAAATATATGATGAAAAAAATATTTGTATTTATATTTGTAATATTTTTTAATGCAATTTGATTTTCTCAAGAAACCAACTCTAATACAGAAAATGGATATTTTTATGATTATGGGTTTGATTACGGCAGTACATTGGACTTGTTCGCCAACCTGGTTGGTTGTCGCCCAAGTCTTGCAAAATGCCTGGCATTTTGCGTTTTCAAGCGGAAGTTGGCTGAACCAAGCCCAGGCTTGGTAATCAAGCCCAGTCTTGATTCAGCTTGCGGAAACTTGAGGTTTCCGAACAACTCTAATATATGGTGAAACGCCTAAAGAATATTCGCGTGAATCAATGGAAGGATATATAGTAAACCAATTAAATGGATTGCCGTCTGAAAGGAAAGAATTTATTGGAAAAAAATTACTTGAAGAAGCTGGATTTCGTCGAGTTGGTAATGTTAGGTATAGAAAATCAAATGGCTCTGAAAAATCCTTGTCAGTTTTGCATGGGATATTTCATGCTATCACCCAAGGCATGACGCCAATGAAACCATTTTTTGAAATAGAATATGCAGAATTACCTAAAGGTGAATACTATAAATTTGAACAAATAATATTAACAAGTAATTATAGAACTATTTCACCAGAAGTGTTAATTGTTCTTGAATTGGAATATAAGTTGCAAATTGAGTTTTGTAATGGGACGTTAATAGAAAGTAGTAATAAGAAATATTATACGGAAGAAAATATAAAATATTTTGAAGAATTAATAGGAAAATTACCTGAAACGCCAGAAAGTATAAATAAACTTAAGGAAAGATATATAAAAATAGAATTATCAAAAATAAAATCAGCATTGGAAAGGTATAATAATCCTACAGAAGATTATATGAGGGCGAGAGAAAATTTAAAAGAAATATATAATATAAGAGGAAATAGAACACGGTAAAACGGCGCATAACAAAGCTGTATGTGAGACCCGCATTGCCGCCATACAGCGGCTCCAGGCGGGTTGGGGTAGGCCGCATATAACCATGAACGTTATGCGCAATGCTAAATAAAATTGGTTTGGGATAATTGTATGAAAACATATTGACAGCAATATATTAAGAAAATATAATAGCTTTATGAATATATGTTTATTATTTCTATTCATTAGCGTACCTTTTATGGGGTGTAATAGTATTACTCCGGTAATTGAAAAAGAATATATTATGAATTTTCTTGTAGAAGAAATTAATGAAACAGATAAATTATATTTAAGTATTTCTGGTTTGATAACCTGGAGCGCATATTATTATGATAGAGTAAAACTCAAAGAATTAAACTCAGAAATGGATATTTTATTATGTGGGACTATAATAAAACCAGATAAAAATGGAAGCGGAACATTTAATATAAAAATTCCAATAAATGAAAATATCAATATAGTTTATTTTGGAAGAAATAAATATAAGATATGGAATAGAAATAAAAAATATATAAATATAATTAATGATATTTTTTGATAAAATAGCAATAGAGTTGTTCGGAAACCTCAGTTTCCGAACAACAACCGCTTAAAAAACGCAAAATGCGTAGCATTTTGCAAGACTTGCAAGCTAACCGCAGGTTAGTAGACAACCAACCAGGGCGAGCGAACAAGTCCAATGTACTGCCAGCCGCCGCCCTTGGCGTTCATCAGTTTCCAGTGAACGGGTAAAAAACTTTGTATAACAGGCCTTTATGAAAGACCCGCAATGCGGGCCTCTCACCGCTTCGGCGATAAAGCGGCCCGGCCTCCGGTAGCCGGATTGGGGTTCCGTTCCGCCAGACCGGTTGCGCCTCCCACTCAGCCCGCAGTAGCCAGCCCTGGGCCGGCCTCCCGCGGGAAGCGATGTTGCGCAAAGCATCGGGTTGCAAAATCACCGCAAATAGCCGGAGTGTTATGCGATATTTGTGCCAAATGGGTGTTAAAAAATGCACCGCCGCCGTCCATGGCGGCAGAAAATCGGAAAAAATTGAAAATGGTAGTATTTTAGTAAAAGGTATGATATACTAAATTCTGGAGGATGTTATGTTGGACCTTAATAAAGATTTTGATGAGATTGAAAATTTGGTTTATGCCTCTTTTTGTCCGCCCAAAAATGTCGCTCTTGAAGATTGGTATTTCGCGGTTGGTAATGAAATGTGGTGTGAATTATTGTATAATGTGAATACCCATAAAAAATGGCAGAAACAATTGTTGCGGAAGGCGACAGATGGTATAGCCTTTGAAAATTATTTGAGGCCATATTCTGATAAAAAAGGGAACATTTGTTTTTATGGGAATTGTAGAAATTATTCCTGCAATGTAATTCCAAAATCAAGTAACAGTTTGGTAGTGTATATGCAAAACTTAGATACCGGGCAAGAAAGCGCACAGTTTATACAAGAGATTATAATAGATGCAGCTATTAAGAATAATAAACGTATTCCATTACAATTTGTATAAAAATAGCGTAGCCCCGCTATCCGTGGCGGCGGCTAACGCAAATGCGGGAACAGCGTACAGCAGGCCTGTATATGCTTAGCCGATAAAGCGGCCCGGCCTCCGGTAGCCGGATTGGGGTTCCGTTCCGCCAGGCCGGCTGCGCCTCCTGCGGCTCATTCCGCCCGCAGTTTGCCAGCCCTGGGCCGGCCTCCTGCGGGAAGCGATGTTGCGCAAAGCATCGGGTTGGCAACACGCCGCATACCGCCGGAAGCCGTCTTTTGTTATGTTCAAGGCCTGTTTTTTTAATCGCTTTCAGCGGACAGGCGGGCTTGGCCGGCAACCGCTTGAAAACGCAAAATGGCGGGCGTTTTGCAATGACGCGGGCGGCAATCAACCGGGTTGTTGAAATAAATCCAATGTTAGGTATTAATTCTTACAAAATAAGAATTACTTGGCTTTACTAGAAAATATTTTAAATAAATGTTATGTTAGACTAAAAGGGTCTCTAAAATTGGGCTTGTTCGCCAACTGAGTTGGACGCCGTCCAAGTCAATGTAAAACGCGCTGTATTTGCGATTTTTAAGAAAAGTTATCCTTAAACTTAATTTTTGGGTGACTATACTTAAGTTTTAAAATTTCTTTAACAGAGTTGTTCAGAAACTGAAATTTCTGAACAACAACCGCTAAAAAACAGCAAAATGCTTCGCGTTTTGCAGGGCTAAAGCAAAGCTTAACCTCGCAGGTTAATAGATAACCAACGGGTTATTGAAATAAGTCCAATTTCTGAATCTCGCTTAAAGCGGTTTTTAGAGTTCCTTTAATAAGGGAATGCCATGGAAACTGAAACCCAGAACAAAGAAAAACCAGACGCACCTGTTAATGCGCGGCGCGGCTACGCGCTCGACACGCTTGCCGCCCGGCAGTCGCATTTTTTTGAGCCGCGAACCGGGGCCGTCTGCACGCCTATATTCCAAAGCGCGGCGTTTAGACATCCGGCGCTTGGAGAATCCACGGGATTCGATTATTCGCGATGCGGCAACCCCACGCGCCAGGAGCTGGAAGAAACAATCGCTCTTTTGGAAGGCGCTAAATACGGCCTTGCGTTTGCGAGCGGTATGGGCGCTATTTCCTCAATTATTAAGATTTTCAAACCAGGCGCTCACATTATAGTAAGCGAAGATTTGTACGGCGGAACGTACCGGCTTTTTAACAGCTATTATTCATCGTACGGATATTCGTTTTCATTCGTTGATACATCTGATTTTTCTAAAATAGAAAAAGCTTTTTTACCGCAAACCAAAGGGATTTTTATAGAAACGCCGTCAAACCCAATGATGAAAATAACCGACATAAAGATGTGCGCCGGTTTTATTCATCAAAAAGGCGGCCTTTTAATAGCCGACAACACTTTTTGCACACCTTATTTTCAAAACCCGCTTGCTTTGGGCGCTGACTTTGTGGTGCATAGCGGCAGTAAATACCTGGAAGGCCATAATGATACGCTGTGCGGCTTTATCGCCCACTCAAAAGATGAATACGAGCAGCCGCTTAGAGACGCGCAAATGAGCGAAGGCGCCGTTTTAAGCCCGTTTGACAGTTACCTTACATTGCGCGGGATTAAAACGCTCGCGTTGCGCATGGAAAAGCACTGGTCTAACGCGCTCGCGGTCGCGAAATGGTTGCAAACAAACAGCAAAGTGAAGGCTGTTTTTTATACAGGGCTGGAGAGTCATCCGCAGTACGCGCTTTCCCAAAAACAATCGCGGGGGCACAGCGGCATGATTTCATTTTATGTAAAGGATATACGCGACGTCAAAAAACTTTTATCCGGGGTGCGGCTTATTCTTTTCGCCGAAAGTCTGGGCGGCGTAGAAAGCCTTATTACATACCCATGGGTGCAGACCCACGAAGCCATACCGGAAGATATGCGAAGAAGGGCCGGTGTAACCGAGGAATTGGTCCGGCTGTCTATAGGGCTGGAAAATCCGGCGGATTTAATAGCCGACCTTGAGCAGGCGTTTGAAGGCGGGGCGGCTGGGGAAAAATGAGGATTTCTACGAAAGGGCGTTATTCCCTTGCCGCTCTTTTATACATGGCCACCCTGCCGAAAGGCGTATTCGTAACGACAAAAGAAATAGCCGCCGCCGCCGGAACCACAGACGGGTACATAGAACAGCTTTTTATACAACTGCGCAAAATGGGCCTTATAGAAGGTGTGCGCGGCAGAAACGGCGGCTACGCGCTCGCCAAGCCGTCCAGCCAAATAAGCGTGGGTTATGTGCTACGCGAGTGCGAAGGCTCGCTTAAACCGGTCGTCTGCGCTGGTTCCGGCTCCTGCCCAAAAGAAAAAGACTGTTTAAGCAGATATACATGGAGCGCTTTATATCGAGTGATAAACGGGTGTTTAAATAACATTACGGTAAACGACCTGGCCGCGGATTATAACGCATACGAAAATCCAGAGTATACAATATGAAAATATCAACAATGGGCAGGTACGGAATCAAACTACTGATAGATCTTGCGGAAAATAAAGATAAAGAACACGTAACATTAAAAAGTATAGCGGAAAGGCAGGGCGTCTCTGTAAGGTATCTTGAACACATCGCTATAACATTGCGCCGCGCCGGACTTATACGGAGCGTAAAAGGGTCTTCCGGCGGTTATGCGCTGGCTAAAAGGCCGGAGGAAATTTGTGTGGGCGAAGCGTTGCGCGTTTTGGAAGGCGATATGCTCATAATAGACCCGCTAAAAGAAGGCGAAACGGAAAACAAACTTCACGCCTGTCTGCGCCGTGTGATTTTTAACCCGCTTAACAACGCCATAGCCGCGGAAATAGACAGGGAAACCATAGCCGGACTAACCGGAACCACAGATAATTCCAGCTCGTATATGTATTTTATTTAAACTAAAAAAACCATGCGCCGGCGTTTAAGAAACCGGACGGCGTCTGCGTTAAAAACACGAAGTTTGCGGCGCGTCAGGCGGCGGCCTGCAGCGCGGCGTCTGAGCCTATGTAAGACGGGAGCCAATTACGGCTTTCTAAAACAAAACGGAAATGCGGATGATAGTCTTATAGCCGCCTGTTTTTTGCGCTAAGATTAAACTATGAACAAAGCTAACGATGTCTTTATGAACACATACCACCGGTTGCCGGTGGTTTTTACACGCGGAGAAGGCGTCCGGCTGTTTGACGCAAGCGGCAAGAGCTACCTGGATTTTTCCTCTGGAATTGCGGTTAACTGTTTGGGGCACAACAATCCGGCGCTTGTGGACGCAATTAAAAAGCAGGCGGAAAAACTTATACATGTTTGCAACTACTATCAAAGTGATGTAAGCGAAGCTTTCGCCGAAAAGCTAATCGCGGTTTCCGGCCTAAAAAAGCTTTTTCTTTGCAATTCCGGCGCCGAAGCCAACGAAGGAGCTATAAAAATAGCCCGCAAGTATAGTTTTAAAAAATACGGAAAAAACCGCCACCGCATTGTTACGCTTACCGGAAGTTTTCATGGCAGGACTATTAGTACGCTTTCCGCGACAGGGCAGGATAAGTTTCACGAGAATTTTGGGCCGTTTACCGAAGGCTTTGTTTACATCCCGCCAAACGACGCCGCCGCGCTGGAAAAAGCGCTTAACGACATTTCTGTATGCGCCTTCTTTTTTGAGCCTATACAGGGTGAAAGCGGCGTAATACCGCTTTCCGCGGATTACCTAAAAAAGGCGGCGGAAATTTGCGCTCAAAAAGACATTTTGCTTATAGCGGACGAAATTCAATGCGGGTTGGGTAGAACCGGCGAGTTTTTCGCCTGCAACCGTTTTAATTTGACTCCTGACATAGCGACGCTGGCCAAAGGGCTTTGCGGCGGCGTGCCGGCGGGCGCGGTTCTTGCGGGTGAAAAAACAGCGGACGTGCTGGAATACGACCACGGCAGTACTTTTGGAGGCAACGCTTTAGCGGCCGCGGCGGGTCTTGTTGTTTTGGAAACAATAACAGCAAACGGCTTTATGGACGAAATAAAGGAAAAAGGCGCCTTTTTTGCGGACAAACTTGACGACCTGGAGTTGGACGGTTTTGATATATCCCGCATCCGGGGCGCTGGTCTTATGCTGGGGGCGGACGTCTCCCATGAAGACCACGGTTTGCTGGAAAAAGCCCTGGAAAAAGGTCTTTTGTTTTTAGGCGGCGGCCCGAAAACATTGCGTTTTCTACCGCCTTATACGATTACGCGGGAAGAAATAATCGAAGGAATCAGTATTTTAAGCGAAATTCTGCCAAAAACAGCGTAGTTTTAACTTGTTTAAAACGAAAAAGCCCGCCTTAACAGCGGGCTTTTTTTGTTGAGGCCGTATTAGTTTTCCGAGATAATTTTACGCAATTTTAAGATTGCGGGAGCCTCTACAGAAAGCTCGTCAAGGCCTATGTCCAGGAATGTTTTAATAAGGGTTTCATCCGCGCCAAGCGAACCGCAAATGCCGCACCAGATTCCTGCTTTATGAGCGGCTTCCGTAGCCATTCCGATAAGGCGCAGTATCGCTTCGTGGTGAGCGTCGCAGAATTCGCTTATGGAGTCGTTCTGGCGGTCTACGGCGAGCGTGTATTGGGTAAGGTCGTTTGTGCCTATGCTGAAAAAATCTGATTCTTTTGCAAGGAGGTCGGCTATTACAGCGGAAGCCGGCGTTTCTATCATTATGCCTATGGGAAGATCCGCCTTAAACGGAATTTGTTTCGCGGCAAGTTCTGTGCGCACTATTGTGGCGATTTGTTTTGCGCGTTTTAAATCGTTTACCGAGTTAATCATTGGGAACATTATGGCCGCATTGCCAAAAGCGGAGGCGCGGTAAATGGCGCGCAACTGGGTTTTGAACAGTTCTGGCCGTGTAAGGCATATTCGTATCGCTCTAAGCCCCATAGCCGGATTTTCTTCTTTAGGTAATTTAAAATAAGCCGCCTGTTTGTCGGCGCCTATGTCCAGAGTGCGAATTATGACCGGTCTGTCACCCATACATTTCAAAACTTGTTTGTAGGTTTCGAACTGGGTTTCTTCGTCCGGGTAATCGTTGCTTTCCAGATACAAGCCTTCGCTGCGGAAAAGCCCGACGCCTTCCGCGTCTCCTTCTACAGCCGCTTCCGCATCTTTTACGGACCCTATATTCGCGTATAATTTTATTTTTTTCCCGTTTTTGGAAACAGTGGGTTTGCCCCGGAATTGTTCCCATTCCTGTTTTTCCAATAAAATCGCGTCTTGTTTTTTCTTTAGTTTTTCGATGACCGCGGTTTCCGGCTCTATGTACAAAACGCCTTCCGTGGCGTCTAATGCGGCTTCTTTGCCGGAGAGGTCGGCGGAAAGGAATTCGCCGAAGCCGATTACAGCCGGTATCCCCATATTACGGGCGAAGATGGACGAGTGAGAATTGTAGGAGCCTTGCTTGGAAATCATGGCCAGAACTTTGGAGCGGTCCATTTGGGCGGTTTCGCTTGGCGTAAAGTCGTCCGCGGCGAAGATGCCGGGGTCTCCGCCTTCAGCGGGGCCGTCTTCAACGCCAGCCAATATATTGATGATGCGGCGCGATATATCGTAGACGTCGGTGGAGCGCGCCTTCATGTATTCATCATCCATTTCAGCGAAATCCTGCGCCAAACGGGAGCCGCCCGTGTTTACCGCATATTCCGCGCAAACTTTTTCTTTTTTGATGATTTCTGTGATGGGTTCAATATAGTCGGGATCTTGCAACATCATCCGGTGCATTTCGAAAAGAGCCGCGTTTTCCGCTCCGATTTTGTCGGCAAGACGTTCTGAAAGGTCGTCTAATTGTTCGCAAGCCGTATTACGGGCTTCCTCAAACCGTTGTAGTTCCGCCGCCAGGTCGGTTATAGAACGTTTTTCCACAGACGCGCTACTGCGTTTTAGAAAACTGATTTTCCCAAACGCTATACCGCCGCTAGCGCTCTTTCCCTGCAAAGTAATCATGAAGAACCTCCTATCGTGAGTCCATTTTTTGAAGCGTCTCGTAATGAGCCGCTATTTCTTTGATTAGTGCGTCATCTTCCAGTGAAGTTATACTTTTAATTATACCCGATAGAGGGCTTTCGCGCAACATTTTTTGCAGGCGGACGCTTTCTTCATCTTCTTTGTCGTTGTAGGAGAGAACAAAAGCCGTCATCTCCAAAAGATTTTTGCAAGGCAGGCCGCGTTCCGTAAGTTCGCGTATGGGGCGGATGAAACGTTCTTCTTTTCCCAGCTTGCGTATGGGCGTGCGGGCCACTCTTTGTATGGAGTCGTTTATGGCGGGGTTTGCGAAACGTTCCAGCGTTTTTTCCGCGTACTTTTTATGATCTTCTATATTGAAACCCCATTTTGCGATTAAAAGGCCGCCTGTTTCATCCAGCGCGCCTTTTAACCGGGACAAGACGCGGTCGTCTTTAACGGCTTCGTGTATGTATTTGCAACCGTAATAAGCGCCTGAGTAAGCGCAACTTGCGTGCCCTGAATTTACCGTAAAAAGCTTGCGTTCTATGTAAGGTTGTAAATCCTTGGCGTATTCCACGCCGGAAAGCGTTATATGTCTTGCTTTGCGCCCGGAATCGTCTACAACCCATTCATGAAAGGCTTCTACGGAAACGAAAAGCGGATCGCTGTGCTTTTGCGCGGGAACTATGCGGTCTACGGCGGCGTTTGGGAAGCCTATGAATTGTGATACGAAATCTTTATCCGCCGCGTCCAGGTATTTGTTGGTCTGCTCACGCAAAAACTCGCTGCCGCCTATCATGTTTTCGCAGGCGATGACGTCGACGGGTTCTTTATTGCCCGAAAGCCGCCTTGCGTGAAGTCCTTTTGCGAGCAGTTCGGCGATAAAAGGCAGGATGTTGGGACCTATAGCCGTGGTAATCAGGTTTGCTTTTGAAACCGCGTTTATCACGGCGTCCGGATCTTTTTTGCTGTTTATCCCGTTTACGCCGGACGCTGTGGCGCGGCTTTGTTTTTCGCCTGAGTATTCAATTTCGTAGGAATGACGGGCGGCGAGCGCGTCGACGACCGTTTCGTTTACGTCCACAAAGTCTATATAAAAACCGTTTTTGTAAAGCGTCTCGCCTATAAAACCGCGGCCTATGTTTCCGGCGCCAAAATGCACAGCTTTCATTTTATTCCGCCTTTCCGCAAAACATTTCGCGTATTTTTTCTTTGTCCGTAATATCCAGGAATTTTTTTACATCTTCCTCCTCGTCAAAGCAATCAACTATATTGCCGATTATATCCAAATGCTCGTCTCCTTTCGCGGCTATACCTATTACGAGAAATATTGTTTGCCCGCCCCAGTCTATTCCTGAAGGGTATGTAAGCACGGTGAAACCGGTCTTTAGTATGTCTTCTTTGTATTCAACTTCGCCGTGAGGGATGGCTATTCCGTTGCCTATCGCGCAACTAAAAACGCCGTCCCGTTTTAACATTCCCTCGATGTAGCGTTCTTTTGCGTAACCTAAATCTACAAGTAATTTTCCGCAACGTTTAATTACGCTTTCCCTGTCTTCTGTTTGAAGATTTAAAACAATTCCTTCGCTTTTCAACATCTCGCTCATAACAATCTCCTGTAAAATTGGATTTGTTCAACAACCCGCAGGTCGCCGGACAAGTCTTGCAAAACGCTCCGCGCTTTGCTGTTTTTAGCGGCCGTTGTTCAGAAGCTAAAGTTTCTGAACAACTCTATTATTTTAGAACACGCAAAAACCTGGCCGGGAACGCGGTTTATTTTTTGAGTCAACCGGAGTTTCCAAACGCGCTTTTGCAGTATTCCGATAAGAAGCCGGATAATTCGGCTTCCATTATCGCGTAAACGGACGCTTTTCCGCCCGTTTTAATCGCGGCGGGAAACGCCGGGGTTTCCACCAGCGCCGCGCTTAAAGCGCCCATAAGGCTGGTTATTTCGTCGCTTGAATCCTTTGGAAGCAGCATAAGAACGCACGCTTCGGCCTCCTTAAAATGATTATCGGTAAATACGCCGCCTTCCGGCCTGATTACCGCGAAAACAGGCTCGGTTACGCCTTCACAACGGGCATGAAGCAAAACCAGATTCAGGCCGGGTATCACCTGGCTTACAAGTTTTTCGCGCAACGTGAGGTTTTTAAAAATGAGAGCCGCCTTTACAGAAGAAGCGGAAAAAGTTTCCGCGCAAAACAGGGCGAGCTCCTCAAACGGCGTCTCGCTTTCTATTTTATATATATTAAAATCGCAAAGCATTTTTTTAACAGTATTGATGATGTATAAAACACGTTCTATAACCGGTATAAGGCCGCTGTGTTTTTGCAGATGTATTTTTTTCTTTTCCACAAAGGCGTTGTTCATGATTATTTCACGGATTTTAATAAAATCTTCTTCGCCAAGAATTGCGTTTACAACCACCACCGTCTTTTGACTTTCTGGAATTGGGGTGGTGGATATAAGAAAATCCATATTATCCCAGGCTTCGCAGTCGCTGTACGGCGTAATTTTTATTTCGAGTTCGCCTTTGTAACGGCCTTCAAGCTGGGAGGCTATCATGTAAGAAACGCCGATTCCGGCCTGGCAAACTATGCCCGCTATCAAAACCCGTTTGTGTGTGTTTTTAACGTCTATAGCGAAAAGCGCCGCATAAAAATGTATGGCGATAAAAGATATTTCCGTTTCATTTACGCCGGCGTTTAATTCTTTTTCGAGGATTCTGGCGGCCTGTTTTACATTTTCATAGAGGCCGGGATTTTGAACCTGAAGTTGGTTTTCAAAAGGGTCGGGGAGTTCCACGCCTTTTTTTATGCGTTCTATGGCCGGATACAGATGCCGGCAAAGGCCGGACGTCAATTTTTCGTTTGTTTTTAACGCGGGGGAAAGTTTTTCATCGAATGCGTCTATCAGGCGCATTGTAAGTTCTTCGATATAGTCCGCTAAAGCCGGAGAAGGCGGTGTAAGCGGGCTGATGTCTTTAGCCCTTGCCAGCCGGATTTTCGCCGCTATATATTCGCGTTCCTCTGGGGGCAACGTTATTGAAAAACGGCTTTCTACGGCTTCCGCAGCCGCTTTCGCGCAATCGTCTTCCACGCTCTCCACAGCCGCCGCCTGATTCTCCGGCGTTTTTTTCTCAGGCTGAAATTTGCGGCGGGATTCAGCAAAATGCCCGTCCAGAACGCGCTCCACCATCACCACCAAAAAGCAGGCGAACAGTTCAAGGCATTCTTCGGTCATCCAGTCGAAGCGCACTTTTTCTTTGTTTAGAAAGTCAGTTACAAAGCAGGCGGCGGGTTGCGTCGGGAAGCCGGTGTTTTCCAAAAATATGGCGTCTTGAATATTGCCGTCTTTAAAAAGACGCATGGCCAGCGCCGTCCGTATATTTTCCTCGGAGCCCTGCGCGTAAACTCCGGCTCCGGGGCGCCGTATTAAAACTACGGAATATTTTTTTAAAAATCGCTCCAGCACGTCTATGTCCGCGCTTACCGTGCTTTCGCTTACAAAAAGCTTCGCCGAATAATACGAAAGTTTTTGCAGGCGCCCGCTGCTGCCAAGCAGTTCCGAAAGCAGGCAAAAGAGCCTTTCTTTACGGCTTCTAATTTTCTGGCCGCTGTTTTTTTGCAGTTGGTCCAGCAGTTCCCGGCGGGCTTCGTTTGAGCATACAAGCCGCACGCCCTTGCCGGTTTCCGTTTCCAGGGTTAGGAGGCCTGGGAGAACCGGCTCCACGTTTTTTAATTCTCTAAAAACCGTGCGCCTGCTTCTGCCTATAATTTCCGCAAGTTTATCTATGCTGATGTAATCGTCTTCTAAAAGCAGGCCGTAAAGCAACCTCGACAATACCGGTGAAATCCGCATTATGGGCCTTTTTTACCTAAAACGCTTACAGATTGGCTGAAATAAATTCTTTTACCGCTTCTATCGCAACGTCTTCGTCCGGCCCTTCCGCCGTAATCGTTAGCTTTTCGCCCTTTTTAACCCGCATCTTCATTATCGCGATAAGTTTTTTGCCGTCCGCGCGCCTGTCGCCGCAAGAAAGGCTGACGGCGCTTTCAAATTCCTGGATTTTCGCCGCCAACGTCCCCGCCGGGCGGGCGTGTATGCCGTTTGGGTCTACTATAGTGTATTCAAATTGTTTCATAAAAAATCCTTAAAAGTGGGGTTGACGCCACATGATTGAAGTTAATTTCGCCAACCCTGTTGGTCGTCCGCCTGATGGCGGGGCTTTAAGCTTTGCTTTAGTTTTGCAAAGCGCCGGGCTTTTTGCGCTTTTAAGCGGAAGTTGGCTGAACCGGAGCCGCGCCTGGTTCAGTCAACCCTTGTTTTAGGTTCCGCCAAATTTTGGCCGCTAAAACAGCCGAATTTTGGCGGAAAGCGCGATTTTTTGCCGTGAACCGGCAAAAAATGCGCCTTGATTTTTAAAATAGGCTTTAGCTTTTTAAATCCTGTATAAGTTTTTCATATTCCGGCGCGTTTAAAAAGTCTGTTATCGTAATAATGAGGGCGTCGGGGCATACGCTTTTCGCTCTTTCCGCCAATTCTTTGTGAACGACGATTATTTCGGCGTCTTTTGGGACTTCTCCAACCGGGGAATGTCCAACATCAATTTCCAGACCGGCGGCTTTTAATTTTTTGCGAAGTTTTGTGGCGCCCATAGCGCTGGAACCCATGCCGGCGTCGCAGGCGAAAATTATTTTCTTTACGGAAGAAAGTTTTTTGACGCCCGCCGCGCCTTTGGATTCGGCTTTGGCCGCGTCCACTTTGGATTGCGCAGCCTCTAGAGCGGCGTCGTCTTTCCCAAAAGCTTTTAAAAGAATCATGGAAAGCAGGAAAGAAACCGCGCAGGCGAACAATATGCCCAAAATGTTGGCGATAAAGCCGCCTTTTGGGGTCATCATCAGTTCCGCGAAAATGCTTCCCGGAGAAGCCGGCCCGACAAGACCGCCGCCAAAAATGGTGAGCGTGAGCACGCCGGTAAAACCGCCGGCCATCATGGCGAGTATGAGCACCGGATTCATAAGCACATACGGGAAATAAATTTCGTGTATGCCGCCGAAAAAGTGGATTATAACCGCGCCGGGAGCCGAGGATTTTGCGTTCCCTTTTCCGGCCAAACAATAAGCCAAAAGCACGCCCAGGCCGGGGCCGGGGTTGGATTCAATCATAAAATAAATTGATTTTCCGGCCTCGTTTATTTGCTGGGTTCCCAACGGGGTGAAAACGCCGTGATTTATAGCGTTATTCAAAAACAAGATTTTGGCCGGTTCCACAAGTATGGAAGCGAAAGGCAAAAGTTTATGGCTTACGAGCCAGCCTACACCGGCGCCCAGCGCGTTTGTGCAGGCTTCGGCGAGCGGGCCTATGCCCAAATAACAAATTATCGCGAGGACGCCGCCAAGGATGCCCGCGGAAAAATTGTTTACAAGCATTTCGAAGCCGCTGGGTATGCGCCCTTCCGCCGCTTCATCAAACTTTTTGATTAACAAGCCTCCGAGCGGGCCGGCGATCATGGCGCCGATAAACATCGGGATTGAAGCCCCCATGATTACGCCCATAGTCGCTATCGCGCCGACTACGCCGCCGCGCAAACCGCCCACCATCTTGCCGCCAGTGTATCCAATCAACAGCGGCAACAGATAACTGAGCATAGGCCCGACCATGGCTCCAAGCTTTTCGTTAGGCAGCCATCCTGTAGGAATAAACAACGCCGTAATAAGCCCCCACGCGATAAACGCGCCGATGTTCGGCATCACCATAGCGCTCAAAGCGCGGCCTACTTTTTGAACCTGATTTTTTAAACTCATAATGAACCCCTCTAAAAATTAGCGTCTACGGGTTTGTCACCCTGTTTAAAAATATGCGCCAGTTCTTTTGAATTATCAAGAAAAACTTATGCAACTTTGGCACGAACCGTTCTGTGTCAAAACCGCCGCCGTTTTTAAATCACGTTTCTAGTGCGTTTACGCCGCAAAACAGGCCGCATTCACCAACTACGCGCCGGTTTTGGCCGTTTTTACGGCGCGGGGTGAAACCTTTTTAATTCAAAAAGAAGAATTCTAAAGAGGCTCGCCTGGTTGGTAAACTAACATGATTAGTATATAGTGAACTGTGTTAGTTTGCGGAGGGAAGCTATGGAGCCGAAAAAGCGGAATTTGACACAAGACGCGGTGCTGGCCGCCGCAGTTGAAATAACGGAAAAAAACGGGCTTGAATCCCTTCGCATAAGGGAGCTGGCGAAAAAACTGGGGGTTAAGCCTCCGTCCCTGTACAATCACATTAAAGGCCTTGACGACGCGAGGCGGCGCCTGGCGTGTTTCGCCCTTGAAAAACTGGAAGCCGCCTTGCGGGATACGGCGCTGGGTTATAGCCGCGAAGAAGCTTTGCGGAAAATCGCCCGCGCTTACCGCTGTTTCGCGCAATCCCGCCCGGAATTGTACAAAGCGTTCACCGCCCGCCAGTTTTCCGGCGGTTCGGGCGCGATGGAGGCGAAACAGGCGGCGGTTTGCGCGTTTTATAAAGCGCTTGAACCGTACCGGCTGGATTACGAAACGAAGGTTCACTTTATACGCTCTTTTAGAAGCGCCCTGCACGGCTTTGTAAGCCTGGAAGGGGCCGGATTTTTTAAAAACGGCGTTGACGCGGAAAAAAGTTTTGAAACCCTGGTCGAAATAATTATCGCGCCCCTTGCGCAAACCAGGAAGGAAAACGAGGCGGCGGCCCTGGCGCGATTTACGGAAGGGGCGCGGCGGGAATGAGCGGCGCTTCATCGCCTTCCGGCGGCAAAAAATTCGAGATGATGACCACGGCGCCTGTGGAGCGGCTCGTGGTTAAACAGGCGGTTCCGGCGGTTATAATCATGCTGACGTCCGCGCTGTACAACATGGCGGACACTTATTTTGTGAGTTCGCTCGGCACAAGCGCCGTAGCCGCCGTGGGCGTGAGTTTTTCACTTATGAATATTATCCAGGCGGTGGGATTCTTTTTCGGTCACGGGTCAGGCAATTTCATCTCCCGCGCTTTGGGGGCGCGAAAAGCGGAAGACGCCGGTAATATGGCCGCCACCGGCTTTTTTTCGGCGTTTATCGCGGGCCTGGTTGTCGCCGTTTCCGGCTCGATTTTCCTGGACCCGCTCGCCCGGCTTCTCGGCTCCACCGGCACTATACTGCCTTACGCCCGCGATTATCTGCGTTTTATCCTGATTGCCGCGCCGTTTATGGTTTCAAGCCTTATGTTGAACAACCTTTTGCGTTATCAAGGAAGCGCGGCTTTCGGCATGATAGGCATGGTTTCCGGCGCGGTGATAAACGTTTGCCTTGACCCGCTGTTTATATTCACGTTGCGACTGGGCGTCGCCGGGGCCGCTCTCGCCACCCTGATAAGCCAGATCGCGAGTTGCGTCCTGCTTTTCGCGGTGGGTTGCGCGAGAGGGGGCAATGTGCGGATTTCGCCGCGCAACTTCTCGCCGTCCTTTAAGAAATACCGCGAAATACTTCGCGGCGGCAGCCCCTCTCTTCTGCGGCAGGCTGTGGCGAGTCTTTCGGCGGTTTTGCTCAACCATGCGGCGGGAGCTTACGGGGACGCCGTAATCGCCGCCATTTCCATTGTAAACCGCGTCTTCCTTTTTTCCGGCGCCGCCGTCATCGGCTTTGGGCAGGGGTTCCAGCCGGTGTGCGGGTTTAATTACGGCGCGAAGCGCTACGACCGTGTAAAGAAGGCCTTCTGGTTCTGCCTCCGCCTTTCCACCGTGCTGCTCACGCTGCTGGCCGCCGCCGGTTTTGTGTTTGCGCCTGATATCATCGCGTTTTTCCGCAAAGACGACCCGCAGGTTGTCAGCGTGGGCGCTCTGGCGTTGCGGGCGCAGTGTTTTAGCTTCCCGCTGGTAGGCTGGATACTCCTGGTCGGCTTCCTGCTGCAAACGATGGGAAAAGGCGTTCCCGCGAGCGTCCTCGCCTTCTCGCGGCAGGGTCTTTTTCTTATTCCCCTGCTCTTCATTCTGGTTCCTCCCCTAGGCGTCCTGGGCATACAGATATGTACGCCCATAGCGGACTTTCTTACATTCCTTTTGGCCCTGCCGCTTGGGATGCGCGCCTTGCGTAAAGATTTAAGCTAAGCAAATGTAAAGAAACAGCGCGGCTGTTTTGCCCTGCCGCTTCTTTAAATTGAGCAAGCCAAGCGGCGCGGATTTTCCGCGTTCCAGAGCGAACTTTGACGCCCCCCTTGATATATGAGTTAGTTTTAGATAACTATATTAGTATTATCTAACATAAGGAGGCTCTTAATGAAGAGTTATTGGAAAAGAGTAACGCTGGCCGCGATTTTTGCGGCGGCGGCAAGCGCGGCCAGTGCGCAGACGGCGGAACCTGTGGAAAACCCCAGCGAGGAATCCGCCGAAGAAGGCGGCGGCTCCGGGTTTACAATTGGGATTGAAGCCGGGTTTGGCGACGTTATTGACGAGGCGGCGTTCAGCATTACGCCGAATGTGGTCTACGAAAATTCTTTCCTAAACGAATCGCTGGATGTATTCGCCGAAATTGATTACACGGCGGCGTTTGGCGACCCTACGGAACAAGGACTGTATATCGAGGAAGAAATCGGTTACAACTTCAGCCTGATTAAGAACGGCACGTTGTCCATCATCCTCAACAACGTCAATGAGATACAGTTAAGCCCGAAGCTTGAAGACGGTCAAACCCATTTGGGAACCTTTGAACCGTCGCTAAAATGGACGCAGGGTCTGGGTTTCGGCGACCTTTGGCTGAAAGTCGCGTTTCCTACCGGTTACATGACGGGCGTTAAAGATGAAGACGCCTCTGTAGACCTGGCTCCCACGCTAGGCTGGGATTCGGCATTCGGCCTCGCCGTCGAGTTGGGCCCCGATTTCTCCATTAAACCCGAAGGAGACCTTGCCGGTTATCACGCGACGTTGAGCTATGACCACCAAGGTTTTGTCTACGGCCAGGTGGATCTGGAGGTGGTGGGCAAGGAGTTTGAGAACGTGCTTGTAACGCCAGAGATTGGCGTAAACATTAACGCGCTGAACATCTATATTAAGGCGGACATAGAGATGCTTGCCGAAAACGAAGAAGCGGGCTTGGAAAGCAAAACAGCGTTCAGACCGGCCGCCG
Source organism: Spirochaetaceae bacterium (assembly GCA_031281945.1). Classification (GTDB taxonomy): domain Bacteria; phylum Spirochaetota; class Spirochaetia; order Treponematales; family Breznakiellaceae; genus JAIROZ01. The sequence goes on along the minus strand of JAITER010000034.1, from coordinate 16,488 downwards.
GCGTTAAGTACAGTTTCTAGAGTTTACCTGGTTAAAGGGAAGCTCCGGGAAGCGGCGCGGCGTTCCCGTTAATTGGCGCCCGTAAAATGTTCCCAAATCAGACAAACGCCGCTGTTTAAGGCGCAAATAGGATTAAACCCCATTTGCGTTTTAACAAAGCGGCGGCCCCGCGCCATGTTTGACGGCGTTAATTTAAGTTAAAGAGCGGTTTATAAGAAGCCGCCGTTTTTGAATTTTTGCGCGCCAGTTTAAAACGCAATGCGCCCCGCATTTTGTGAAGAACCGGGCGGCCAATCATTTGGCGAACAACTCTAACATCCCGCTTATTTCCATGTTCCATAACGCGCCGGCGCGCCATTTTTATATGCGGCGCGGGTTTCATTCCCTGTTAAGTGATGTAAAGCAAGCTGTATTTTAACCGTTAACATCCGTTATAACGGCGGCTTGCTTAACGATTCGCGCCAGGCCGGTCTCGCCTTTTACCACGGCTTTCCATACAAAAATGAAATACGCCCGCATACCCGTAGTTTTTGCGCGAAAGGCGCTAAAAAGCGAATATCCGCAAACTCCAGGCCGCGTTTTGTTGTTGAACAAAGCGTGTTTCTTTTGAACGTAGCGCGGCTGGGGCTATTGTCGGGCCTCTGGCCGCTTCATAAAAAATCAAAAAGAGTAAAGCATGAAAACAAGCGTAGCGCGGCTCCGGCTTGCGCCGCGTTGCAGGCGGCCTGGCCCCCAAAAACCGGCGGCGGCGCGCTTCCACTCAAATTTCTGACAAATATCACAATACGACAAAAACGCTCCAAAAGCGCCGTTTTGGGCCGAAAAACGCTTGAAACATGGCGCTTTCGGGTTTTTGATGGATTTCTAAAATAGACTTTTATTGCAGAGGCTTAACAAACCAATTGGGCCGCGCTATGTTTACGCCATTAACAATTGAAGGAGTAATTTATGAAAATCCGTTTCTGTTTTTTGAGTTTTATTTTTTTGCAGTCTTTGCTTTTTTCAGCCTGTATTACAACACCAAAACCGCAACCCAAACCGTTGGATTTAACGTCCATTAAAGGCGAAGTGCCTATTTCTTCCGTAAATTTTTATATGCGGCGGGATTTGGATGAGGCCGGAATTGGAAAAGAGTTTATGCGCAGCGTCTTTATCAAAAGAATGGGCGACATTAAAAAGATTCTGGCCGCCAAAGGCGTGAATATCGCCGACGGCCCTTTTTTGGCGGATTTTGATAAAAATCCAGGCGTTGAATTTAACGCAATGAGAATTTCTCAAAATTTCGTCGTAAATAAATATTCCTGGAACTCACAAAACACGCCCGAAACCCGCTTGGAATTTGTGATGAGCTTTGCGCTACGGGAAGACGGAATCATACCGCTAGACGTCTACATTAAAAAAGACGACCCTGAATACGGGCCAGGTTACGAAACAAAAATGACGCTTGATTTAAAATTTAGATAAAAGCGGCTGGCGGCTGTTCCAGACCGTATGGTTTTGGAACAGTTTACATTAAGATGAAAGGCTTGTCCGGCGGCCCTATGTTTGCCGGCAAAGCCTCTTAATTAGCGCCCGCAAACCTCGCCGCTTTGCCGCGGGCGGGCCGCTAGTTGTCATTCGTTTTCAACCTCCAGCCTGCATCCTGCGGGATTGTCCTGTTTGTTTTTATAATAAAGTTGTTCAGTAGATAACCAGCCGGGTTATTGAAATGCGCCTAACACGCAGCCGGTTCTTCAAATTCCGTTTATGTTTAACTTCCTTAATTGATTGATGAACAAGTTGTCGCTATATTTTAAATCGCGGGCGAAAATTACCGCATTTAAAGCCGCCTCCGCTCCGGCCCGTAAAAATGAAGACGCCCACCCCGCTAGTTTGCCGATTGCGTTTACGCAACGCATGGCTCAGGCGGCGCTGTTGTTGTGGGGCGGCGCGCAAAGAATTGCAAGGAGCGCCCATGAAAAACAAGCGCAAAGCGCGCCCGTTGTTCGCCTCCCTGTTCTTAGCCGCTCTATTGGCGGCCTGCTCCATGGAAACCGGCGAGGGCGCGGCGCGTATCAGTGTTTATGGCGGATCGCGCCCCCCAAAAGTTGGAGAGACTTTGCAAGCCGCCAATTCCGGGCGGTTTTCAGGTGATTTTATATGGGAGTGGTCTATAAAAAGGGACGATAGCCCGTGGCGCGAAATTACGGTTCTATCCGACGAATACCCATATAATTATGGTACATTGTCCGGAGGCAACGACAGCAAATTTACCATCGGAAGCGATTTAGTTGATTTTTATATTAGAGTAAAAAGAAAAACAAAAGCCGTTGACAATGCGCAAAGCGTTTGGATTTACGGGGAAATCCTGGGGCGCGTACAAAATCCCGCGAATTGACGTAAAACGCTTGTCTTGCCGCGAAAAAAGTCCGCCATCGTCTTTTGACAACGCATTTTCTTTAATAGAGTTGGTTAGAAACTGAAGTTTCTGCAAGCCTTGAGTCAAGCATAGCCATGCCAAGGCTTGTACGGCTGGCCGGCAAACAAAAGCCTTGCGGTTTTACGCGGCTTAACCTGAAAAACGCCAAAGCTTGCGAGATTCAACCGGCTCGCTTTACAAGCCCAACACCCCATTAAAAACGACTCGGACTGAAGGATAACGTAAAATAATAAAATTATCGTCTTTATAATCCGGCTTGCGACCGGCAAACGCGGCGTCGCCGGAATATGCGTCCCATTCATTCACAGTGAGTAACAGAAATGTTTCACCCGCATAATAATCAGGATTTTCGTAAGCGATAACGTGCAACCACTCGCTTATAGCGTGAATATCTTCCGAATCAAGACCAAGCATTTCCACCCGCCCGTTCGTCAGTTCGGTAATTACATTCGCGTTCCAAAAAGAAGCGAAACCGAAATGTAAATTATTTTTTTCGATATAGGATATGCTGTCTTTTCTATGATTATTATAATCATAACTTTGCTCCATATAAAGATTCATTAAACCAGATCCAAGTATCGCAAAGACAATGCCATAAATAAAGGATTTAGATTTTTTTTCACTCATATTCTTTTTAACAAATTCAAAAATAACCGCAAGCGCCGGTATATAAAGTACATACAACGGTATAAGATGCCTGTCGTCGCCGTCCAGAATTTGAAAAATTACAACATGATATATTGATGAAACAATAAAAAACACCGCAAACGAAACATTTATTCTATATGTATTATCAAGGCGGCGTTCTTTTATAATTCTTGTCAATTCGTAAAAGATAAGAAAAGCAATAATAATAGAAGCAAAACCTAAAACACCATGTAAAGAAATAAATCTAGCGTCAGGCGTATATCCCAAAAATAATATAAAAGTATATATCGTGGAACCAAGCCTTTGAAAAAATATATCGCTCAAATCAAGCGCCGAAACGCCGCTATGCGAATGAAAGAAGTAAAATTTATGCAGTAAACAATTTACAGCATAACCTAAAACGCAGGAGACGAGAGCCGCCGCGCTCAGTATAAGCGGCTTAATCACGGCGTTTTTTCCAAAAAAATATACACATAGAACCGTTATAAAAAGCGGAACATGAATATTCATAAGCGCCCGCACTCCGCCCGCTCCAAATAAAAAGGAAATAACCATAAATAAAACAAAAACCGCCGTTTTTCCGCCGCCGGCGGAATTAAGAAGAAGCGCCAACAATCCAAGAAAACAAAAAAGCATCGCTATAAAAAACACATAATATCCGCCGAAAAGAACTACGCCCCAATACAATCTTGAAACCGGCAGTATTAAAAATAGCGAAGTAAGCAGGGTTGTTTTTTTTGAAACTTCAAATTGTTTCATCATAAAAAAATACGCGGCAAGCAGAACAATTAAGTTAAGCAACGTGGCGAGCGCCCTTACAACGCGCCAGTCTTCAAATAGCTTGAACAAAGGCATATAGAACAACTGCTGATATACAAGCCGCAACTCCGTTGAATACTTCCAGCTTGAGGTTACAAGGCGGTTTTCTTTCGCAAGAAGATTTCCCAAAACCATTTCGCTTGCCATATCACTGTCTAGCCACTGCCTCCCATACCTGTACGCCATGTATGCAACCGCCGCCAGAATTCCAGCTATACAAAAATATAAAACGTTAATTTTAATTTTTTCCGGTATTCTTTGCGAATATAAATAGCTCAAAACAAAGAGGCATAAAAGAGGAACGCCTATCCCGAAAGAAACAATAAACGAGCGCCATGTTAACGTTTTTATTGGGTGATCCGGGCGCCCTAAAATATTTTCCATAAAAGACTTAAACTGCGGCGAAAACGCGAAAATCAGAACACTCGCCAAAACAGCGAAAACCGCCGTAAATGTAATCAATCTTTTACACTTAGAAATAAATTCCCGTTGTTTAAAAAGTCTTTCAATGTCATCGATCATTATTCCCCCTAAAAACAACGAACCGCTGTCCAAGGTAGTTCAACGGCGTAAATAAACACATCCCGGCAAGCAAAGAAACATTGCCCGTCAATTTAGAATCATAGTTTTGCATCAAAAAGTACACGGCTGGTTTTGCGATTCCGTACGCGATAATGTATGAAACAGCGATTACAAGCACAAAAAATATAATCATACGCGCTGTCCATTCCTTGATTTTGAACGTAAAATATTTATTCAAAAAAAAGTTTAACGTAGCTCCGGCGATATACGCCGCCGCCGAAGAAAACCAGTAGCCGCATCCGGCGATGTTGTAAAGCGTGAACATTATTATTGTGCTGAAAAGAGTGTTGATTAAACCGGCGGAAACAAATTTTAGAAAAGTACGGCTAAAAAACACGCTTATAATATTCATTGCTCGCCCAGTATTGTTTCAATGATGTAACGAGGGCGGTGTTTCACTTCAAGATATATTTTTCCGATGTATTCACCCACAATGCCTATGGCGAAAAGTATTAAGCCGCCTATTCCCCAAAGCGATACAATCATGCTCGGCCAGCCTCTTACGGCATCGCCTGAAAAATGGCGCGTAACAAAATACACAATCATTATTACACTGACGCATAGCATTAGTATGCCAAGCAATGTTATCAACCGGATTGGCTTTATCGACAACGAAGTAACGCCTTCCAGCGCGAACTTGACCATCTTATGCAACGGATACTTGCTTTCCCCGGCAAAACGGGCTTTACGTTCATAGTATTCAACGCCGGTTTTAAAGCCGAGCATAGGGATAATGCCGCGCAAAAACAGATTCACCTCGCCGTATTGGGAAAGCGCCTCCAGGGAGCGTTTCCCCATTAAACGGAAATCCGCGTGATTGTACACAATATCAACGCCAAGCAAACGCATAAAACGGTAAAAAGATTGGGCGCTAACCCGCTTAAAAACAGAATCGCTGTTTCTATCCGAGCGGACTCCGTAAACAATTTCACAGCCTTCCCTGTGTTTTTTTAACATATCGTCTATTATGGAGACGTCGTCCTGTAAATCGGCGTCTATAGATATTGCGGCGTCGCAATAATCTTTTACAGAAAGCAACCCGCACAAAAGGGCGTTTTGATGACCGCGGTTTTTTGACAGCTTAATCCCGCAAAATGATTCAGGGGATGCTTGATGGAGTTGTTGTATTATTTCCCATGTTTTATCGGAAGACCCGTCGTCAACAAAAACTATTTTTGAATTTTCAGAAACAAGAGAATCGGAACGAAGCTGATTTATTTTTTTAAGCAGGCGTTTAGCGGTTTCCGGCAAAACTTCCGCTTCATTATAACAAGGAACAACGATGGAAGTGCGGGGGGGGGGGGGGTAATCGCGGTTCGTTAATTTCATGCCTGTCATGATAAATCCAGTTTATAATGAAAATCAAGAGTCCGTTCCAATTTCTACGTTTAAATATTTAATTCTTTTATTACGCCGTTTAATATTTTTTGCGCTCCCGCCTAGCGCGGGTTTGTAGTTTTCACCAGATATTACGGCTTTATTTTATAGCGCCGCTGTAAGGCGGGTTTAAAAAGCGCGTCCCGCAACCCGCCCATTTAAGGCGCGGTTAAGAAGCCGTTAAATTATTTTCGCAATAGGCGCTTATCACGCAAGAACCGCAATGCGGGGAAACTGGCCTGCAAACGTTTTGGCCGTAAAGCACCAGCAGGGCGTTTATGCGCTTCCAAAACATGCGGGGCATAATTTCGCGTAACGCCATTTCTGTATCGTCCGGCGTTTTTTCCGAAGTCCAGCCCAGGCGCCCGCTTATCCTGTGTACATGGACGTCAACGCAAATGCCGTCCATATCGTAAGCTTCAATAAGCGTTAGGTTGGCGGTTTTGCGGCCTACACCGGGAAGCGCCAAAAGTTCTTCCATGGAAGCCGGCGGGCGCCCGTTATACTTTTCAACTAAAATGGCGGATATTTTTTTTAAGTTAGCCGCCTTTGTTTTGTAAAAGCCGGCGGGATATATCAATTCTTGTATTTCAGTTTCGGTAAGGTTTAAAATATCCTGCGCAGACGGCGCCGCCGCAAGCAATTTTTTGGATGCTTTAAGAGTCACTGCGTCTTTGGTTCGCAAACTTAGGATGGTGGAAGCCAAAACCGCCCATGCGTCTTTTTTATAAAGACCGGCTATGGTAGTTACACTGGGTTCCTCCAGGCCGCCCCTCCATTCTTCCAGACGCCGGATTATCATATCCCATTCAATATTACGCCCGTCTTTACGCTTGCCGCCGTTTTTCCCGCCGTCTTTGTTTTGCGCACACATTTTTATATATCAAGCGCGGCTACAGCCAGGGCTTCTATCGCCCGCCCCTCGCCCACATCTCCGATGCCTTCGCCGGTTTTACCCTTTACATGCACCTGTTCCGGGCTTATTCCAAGAACAGCCGCCAGATTCCGGCGTATATTTTTTTTATACGGCGATACGGCCGGGCGCTCCAGGCTTATGACGCAATCAATATTTAAAATTTTAAAATCTGGAAATTTTTCGCGCATTTTTCGCAAGACTTTTTCCAACAGAATCATCGACGAAACGTCTTTAAAAGAAGGGTCTGTGTCTGGGAAAAATTCACCTATATCGCCCAACGCGGCGGCTCCAAGCAAGGCGTCGATTATAGCGTGCACCAGAACGTCCGCGTCTGAATGGCCCTCCGCGCCCTTTTGCGAAGGTATAAGCTCGCCGCCCAGGATAAGCGCCCTCGATTCCGAAAGCCTGTGCAAATCTCTTCCCAACCCTACTCTAAACATACTAAACCGGCAATTCCTGAACTTCCACGCCAAACGTCTCCGCCGCCCGCCGCGCATCTTCCACGCCGGTCAGCACGCAAACGCCCTTTTCGCCGCCAAGGGAACGGGCGAAACGTAAAGCCGCCGCTTCAAGATCGACGGCTTTAACGCCAAGTGCGTTGTCAAGGCGCTTCTGCCGCAAGTCGTCCGAAGAACCGTTCAAAAAAGCGAAAAAATTACGCATCCCTTTTTCTATAGCCGTAGACGGCCTTTTAAATCTGGAATATACGCCTATTATCGTCTTCTCGCATTCTTCCGCCGAAAACGCCTTCCTCGCCATAGAATCGAGTATCTCCGGCAGAATCACAGCCGAAGACGCCGGCGAAGGGTCTCTGTACGTCGCAAACCTCGCTTCGCCGCGCAAAGCGTCTACACTGCAACTCGCGCCGTAAGCGCCGCACTTCATCCGCAGGTTTTCCCAAAGCGCCCCGGTAGAAAGATGATGGGAAAGCACGGTTTCGGCGGCGCATTCTTTTGTGCTTATATTTGAAGAACGTATGCACATTCCGGCAAACCCCACCTGAAGGGACGGGGAAGAAAAAACCTCGATTTTTGGTTCTAATTTTTCGCCGCGATACGCTAAAGCCGTTTCTTCCAGCGGGTAACCCAAATTGCCAAAAGGCGCGAAATATTTTCCGGCGGCGGAAAAAGCTTCTTTGCAACAACCCGTTATATTCAGCAAAACGCCGGATTTGTTCACCAGCGCGTCCCTTATAGAAGTTAATTTTTCCGCTATTTTAGATATATCCATATCTGGAAGTTCGTTTATGAATTTAAACTGCGTTATTCCGTTCCAAAGCTCGCCCAAAACGGCGGAACGGTCAAAAAGAGCGCCCGCCCGAATCAAAGTCAAAAAACTTCCCGCAAAAGAAAAAGCCGAAATAAAACTGTTTCTCGCCTCCAGAACAAGAGTGCGCAACCGTTTTAAATCCGAAAAATCCGCATGACGTATAATATCCGAAACAAGCGCCGAAGCGTCCTCCACTTTTTCATCCAGAGTTTTAAACGAAAAAATAATCCAGTCGCGCCCGCCCGCCTCAATAATCCCGCATGGAGTTTCCCGGTCGCGGGAAGAAAAATAGACGGCGGAAGAAGGCGGGGAATACAAAAAGGCGGAAAACCCGCCCAGGTTGCGCGCGCATTCATTCGATACAAGCGCCCAGTCTTTCCCGCGAGAGCCTACGGAGCACACACAGCGCGTAAAAAACGGCAGATATATGTAGTCGCTAAACGGCAGGACGTCTACAGGCATGGCGGCGGACAGGTAACTTACGCCGTTAGCCGGAACAGGAGAGCTCATAACGGGCGCGCCTTCAATAGATTCAAAAACAAAAGGCGTTTTTTCCAGTGAACCATCCAGATCTTTTAACGAAAGATGCGGAATTAAAGCGAGAGACTCTTTTGAATCAGGTTCGTTTTGAATCCGCTCAAGAGCGGCGCATTTTTCTTCTATTTCCGCCGTTTTCGCCCCGTCAAGCTCCGCTTCTTTTTTTGATATGTAAGCCTCGTATTTACGGGCGGCTTCTTCGTTAAACGAAGGATCCGGAATTATGGTTACAAGAGCGCAACGCGGGCCGTCCAGCAGTTTTTTTTGTATTAAGCCTTCAAAATAGCGCGCACCGCCCGCAAGTTCCGCCTTAATCGCGTTAAAGTCTTCCTTTACGCAAAGGGCGTCCCAGGGTTTGCCGCCATTCAGCCAGCCTCGCATACACCGGCGCAACAGGGCGAGAGCCCAAGGCCCCCCGCCTGAACGCCTTACTTCGCGCACGTTAAATTCTACGGAAAAGAGCGCCGCTTCCACATCGCGTTTTTCTATACCGTTTTTCGCAAGACGCCTCAATTCTTTAAATATAAGTTTTTCCACATCAGGCGCGTTTTTCGCGCTCTTTAACCCGCGCAACCCGGCGGTGAGTATGTTGAATTTTATCTCGTCCTCAAACCCGGAAGTGTTCGCAAGATCTTCACCCAAACCGCTTTCCACCAGCGCCTTCGCCAAAGGAGCCGAATCGTTTCCCAGCAGGATTTCGCACAACAAATTCATTGTAAGCGCGTCTCGCGCCGGCTTTGTTTTACCGCCGCGTGAAAAATCAAATTCGCCGCAAAGCCAGGAAACAAACGCGGAAGCCTTGTTTCCGCCTTCGCCGGAAGCGGAAGCCGGCGATTTAACTGTGTAACGGCGCATCGAATCCCAGCGCGGAACGGAAGGCGCGCAAGGCGCCGGAAAACCGCAGTCCCCTTCCCCAAAAGCCGCAAGAAAATTTTCGTTTAAAAATTTAAGCTGCTTTTGAGTGGGTATATTCCCGCACAAAAAAATTTTCATGTTCGCGGGGCTGTAATACTTTTTGTAAAACCGCAAAAAATTTTCGTAAGTTAAATCAGGTATACAAGCGGGGTCGCCGCCGGAATCAAAAGCGTACAACGTATCCGGCAACACGGATTTTACAGACCACTGGGCGGCGTATTCATCTATCGCGGAATACGCGCCTTTCATCTCGTTGTAAACGACGCCGTTTATCTGCAAATGCTTTTTATCCACGGCGCCCGATGCGTCTTTTTTAAATTCAAAACGCCTGCCTTCCTGCAAAAAAGTCCATTCGGCGAGATTGGGATGCAACACGGCGTCCCCGTATACATTCATTAAATTAAAATAATCGCTTTCGTTTATAGAACTCGCCGGATACACGGTTTTATCATAAAAAGTCCAGGCGTTTAGGTATGTCTGAAGACTGCCCTGCTCCAAAACGATAAAAGCGTCTTTAAGCGGAAACTTTCTGGAACCGCATAAAACCGAATGTTCAATTATGTGAAAAACCCCGGAAGAGTCTTCCGGCGATGTTTTAAAAATGAACGCGAATGTGTTTTCCGCGTCGTCGTTGTGTATATGAAAAACTTCCGCCCCTGTTTTAATGTGGCGGGCGTAAATTCCGGCGGCGTTCAATTCGTCAATAGGCGCCGCTTCCAGAATCTTAAAACCTTCCGTCTCGCAATCTTTTATTAACCGGTCTTCCATAGCGTCCTTAAAAAAAAACCCGCCTTTTTAAGGCGGGGCTTATTGGGCCATCTAAGACTTGAACTTAGGACCAATGGATTATGAGTCCACTGCTCTAACCAACTGAGCTAATGGCCCGCAAATAACAACTTCATAATAAACAAACAAAAACTTTTATACAAGGCGGCTTTTCGCCGCGAAAATTCAAAGCGCCGCGAAAATTAACTCCGTTTTTTTAATGGCGCATTTTTGCTGCGCAAAAACCGCGCTTTCCGCTAAAATTTGGCCGCTAAAGCGTCCAAATTCCCGCTTCAATCGCTTGCGCGGCTTAATGGCGCCCTTCGCCGTAAAATGCGGCGCAACGGCTTGGGGGCTCCGCCCCCAGCCCCCCCGCTGGGAGGCCCAGGCCTCCCAGACCCACCAAAAGTTTGCGGCGCCGCTTTGTTTCAAACGGCGTTCTTCATTGCCGGGCGCGGTTTCACCCCAATTCCGCGCCCGCTTTCGCTCAGGCGGCGGCTTCCGGCCAATACAGGCGCTGGCTCGCGTCTTGGTTGCGGCTGGGGGCTCCGCCCCCAGTCCCCCGCTGGGAGGCCCAGGCCTCCCAGACCCACCAAAAGTTTGCGGCGGTGTTTCTGATTTTTCGAGCGCATTTTCGCCGCGCAAAAACCGCGCTTTCCGCCATAATTTGGCCGCTTTAGCGGCCAAATTCCCAATCGCTTGCACGGCAAAAACGCGCCTCCAATTCAAAATCACCCGGCTGTAAAAGAGCTTGCCGTTTGTCAAAAAACCATTTTTGCATTAAAATACCCATTGCGCAAAGGAGATGCGGGTGGATATATATAAATTGATTGCGTCGCCCTGGTTTTGGCTGTTTTTAACAATTTTGTTTACAATTGTCGAGCTTTTGAGTTCTTTTAGCCTTACAACGGTTTGGTTCGCGGTTTCCGCCGCGTTTATGATATTCATTTCGGCGTTAACCGAATCACTCGACCCCTCCGTCAGATTCAAACTGCATACAGGGCTTTTTTTGGCTATAGCCGCCGCCTTGCTTGTTTTTACAAGACCGCTAGCCGTCAAAAAATTTAAAGTTGGAAAATTAAAAACAAACGCAGCCGCTTTAGCCGGTTCGCACGCCGTTGTAATTAAAACAATATCAGCCTTCAATAACGGCGAAATAAAAATAAAAGGCCAAATATGGAGCGCCGTTGCGGAAGACGGCTCGGAAATCGCGGAAGGAAGCGAATGTGAAGTTCTTAGAATTGAAGGCGTAAAAGCCATAGTTAAAAAGAAATAGCTCTATATCACGGCAGTCTATTTTAAAGGAGTTTTGTATGTATTATGTAGTTATTCTGTTTATAATTTTTGTTTTCGCGATTGTAATTTTAGGCGTTAAAATCGTCCCGCAATCGCAAACTTATGTAATTGAAAGATTTGGCGGATACAACGCCGACTGGGAAGTGGGCTTTCATTTTTTGATTCCATTCATAGACCGCATAGCAAAAAAAGTTTCGTTAAAAGAATCTTTGTTCGATTATGAACCGCAGTCCGTAATTACAAAAGATAATGTAACTTTATCCGTAGATACAGTGGTGTTTTACCAAATAGCAGACGCCAAACTTTACACTTACGGCGCCGAAAATCCCAAACTCGCCATTGAAAAATTAACGCTCACCACTTTAAGAAACGTAATAGGCGAACTGGAACTGGACGAAACGCTTACAAGCCGCGATACAATCAACGGAAGGTTGCGGAGCATACTTGACGACGCCACAGACGCCTGGGGAATAAAAGTAAACAGAGTGGAAGTTAAAAACATAGAGCCTCCGGCCTCCGTAAGAGAGGCTATGGAAAAACAAATGCGCGCCGAACGCGAAAAACGGGCGATGGTTTTGGAGGCGGAAGGCCAAAAAGAAGCGGCTATACTTAAAGCCGAAGGTCAAAAACAGTCGGTTATCCTTGCAGCGGAGGCGAAAAAAGAAGCCGCCATAAGGGAAGCCGAAGGCGAAGCCGCGGCGATTATATCGGTTCAAAAATCCGTAGCAGACGGCCTTGCGATGATTAAAGAAACCGTAGGCGCGGAAGGCGCAATAAAACTAAAAAGTTTCGAGGCCCTGGAAAAAGTAGCCGACGGCAAATCCACAAAAATTATAATCCCTTCCGATTTGCAAAACCTGTCAAGCCTGGTCTGCGGCCTTACGGAAATTGCAAAATAAGCGCTTTCAGAAACGTTCCAGCGGCTTGACGGGTGAAACGAGCCGCCGGAAGCGGAACTGCCTGGCCGTTGTTGCGGAACCCCGAAGCGCTTTATCGGCGAAGCGGCGTGAAACCCGCATTGCCGGTCTCTCGCATACAAGCCTGTTATGTGCCGTTTGGCCATTTTACAAGTTTTTATTTTTCCAGAAATGTATATTGCAGGAAGAAAGATTAAAATATTCAATTCCATCAGATTTAGGTTTATTGAACGGAATAATATAAAGCAGATAATTACACATACCCATCGTCAATTTTCCATGTCTTTCTGTTTGTATAGTAAAAAATATAATTACAATGATATTCTTAACAAAAGCGCACCTTAATTTCATAACGCATTATACTTTTTGCGTTATGAGTTACCGAGAGTCATATTATTTATATAAGTTTTGCCAAACTGTCGCATAACGTTCCGGCTGTTGGCGATGTTTTTGCGGCCCCAATAAGGGCTTTGCGAAGCATCGCTTCCCGCTGGAAGCGCGGCCAGGGCCGTTGCGAAAGCCGCAGGGCTTTAGCGGCGAAGCGTCAAATATTTTAACTATTTGCCATCAATTATTTAAGTTTTTTATTTATACAAGTTATTATCCCATCCATTTTTTCATTCCATAAATGCATGGCCCCGCCATCACAATTTTTATAATCTTTGCAATTTTTACAAATTCCCGTCTTCGTCCATTTGCGGTTTCTCATAATCTTAAACTGATTATTCCATACTTCCAAAAAATCGTCATTGTAAATATTACCTTGCGCAAAATTTCGGTTTATATTTGGACACGCCGATATTGACCCGTCTATCAGCACCGAAGCTATATTTATTCCAGCGCGACAAAAAAAATATGAATCTCGCACATGGGTTTCATATTTTCCAACATATCCCTCACAGCTAAATTTAACATCAACGCCTCCTTTTATACGTGAGAGAGCAATAAAATCCATCAACTGTTTTAATTCATTAGATGTTAATATCATGTCATTATTGTTTGCGGCCCTTCCAATTGGCGCTATTGTAAACAGCCTCCACGCTTTCACCTTTTTTGAAATCAAGAAACATCTAAAATCAGAAAGCTCGCCGATGTTTTTCCGGTTGACACACGTAACAACATCATAAGCGAGGCCTTTTGAAGATACAATCAAATCCAACGCCTTAATCGCGTTTTCAAAACTTTTTTTGTTCGACCTAAGCCAATTGTGGCTGTTTTCAAATCCATCAAGACTTAGGGTTATAGTCCCCATACCAGCCGCGAGCAGCCCCGCGTGAATATCAAAGGTATAGCCATACCCATTGGTAACAATTCCCCAGCGAAAACCATATTCCCGTAAAGTCTTGCCGCATAAAATCAGATCTTTCCGCAACAACGGTTCTCCACCCGTTATAACCACCGTTATATCGCCGCTCCTATATGTATGCGTTATGGGTAGAATCGCCCGTAAAAAATCAGTAAAAGGCATATCAGGCATTGTGGAATTGGAGGCGCAATCCGATCCGCAGTGCAAACACGCCAAATTGCATCGTTGAGTGCATTCCCAAAACAGATAATTTAATTCATGTAATTTTGTTTCATTCTGTTTAAATAGACGATGCAGATAGAGTAAAATCTTATTCGGCGTCATCCAGAAATATATCTCCCAGGTCCATTTTATCTTTTGATAAATCAACAGAAATTTCCATTGATGAATATGAGCCGTTTTCTATACCGTCAATGTCATCCAATTGCATGACGCAACTCCCCTCTTGCGGGACATAGAACTGAAATTTGCCGGCGCTATCCGTTAGCTCATATTGATACATATCCTTAACCGAAATTTTTATTCCCTTAATCGGATCATTGGTTGTTTTCGATTTTACAACGCCCCGTAGCAGGACGTCCAATCCCATAGTTTGCGGGGTTCCATAACACGCCTGAAAAACCAGCGCTACAGTGGTTAATCCGAAGCCGGTGTAAATTTTTCTTAAAATCTTGCGACAGATTTCCTTCGTCGTTTTCATCCAATTTCCTCCGTTTAACTATATCTTGAAAGCGGCGAATTCTCAAGTTTTATCGCAATTTGCATAAATTCACACTCTGACATGAAGTACGGATGACATAAGAAATCCCGCATATAGCGTCATCTTGAAAACATTCCGCTTTTGAATTATATAATACAGTTTTTATCATCCTTTGTCAACCAATTTTTATTTAATATTGCGCATAACGTTCCGGCGGTTTGCGGCGGTTTTGCGGCCCGTATGGAGCGGAACGCACACAGTCCTGTTATGCGAAGTTTTTTATGCCGCATTAGCCGTATGTCATGTATGGTGGACGGGCCCGTTTACAGTTTTTGGAATTTATTTTATTTTTTGGGAAAATTGTATGAAACCTTTGTTCCACATTTGTATTTATTCAGCAGTGTTAAAAATGACACAAAGGAGAATTTTATGATTGTAAATTTAGCTTATTGGCTCGATGCGGCCAGACGGTTGGGACGGCTGGCCGGCCGGTCTAATAGGGGGATCAGGAGGGTGGGCGTTCAAGCGAGAGCTTTCGGCGGCGTTGTTTACCGGCAAAATTTTCCTGCGCCTATTGGACTCGGTCATAATAGTCCTCGAACGTCCGTTGTTTATTTTTTTAACAACCCTGATAACGGACGTGCATTTGTGTTTTGGCTCCTTGCTAACGTTTAATTTGCTTAAGATATGCGGCCGCTGAAATAAACTTTCACTGGCCGCATATTAGCCCTAATAGAACGAAGAATAAATTGGCTGAAAGAATAATTTCATTTGGAGTAACATCTAATAGAGTTGTTAGTAAACTTGAAGTTTCCGAACAACTCTATTAATAAAAAGTGTTAAAATGGACTTGTTCGCCAACCTGGTTGGTTGTCGCCCAAGTCTTGCAAAATGCTACGCATTTTGCGTTTTTTAAGCGGTTGTTGTTCGGAAACTGAAGTTTCCGAACAACTCTAATAGAAGAATTTGGCGCTTCAAATATAATGCGTTACTCAAAATTATAAACCATTCGTGCTCCGCCAAGGAACGGCGGCGTTTCAATTCTTTTGAAATTTCAGAAAAAATTGCGCATAACATTCCGGCGGTATGCGAAGGCTTTACGACTAGCCAGGTGGCGGAGCGCACACAGTCCCGTTATGCGTAGTTTGGAATGCCTTTACTCAACAATTTTTTATTTTACGATTTCTTTTAATTTTGTTCTTATATTTTCTATGTTGTTATCATGCAATAATGGTATTAATTTTATTATTTCATCAACTGGTAAATCCCACCATTTTAATTTTAACATTAATTCTATTAATTCTTTATCAAATCTTTTTCTGATGATTTTTGCGGGATTTCCGCCGACTATTGTATAAGGTTCAACATCGCTTCCAACTACGCTCTTCATGCCAATTATTGCCCCGTCGCCTATTTTTACACCGGGTAATATTGTGGCATTTTGTCCTATCCAAACATCATTGCCAATAATTGTATCGCCTTTCAACGGGAATTTATCCAATGAAGGCGCATTTTCATTCCATTTTTCAAAAATATAAAACGGAAACGTTGAAACACAATCCATTTGATGATTTGCGCCATTCATTATAAATTCTACACCAGATGCTATTTGACAAAATTTTCCAATAATTAATTTATCGTCATAAAATTCATAAAAATGGATAACATGATTTTCAAAATCAACGTCACTAAAATAGGTAAAATCGCCTACAATTATATTCTTGCTTTTAATTGTTGGTTTTACATAAGTTACTGCATTTATATTTGGCACGGGAAATATAACATTAGGATCGGGCAATATATTATTTTCCACAATATCCTCCAATAATATTTTTAACATATTCCTTTAATTTTGTCAAATGCTTTGTTCTTATTTTCTTGAACAAATTTGCATTGGTACAACCCGATGACATCGGTAACACTTTTGACCGGACAGATAGGTAACACTCCGGTCATTTATTGTGTCACTTTATGCTAGCATTAAAAGGGGAAATCCGTCCAGTCTTTTCGTCAAGTTCGCCC
>JAITER010000026.1 GCA_031281945.1 Spirochaetaceae bacterium | reverse complement strand
GTTGTCTATACCAAGCCAAATCTTATTTTCTTTTATGAGATTAAATGTTTCTTTATATGTTAAAGCATTTTGATTACCGATTATCAAAAACTTTTTGTCATATTCCATAAGTTGAGCGATATATTCACGAAAAAGACTAAACGGCGGATTCGTAACGACAATATCAGCTTCTTTTAGCATTTCTATACATTCCGCTGAACGAAAATCCCCATCACCCTGTAGCCGCGTCAGGGTGTTTTTTTTGTTTCTTAAAAGAAGCTCGACATCAGCTAAGTCAACCGCGCCGTCCGCATTTTCGTCGGTTACTTCTGTTATCTCGATTTTATGCGGGTGTTTAGTGGTCTTGTTTTCCTCGCTCTCATAATCAAAAAGCGACAACTGCGTATTTGCGATAGGAGATCCAATATAGCAACTGGCAATCAGTTTTTTCAGTCCTAAATGATTGAAACTCATCGCAAAATATTTGAAAAATTCACTTTCATACGGGTCGTCGCAATTACAAAAAATGATCTTTCCCTTAAAATGTCCCTTATAATGGGAACATTCATTTGCTATATCAGAGATCTGAGTGTAAAATTCATCATTTTTCGCCTTGCCGGCGTTTCGCAAAGTTTCATTACTCATGCCTATAACTATAAACCAGCATTATTTTTTCGTCAAGCTTCTCAAGAATCTCTACTTTTGGATACTTTTTACTTACAAAGCGCCGCCGCGCCGAATTTGCGCGGTTCTTTTCTTGCGTTGTTTCGGACTATCCGGTTACATCAAGATTGCGCAATCGGCGAAAAGTTTCGCATAACAGGTACGTATATGCGAAGCGGCGCCGTACTATATTATTTTAAATTATTTTTTTCTATATTTTATTTCTTTAATACAATATTTTGATATTACATAAAGTATTATTTTCAAATAACTTCCATTAAAAACGTGGTTTTGCAAGGCTTTAGCCTGAAAAACCACAAGACTTATGAGACAACCAACCGGGTTGTTTAACAAGTCTAATTACCAATCTATGGTTATAAAATTAAACCGGCTGTCTTTTGAATCACAAACATTTTCGCCGTAAATACATTTTAGATTTTCTGCCTTTATTATTTTACGACTTTCCCCTTGCAAACAAATTGCGCCTTTGTGTAATGCTATCATATTTCCGCCAAGTCGTAAAGCGTGATTTGGATCGTGACATGAAAATACTATCGTTTTATGCTCTTTCTTATAGCTTTTCTTTAAAAACTGCAAAACCCTATATTGATTTTTCATATCAAGGGCGGCTGTCGGTTCATCAAGTATTATTATTTTTGCGTCTTGTAAAAGTGCGCCACAAATCATTACAATTTGCCGTTCGCCGCCTGACAATTCGTCAACACGTCTGTCGAGTTTATCTTCGTCTATCCCCAGCCGATTGGCAAAATCGACAACTTTTTCCCTGTCTTTTTTGTCAGGCCTCCAATATATGCTTTTTTGATTGGTCAAAGAAAGCATTAAATATTCCTTTGTGGTAAACGCTATACGGCTGTTTGCAAGTTGCGGAACATACGCGATCAATTTTGACCGCTCATGGTCGCTTATTGCGAGTATTGGTTTTCCGTCTACGGTGATACTCCCGCCCGTTGATTTCATGAGTCCGGCAAGCAATTTTATCAGCGTGGTTTTTCCGCTCCCGTTCAAGCCGAGTATAACGTTTATCGTTCCCGCTTCAATAGAAAAGGTAATGTCTTCAAAAATGCGGCTGTCTTTTGTATACGCAAAACAAAGGGAGCGGACTTCAATCAATGACATAATTGCGCCCCCTTTGCGTTGCAAGTATCAGCATAAAGACGACTATGCCGATAATGCCGGTAATCGCGCCGACGGGAATTTCGGATGTTGTGAGTGTTCGCGCAAGTATATCGGTTATTATCATAAAGGAGCCGCCCAAAACGACCGTTACGGGAATTGTTTTTTGCGCCGTATGTCCGACAAGCAAGCGCGTTATATGCGGTACAACAAGCCCGACCCAGCCTATCGTTCCAGCAACCGAAACCGCGCTTGCCGTAAGTATTGTACCAATAACGATAATAACAATGCGCCAAACCTTGTAATTTATGCCTTTGCTTTTCGCTTCCTCTTGTCCGAGCGCGATATTATTCAGCGCCTTTCCGCTTATCATAAAAAGAAAAACAGCGCAGATCACTACTATCGGCAATAAAATCCAGACGTGTATCATTCGCGCGGCGGCGAACGAGCCGAGAAGCCAGAAAACAATCGAGGGTAAAACCGTTTCGGCATTAGCCCAGGCCTTTATTAAGCTGACTATCGAACCCATTAACCCCGATACCAAAATCCCCGATATAACAAGTATTATCGAGGATTTATTTTTAAAAACCCGCGCTATCAAAAGCGTAAGCAACATAGCGCCCGCGCCAAAAATAAAACCGAAACCAGAAACGGAAAGAAGGGGAAAATCAAGCAATATTCCGGTCGCAACACCAACGCTCGCGCCCGACGAAACACCGAGAATATCCGGTGAAACAAGTTCGTTTTGAAAGGCGCTTTGATAAATTAAACCAGAAAGAGCAAGGGCGACGCCAACAAAACAAGCAACCGCCGTTCTCGGAAAACGCAATTCCCAAATAACAACGCCGTCTGTTGCGGAAGACGCATTTCCCCATAATGCTTTTAGCGTATCGTCAAAAGAAATGGTATATTGTCCTAACGCTAAAGAAAAAACAAAAAGAGCGGCCATTAGCATCACGCCGATTACCGGAAAAACGAGATGCGGAATTCGTCTTTTTATGCGGCGGCTATTTTTCATTACCTATTTCCTACAAAAGCGGTTGTCCGTTGCGATTTAACCCATGAAGCATATTGTAGACGTCCGTATCTGATAACTCCTTGCCGAAATAGGTTTCTCCGGTTTCTTTCAAAAGTCCCTCAACATCAAAGTCAAATATTTCTGGATAAATCTTGTTTGCCAAATCCGCAAGATAAACTGTAAGTTCAACGCCGTTTTGCTCGAACATTACAAAGCCAATCCCAATATTAAACACATTGTCATTCGCAAAGGCGGATAAACTCTGCCAAGCCGCATTTGTCCTTGCCGCATTTAGTATTGCGTGTTGATACGCGCCGCCAATGAGTATGTAATCAGGGTCCAGTTGTAAAATTGCTTCCTCCGTTGGCGAGGAAGTTGTGAAGTCCTTGCTTGCGTATTCAAGTTTCAAATATTTGCAAATAGTGTTTTGCACAGACTTTTCACTGTTTTCCGTATAAGCAATACCTTTGTTTTTGTCGCCCCTTACATAGTAAAGCGTTTTTGTCGGCTGAACGTTTGCAAGCGCGTTTGTGATTTGATTGCGAATATCGGCAAAGCCGTTTTTCCACGTTTCAATTTTTGTTGCAACACTTGCATCACTCCATATTTGCTTTATCATATCAGCAAAGTAAAAAACATAATTGTCATAGTTCGGGTTTCCGTATTGGCTAACTGTTACCGCCGGGACGCCATGTTCACGTAAATTCTCCGCCAAGTATTGCTCCGGGCAAAAAACTAATTCGACCTTGTGCGAAAAGTATGTTTCAAGCGTAGTGTCGTAATCGTATTTGTAGTAATTATCAATAGCGGGGTATAATAGTGCAGCCCATTCATTATCAAAGATTGTGTAGTAAATTCCCGTAATCTTTTCGCCAAAACCGAACGCTACAAGCATATCAACCGCAGACCGAGCCAGTACCGCGACCCTTTCAGGGTTTTTCGGAACCTCGACAACATCGCCTGCCATATCGGTGATAGTTACCGTTTTGTTGTCTTTCTTGCTATTATTACAAGCAATCAATAGAAACGACGGTATTATCATTACCAAGCACAACAGTAAACAGGATTTTTTCATATTCCACTCCTCATAAAAAACGACTATCCCATTAAATATTAATCTAAAATATATGGCGCAATTTGTCGAGTAATCATATTGCCTTTCATCAATAATTTTAAATCAATTTAGGCGAAAAGTTGCGCATAACAGGTCTGTATATGCGCAGTACACCCCTTTTCAAATTTATTTACTTTTTCAGTTAGCGCCAATTTTAATACAAATATCAAGTGGCGCTTATACAAAAACGACATAATGAACCAGGTTTATGGATTTCGTGCTTTTTTAAAGGACAAACAACTTTACCATTTCTATATAGAATTCTCCCTTATTCAAATCATTTAATAGAGTTGTTCGCAAACTTTAGTTTCCGCAAGCTGAATCAAGCCTGGGCTTGATTCAGCTTGACTGGGCTTGATTCAGCCAACTTCCGCTTAAAAACGTAAAATGCGTAGCATTTTGCAAGACTTGGGCGACAACCAACCAGGTTGGCGAACAAGTCCAATCTTTTTTTACGATTTATATACATTTTTACAGAATTATAAATTAAATCTTTAGGGGTTAATGATTCATTGTTTGCAAAATAATCTATTTGCCGCATCATATCGTCATCAAAGGATAAATTCACTGTAGCAACCGCCATAATATACCTCTTATAATTAAAATAAAACAAAGCGGTTTTTTTGTCAAGAATTTCATTTTGATGTATATTTTTTATACATATCAACAAATTCACCGGCATTTCGCATAACTCTTTGTTAAAAGCTGTTGTAAAGCCGCAAGCCTTAGGCGGGGGCGGAATGCGGAAAAACTTACTTCAATTTTTCCAAAACCATTTTCGCCCTGTTTTTAAGGCCGTTTTTGGGATCATCAACCATTCTTTGCAGGTCGCCTATAAAACCGGTAAGGCGGGCGGAAGCGATTATATCCAAAGCATAGGCGCGATCCGCCGCGTCGCTTGAAGAAAGCAAGCTTTCCACAACCGGCTTTAGGCCGGAAGACGAAGTTGAGGCGGAAACAGCTTTTACAAGGCCGGCGTATAGGGTTTTTTGCCTGGTTTTGCGGGCTTCTTCCAAATCAACGGCGATCTTGGCGGTGTATTTTGACGGATTGCTTTTAACCAGGGCCTCCGCGGCCATAAGGCGTATCTTTTCAGGCGCCCGTTTATCGCCGTATATGGATTCCAGCGCCGTTTCCGCGGCGGCGCTTTGATAAGCGCCCAGCGTTCTAACCGCCTCCTCCCTAACAGAAGCCGCGTCGTCATTTTTCGCCCTAAACTCCAGGAATCCTACGGCGTCCGGTATAGCCCTTTTGGATACGGACTTTATCGCGGCCAGGCGGGTGCGAAAAAAAGAATCGCGCATCGCGTCCAAAAGCGCGCGATCCACGGCGGCGCCGGAAAAAGCGCCCAGCGCCCCCACCGCCGCGGTTCTTATAAGGGGCTGTTCCGCGTTTAACGCGCCTATAACCGCCTCTTGCAAAGCGTCCGCGCCGCCTATTTTCCCAGCCGAATTAAGCGCCTCCACCCGAAGATCCGCAGGCGCCTCAGAGTCAAGAATAATCTCTTCCAAAAAAGGCGCCGCGTCTTTTAAAGCGCCTTCGCCAACGGCCTCTATTACAACACGGCGCGCGGCGTCCGAAGGCGCTTTGTTACGGTAAAAATCCAAAAAAAAATTCAGCGCTTCTTCTTTTTCTTCGGAAGAAGCGTTTTTTAGCGCCATGCCCAAAGACCGCAACGCCTGATTTTGATAACGCGCCTCATCCGTTAAAATAATTTCTTTTAGCGGCTCCTGTGCGCGCGCCGCGCCAATCTTTCCAAGGTAATCTATGGAAGCGGAAATCACGGCGGCTTCAACGCCGAAGCGGTTTTGCAAAAAATCAAGCGCCGCCTCCTCAAGCGCCGGGTCTTCACGGTAAGAAAAATAATTTATGGCGGCGCTTTGAATGGCCGCGCTTTTTGTGGAAACGGCGGCGGCGGCTATCTCTTCGTCAACCCATTCTATATCCTTTTCTTTTATTGTTTGTATAACATTTGCTATTTCCGCGTCCGTTCCATAGCGCATAATTTGAGAATACCGCTCTTTTTCTTCATCCTCAGACTGCGCAAAGGCAAAAAATCCGGTAAAAAACAAAATAAAACAAAAAAATAATTTATACACAACAACCGCCTTCATATTTCGTCAAAAAATCTTTTTTAAACTTTATAAATTCGTTTTGAAATATCGCGTCACGTGCGCTTTGCACAAGCGAATGTAAAAAATATAAATTATGATAGCTTAAAAGCATCGATAGTAAAATTTCATTGCATTTATAAAGATGCCGCAGATACGCCTTTGAATAACGAGAGCAAACCATGCAGGAACATTCATCGTCCAGTTTTGTTTCATCCATTTTGTATATTTCTTTTTTTACGGATACAGGCCCGTTGTGAGTTAGCGCGAGCCCGTTTCGCGCCGACCGCGTTGGAAGAACGCAGTCAAACATATCTATTCCGTTTTCTATAGCCTCCAAAATATAACGCGGCGTGCCTATTCCCATCACATAATGCGGCTTATCTTCCGGCAAAAGTTGCGCCGTGTAAGATAAATAGTCATAAAATTTGGCCGGCTCCTCCCCTACCGAAAGCCCGCCCACCGCTAATCCCGCGCAATCCGCGTCTATGCACATATTAACGCTGTCTTTTCGCAGGTCGCGGTAAAAATTACCCTGCGCTATTGAAAAAAGCTCGCCGCCATACCCTTCGTCCCTGGCTTTTAAAAAAGCAGCCCTGGCTTTTTTAAGCCAGATTCCGCTAAGACGCACAGATTGCTCCGCTTCTTTTCGCGTCGCGTCCGCGCTCGCGCACACATCCAGTTGCATTTGAACGTCGCTGTTAAGCGTTTGCTGTATGCCGACCGCCCCTTCCGGCGTAAGGGTGTGCGGCGAACCGTCTATGTGCGAACGGAAAAAAACGCCTTCTTCCGTTATCTTGCGCAGAGAGGAAAGCGAAAAAACCTGAAACCCGCCTGAATCTGTAAGTATGGCGCCGTTCCAGCGGGAAAAATCATGCAAGCCGTTAAAATGACGCATAACTTCCATTCCGGGACGCAGATACAAATGATACGCGTTCCCCAAAATTATATTAAAGCCGATTTCGGATAGATCTTCAGCGCGCATGGCTTTTACCGTTCCGTTGGTGCCGACCGGCATAAAAACCGGGGTTATGACTCCGGCGTGAGGCAGGCGCAAAAATCCGGCTCTGGCGCGGCACGAAGAATCACGGCTTTCTATTTTAAAAAAACTTTCCATTCTTTAACCTCCAAAAACAACCGCAACGCAAGCCGCGAAATACTGGCGGGCGGCAAAACCTGGCGAAGATCACGCGGACAGGCTGTTAAAAGCCCGCAAAACCATTTTTTAACGGAAGCCGTTTCAAAACTAAAGCTTATCGCCAAGCAACTCTAATATTATGCTACAGACTCAAAGTCCGGCCTTTTAAACAAGCCCAATGACGCATAAACGCGTCGCGGCTCCGGAACTTGGCGGCTATGCGGACGCCGCGTAAAATAGAGTTGTTCGGAAACTTCAAGTTTCCACAAGCTGAACCAAGACTTGGCTTGGTTCAGCCAACTTCCGCTTGAAAACGCAAAATGCGTAGCATTTTGCAAGACTTGGGCGACAACCACCCGGGTTGGCGAACAAGTCCAATGTGTTTTAATAAATGCCAAGGTTGTACTGTATTTTATATTCCGCAAAGGAATCAAGTTCAATATATTTGCTTAAAAATATGGCGGTCGACTGGTAAAAATCATATTCATTTTTTGAATACGGGGAAGCTGTTTTCGTTCTTACAGAGACGTAGCGGGCGTTAATTTTGCTCTCTGATTTAACGCGGATAATCGTTTCATTTTGCAAATCCTGAAACTCAAGAGCGTTTATATTTTGTATCAACACATTGTCTTTTACGCATTCTTTTTTTTCCTCTTCGATTCCTTCCCGCAAACAAGAGTACACCCGCAGATTTTTATAATCGTCGCTGGAAAAAGAAAGATTGACTTCGGATACAAAATAAAAACGCTCCGCAAGGCCGCCTTTATTTTTAAAGACCCATGAAACATAAAGTTCGTTTTCTTCCAAAAAGTATTCTTTTTTTGTTTCTATAAAACCATACGCGCCGCTTTTGGGATTTTCGCCCAAAAAGAACGCGATGCGCCCCCGTTTCCTGTCAAAACCGGCGACTTCGTATTTTTCCGCCGAACAATCCCTGGCTAATGCGAAAAAATCGTCTTCGGTTGAAAGCAATCTGTCCATAAACGCGAGCCGCTCCTTGCGTTCATGTTCCGCGCCGTCCTGGGCGGAATATGTAGAAAGATAATTTCCGGTTTTTGGAAGATAATCCAGTTCAAAAACTGAAGCGCCTATTTTTTGTATAAAACAATTTATTAGATATCCGTGAAATATATATTCCATTTCTCCGTCAAAATTAAAATCTTCTTCCGATAGAACCGGAGTCCATTCGCGCCGGACGCCCATAGCTATTTGTTCGGCGAATAATATCTTTTGATACGCGCATGAACGCACAACCGGGTTCGCGGCTAAATCCGGTTCGTCAAAAGACGTCCTGCAAAAAAGCCTATAACCCTGGGCCTTCCACAATTCTTCGGTCGCGGAAATTTTACGGCTTTTGTCTCCGCGAATTTTGTCTATAATCCGCTTCGTCCACAATATCTTTGAATATAAATTCGCGCTCTGCGGACGCCGTATCAGGTATTGTTTTATCGGAAGAGATTGTATGTATATTCTAGGAAGCGTGTTTTCAGTTTTTATTATCTTGGACGGATGCGTCAATTCTATTGAATCTTTACATTCCGAAAGCGTTTGAAATAAAGCCGTGATGTTTTCGCTCACATTTACATTGCTTTGCGCGCAATTAGCTTCCAGACATGGAAAAATCGCGACCACCGGGTTTTGGCAGCAAAGAAGCGCCGAATTTACAATTTGCTCAAACCGCGCCTTTGAACCGGAGACAAGGACGTCGTTGTAAAAACCTTCCAGTACGGGAAAAACTATAAGGGTGCGCCCCTTATCCTCAGTTATGCAGGGCCTGTATTTGTAAGAATCGTTCCTTACGCCCTCTATGCGGAAAAGTTCTTCCGAAAGAAAAGTGAACTCCATCTCGGCTTCGTTAAGCGAGCTTACAAGGTCCGCGTCCCAGCATTCAGGAGGCAGGTAACAGCCGCAAACCCGCTTGCCGAAATGTTTGCGTAAATACGTGGTGAGCAACTCAACCTGCCCTATGCGGTCGCTGTGAGACATAAGAAAAAGCATAGGTTCGTAAAATCCGCCGCCAAGCAATTCAACCTGCCTGCGTTTAACCATTTTTTCTAAAAGAACGAAAAATTCGCTATGGCTACGCTCTATTCTATACAGAAGGCTGCCGGAAAAATGCAAAACCACGGAAATTTCCGGAAATTTGTTTAAAACATGAAGCAATGGAAAAAGCTTTTCGTGGTAAAGGTCTTCAAATTCTTTATCTCCGAAAGCAATCGGAAAATGGCAATGAAAACCTAGAATCATTCTTAATTTTTCGGGCACAAACAAAACCTCTTTACAGGATTGCCGGCCCGCCCCGTCCTTCACCCCCTCCCCGGCAGGCTTAATCAAGAAAACGCTAAAAATTTAATTTTTTAATAGGGTCGTCCGGAAACTTCAGTTTTCGAACAACTTCCGCTTAAAAACGCAAAATGCGCAACATTTTGCAAGACGATGGCAAAGCTCGCGCCCCGCAGGTTAGTAGACAACCAACCGGGGCGAGCGAACAAGTCCAATTTAGCTTTTCTAAAGGCGGCGCGACTTGCTTATGTTATGAAATCGGCGGCCTTTTGTACATACCTTATTTTAAAACCAGCCGGAAAATTTGAGAAAGCCGCCCTCAAACCTCATAAACGGAAACAAGGTAAGCTTCTGAATTTCCAAATTCGAACAGCCGGGCGAGATGCAAGGCTGGTTTTGGTTCGCGCCCGGACGCGGTAAATTCCCGCCTTGTTTCATTTATACGCGCCGGAAGCGGCCTTTTTAAGGTTTTTCTTGGCGCTGGCGGCGAAAATATCTATAATTGCGTAATGACTGTCAAAGAAAAACTGTTCAAGGGTCTGGATTTTGGCAAAATTGAAGCCGGCAAGGACTTTAACGAGGCGGCGGTGCGGGCCGTCATCATAGATCCAGTGCTGAAAGAACTCGGATTCACACACGAAAACATACTGCGCGAAAAAGCCCTTCAAAGCCCGTTTTTGCGGACGGGGAGTAAAAAACGCAAGGTTCATTTGATACCCGACTATGTGCTAAAGGTTGAAAATGGTTACGCATGGGTTTTGGACGCGAAGGCGCCCGGTCAAAAAATAATAGATGATGACAATGTAGAACAGGCGTATATGTACGCGACCCACCCTGAGATAAGGAGCAAGTATTTTGCGCTTTGCAACGGCGTGGAATTCGCTTGCTGGAGGACGGCGGAAACAGAAAAGCCCGCGCTGTATTTTCCCACAAGCGCGATTGACGATCATTGGGAGACGTTGCAAAAACTCCTTTCCGCCGGCAGTTTCCAGCCGGGTAAAATATTTTCGTATGACAAGCCCGCGCAGGTAAAACCCGGCAAACAGTTTGATTACGCAAACCGCCCGCTTCCAGGAGAAATCAAAGTAAAAAAACAGCAGGCGAAACGGCATTTTGGATGCAACGCCTATTTTACGCGGCAGGCGTGGAATGTGGTCGCCGAATACATAAAAAACTTTTCGCAAGAGGGGGACGTGACGCTTGACCCGTTTGGCGGAAGCGGCGTAACCGCGATAGAAGCGGTGGTAAACGGCAGGTCCGCGGTGCACGTCGACCTAAACCCGCTTTCTATTTTTATAACAAAAGCGCTGCTGTCTCCGGTAAAACGGGAAGAGCTTACGGAATATTTTACAAAAATAAAAGAAGAATATATAAAACTTGAACCCAAAACGGAAACGCAAATACAGGAAGCGATGCAAAAATATCCAGGGCCTAAAGATTTACCCTTGCCGAAAGGATCGGACGCCGGAACGGTAAAGGAATTGTTTACGGACGAACAATTGGCCGGGTTGTCATTGCTCAAGGCGCTGATACATAAACATACGGCGAAAAAAGAAAATATACGGCTTTCGCTATTGCTCGCCTTTTATAACACCGTTTCGGTGATGAATAAAACATATCACGAAATGCCCAATGGCGGCCCGGTCAATTTTGTGATGTATTACCGCTATCGCATCGCGCCCGATCCCGCAGTGCGTGATATAATGACTGTGTTCACAAATAAATTTAATCGGGTTTACAATGGCAAAAAAGAAATAGAGCAGGTATGCCTGCTTAATCAAAAAACGGTTCAAGACGCTGTAAACGGCGTCAAAATAATAAAAGGAAACGCCGCCGATTTATCTTTTTTGCAAAAAGAAAGCGTGGATTACATCTACACCGACCCGCCCTACGGCAAGAAAATTCCATATCTTGATTTATCCGTTATGTGGAACGCGTGGCTTGATCTTGACGTGAGCGAAGCGGATTATGAGCAGGAAGCCATAGAGGGCGGCGAACACAACAAAACCAAAGAACAGTACAACGCGCTTATTTCCAGGAGCATTGAGGAAATGCACCGCGTTCTAAAGTTCGACCGCTGGCTTTCATTTGTTTTCGCCCACAAAGACCCGGAATTCTGGCATCTGATAATTGAAACCTGCGAAAAATGCGGCTTTGAATACATAGGCGCGGTTCCGCAAAAGAACGGGCACCCCAGTTTCAAGAAAAAGCAGCATCCTTTTACCGTGCTGTCAGGCGAGCTTATCATCAATTTTCGCAAAACGCGCAACCCAAGAGCGGTGTTAAAGGCAAATCTTGGCATGGATATTGGCGAAATCGTCATACAAACGATTGAAGGCGTCATAGCCAGAGACGACGGGGCGACGCTGGAGCAGATTAACGACGAGCTTATCATTAAAGGGCTTGAATGGGGATTTTTAGACCTGCTTAAAAAAGAATACAGCGACCTTACGCCGCTGTTGCTTGAAAAATTCGAATATAACGCGCATACGCAAAAATACAGCATAAAGAAAGACGCGCGCTTCCAGACCCGCCTGGATGTGCGCTTGCGGATTAAATACTATTTAATCAGTTATCTGCGGCGCATGGAGCGCGAAAACAAAACTCCTTCATTCAACGAAATAGTATTTGCTATACTGCCGCTGCTCAAAAACGGCGTAACGCCGGAACATCAGACTATTTTGAACGTGCTGGAAGATATTGGCGAAAAAACCGGCCTTGATTCGTGGCG
>JAITER010000019.1 GCA_031281945.1 Spirochaetaceae bacterium | reverse complement strand
AAAAAAAGTTTTACCAGATTTTATTGACGATAAAATTTGCGGGAAAATCAATCATATGGTATGCGAAAACAGGCAACCCTGGTAAGCGCCGTATGACACAGCGCATAACAGGACTGTTTACGCCTCCGCTCCCTTTGGTTGCTCCGGAGGTTCCGTTCGACCAGGTCGGCTATGATCCCGCGTCTCACTACACCCGCATTTTGCCGGGGCCTGGTCGCGCTTCCCGCAGGAAGCGATGCTACGCAAAGCGCTTGTTCGGGTTGCAAAACGCCGCCAACAACCTGAGCGTTATGTGCAATTTTTTGGAATAATTTTTATAAAGATTTTTCCAAAAAGCTTGGCTTTAATAAAAAATTGTCTATAATAAAATGTAAACTGTTTTCTTTGAGGCTGTTTGTGTGAAATTGGATTATAAAACTGAACTGGAAAAAATATATATCTACATTGATGAATCTAAAATAATGGCATTGGCGGCCAGCATTGAAAACCATCCTACGGTAAGGCTTATGAGTGGCATTGTTTATGAAAAATAAGATATTGGACTTGTTCGCCAACCCGATTGGTTGTCGCCCAAGTCTTGCAAAATGCTACGCATTTTGCGTTTTTTAAGCGGAAGTTGGCTGAATCAAAGCCAGGCTTGATTCAGCTTGCGAAAACTGAAGTTTCCGAACAACTCTATTGGACTTATTTCGATCGGGCCCTGGTTGGTTGTCTAGTAACCTGCGGGGCTAATCTTTGCTTTAGGCTTGCAAAATGCGGGCGTTTTGCGTTTTTAAGCGGAAGTTGGCTGAATCAAGCCAGGCGTGATTCAGCTTGCGAAAACTGAGGTTTCCGAACAACTCTAATATATAAAAAGCCGTTTTTATTAATTTCGCGGCGTCTTTAACAGCCGGGCGTCTATTTTGGGGAATTGCGCATAAAAAGCGCTTAATTCACGTTACATCCGCGCAAACGGTTTGGCGTTTTTTTAGCAGGAAATCCGAGGCGAAACAAAACGCCAGCGGCGCCGCTACGGAAAACAATATCACCTGGGCTGTAGGGGCGAAAGGCGCCGGCGGGAAGGCGGAAGAAAAGCCTGAAATTTTTTCCAGTAGCACATACATCATGTTTAAGATAGTTGCGGCCAATTTTGAGATTAATGGAACAAATGTTAAAAACGGATGAAGCATAGAGCCTACCATAAAAAATGTGGTGAGCGGCGTTATAAAAAGACCGGCCAATATTCCTATTGGGCGCAATTCTTCAAAGAATACGGCGCTTACAGCCATTGTTCCAAAAAACGCGGCTATAGAAGCTGAAACCGGCGTCAATATAAAAGGCGGAATAAATCCGCGAAAACACACTTCTATTTTCGTTGTAAACAGAAGTATGCCGGCAAGCGCCAGATACGAAAGTATAAACGACATAGACAAGGCCGAAAGCGGTGAAATAGTTATTTGTATTAAAAAAGATATACACAGCAAAAGAAAAGGTTTTACAGGAATTCCCGCTATTAACGCGCCGGCGCCAAGCGCGTACATAATTAGTGAGCGGTAAATCGCGGGGCCGTCTCCAACTATGTAAACGTATATAAAAATGAAACAGGTTCCCGTAACGGCGGCTTTTTTTAAACCCAGCGGTTTCTTTAAAAACAAAGCGATTATCGCCGCGATTATAGCTAAATGCATTCCAGAAATAGACAGGATGTGCGAACAACCGGCTTCCGTGTACTGCTTTCGAATTTTAGCGTCCAGGCCGTCTTGTATGCCGAATAACAAAGCCAATGAAAGGCCGCCCCAATTTGAATTGAACAATTCAACAAGACGTAAACGCGCGGATGTTCGCCATGAATCGATTTTTTTCGCGCCTTTTACTACATGACTCGATGAAGCCCTAAAAACAGGCGTAGAGTCCCAGCCGTAAGACTCTTTTAAGAGTGGCGAAAAAACTCCTTCTATATATATTTCGCTTCCACGGCCAAATTCTTTTATGCGCGGGAGCGATCCTTGCGGGAAGAATACAAGCGCGCCGCCCCGCGCCGAGGTTTGAACGCCGCCTGCGGAATAAGCGCGGTTTAAGCTTATTTGCGCCATGCCTCTGTCCGTTTTTGTAGAACGCGGGTCGTTCGCAAGAACGCCGCGCACCGCCGTTATTTTTTCCGTTGCAAGCCCCGTGAAAACAGCGGAATCTTTAAAAGCGTTCCTGCGGGCGTAAAATCCAAGCAAAAGGCCGGCTGTAAGAAAGGCTGCGCAAACAACCGCGTACGGGCGTCTGTTCCAAACAAACCGTAAGCCCGGCCCGAAGCCGCGGAGCTGATTTCCGGGTTGTGCGCGCACCGGCGGCGGGGGGCCGGCTGGAATTGCGGGCGCCGTTTTTTTACGAAAAGCGGCGGCGGCGTATGGGCGTAAAAAGCAGGCCGCCAAAACAGCGGGCGGCGTTAAAAAAAGCAAAAGCGCCAGGGAAGGCGGTAAAGATGAGACGTAAAGCCAGGTTAGCCCGTAAAACGAAAGCGCGGCTCCAAAGGCGCAACAGGCCGCCGGCTGGAAAAAATTTGTTTTCATGCAAGAAATAAAGCGGGATGCGTTTTTTTGCTTTAAAACAAAGAGTTTACATACGGGCGTTCATCAGCAACATTTGGAGGCGGTTTTCTATGTTGGCGAAACTGGCGTCGGCTTCGTAGTCCAGCGGCAGGATTTGTATATCTGGATACATCTCTTTCACCCGTCTTATTACGCCGCGTCCGCAGATATGATTTGGCAGGCATCCGAAAGGCTGCAAAATTATAAACAATTTTACGCCTTTTTGCGCGTGATGTATAATATCCGCCGGTATTAAAAACGATTCGCCTGACATAACGGAATGGTGTATGATATGGTCGCTTAACGCGCCTAGTTGCGGTAAATGCAATGAGCTTTCAAAAAGGGGATGGGCTTTCGCTATATTTTCCATTATATCTATCGCCGCATCAAAAAAGCTGTCGCCCAAAACGCCGAACAATGTGTTATATAACGAATGGCGCACCTTAAAATCTTTTATTTCGGAAGTATAGTGCATAATAAAAAGCTGTCTGTAAATATCGTACATTCGCGGTAAAATCACTTCCAAATTGGAGTCTTCCAGATATTTTTCTATATTATAATTTGAACCGGGGTGATACACCAAAAAATATTCACCTACAATAAGGACTTTGGTTTTTGGCTTTGAGCGGTCGTAACGAACAGCGCATATTTTTTTTATCGCCTTTTTGTACGCGGCGAGAGAGCCGGCCATTCCGTATTTGGCAAGCGCGTTTGTTATTGAGACGAAAGCTTCTTCGGCGACGCGATCCGTCTCGCCTTTCACTTTTTCGTAAGGCCTTATTTTGCGGCGCAAATCCTCCAGCATCTCCACCTGAACAAGCCCCCAAGCCGTATTCGCCAGGGCGAGCAGATTAAATTTGAAGTATGGGTGTATTTTTTTTAAATCATATAAATCCGTAGATACGATAGGGACGTCGCTGTAACCGGCCGCGTCCAGGGCTTTGCGCGTTAAAACCATGTAGTTCGTAAGCCGGCAGTCGCACATCAGTTTTCCAACGCCTATAGCCACTTCTTTGGGCTTATACGGGCCGTTTTTAATCGCGGAAATTGATTCGCCTACGAGCATTTGCGCGGGAAAGCAGACGTCGTTATGAACGTATTTTTTTCCCAACTCTATAGCTTGCGGCCCGCCCATGGGCATTGGCTCCGCTTTAAAGCCGAGCGCTTTTATTACAGCCGATATTACAAGGCAAAAAGCTCGGCTTACGTTTGGAACAAGTATAACGCGGCGTCTGTCTTTACGGGTGAATTTTACAGGGTACGGATCTTTTAACGGTTGCGCTTCCAGAGTTTCTTTCGCCCGTCTTATATTTACGGTTTCTATAAACGAGCGCACCCGTATGCGTAAAGGCCCCGGCACGTCGCTTTCGTCAAGTTTTAAAACAAGCGGGGCTTTGCCGGAAATTTCGTTCATTATGCGGGCGGTTTCATCCGTGTAAAGCGCGTCGTGACCGCAGCCAAAGCTGTAAATTTGAACGTACTCCAGAGCCGGATTCTCAGCGGCTATCAACGCGCCGGAGAGAAGCTGGGCGTGGTTGCTGTTGTTTACGTCCAGGCGCGTTTTTCGCAACTTTATCCGGTTTATTTCTGGCAGAGCGTCCAAAGTTACAACGGGAATCCCCATGCTTGTAAAATGGCGCGACAGGTTGTGATTTATAAGCGAATCATATTGATATGGGCGCCCCGCAAGAACCACCGCGTATTTCCCGCGTTTTTGCGCGTCCGCTATTATACGCGCCGCCGTTTTTTCCAGTTGAGAGTAAAACGATTCAAGCGCCTTTTCACCCTGGGCTATTGCTTTTAATGTATATTTTTCGGATATGTTAAAAGTCTCGCGCATAAAAGCGCACAATTGACGGTTGCGGTCGGCTTCGGAAAACCAGTGAAAAACCGGCGAATCGAACGCTATATTGCGTCTTCTTTGCGGATCATCCGAAAATTTGATTACAAGCGGGTAGCTTTTTAACACGGGGCAAGTAAAAGTGCTGTATTTTTCGTGATTTGACGGCGGCAGGCGGTTTAACTGCGGAAAAAAGATGCGGTCTACTTTTTGCGCGGCGAGCGCCTGTATATGCCCGTGCGCGAGTTTTGCGGGAAAACACACCGTGTCGGACGCTATGTATTGAAGCCCGCTTTCAAAAAGTTTTCTGCCGCTTTTTGGTGAAACCAGGGTTTTAAAACCCAGAGCGTTAAAAAACACATCCCAAAAAGGAAGAGTGCGCCAAAAATCAAGGGAGCGCGGCAAGCCTATAGTAACATCTTTTTGCGGCGCCAGGCGTGTAAAAGCGTATTTTTTGAACAAAAGTTCTTCGCGCAGAACCGTCATGTCCTCCACTTCTTCCATACGCTCTTTTATTTTTTGCGCTTCTTTTTGCACATCGGGGTCGTTAGCGTCTCCGGTTATTTCGCCCCGCTCGCATCTGTTGCCTGTAACCCAGGTAAGGCCGTTTGAAAAACGTAAAAGCGTGCGGTTGCAACTGTTCGCGCAAAATTTGCACAAAAGGTTTGATTCCTGGGTATAAGAGAAATTATACATTTCGTTTAACCCGATGAATCTGGTTTGACCCGATTTCCCGTGCGGAGACGTATATCCGTTTTTTTCGATTTCGCGTTTGGTGAGGATGGCTATTCCAATAGCCCCCATTTCTCCCGGGAAAGGCGCGCGCACTACATTTTTTCCCAAATATTGTTCAAAAGCGCACAAAACGGCGTCGTTTTTAAAAGTCCCGCCCTGCACGACTATTTTATTTCCAAACTCCGCGGTGTTTGATACGCGCAACACTTTTGTAAACACATTTTCTATAATTGAGCGGCAAAGCCCGGCCATAACGTCCGCGCTTTGCTTGCCGTTTTTTTGCTCGGTGATGATAGTGCTGTTCATAAAAACGGTGCAACGGCTTCCCAATTGCGCCGGATTTCTGGAGCTAAAAGCCGCGTCGGCTATTTTTTCCACCGGCACGCCCAGCGTAGTCGCGAAATTTTCCAAAAACGAGCCGCAACCGGAAGAGCAGGCCTCGTTTAGCGTTATATTTGTAACCACGCCGTTAGAAACGCTTATCGCCTTCATATCCTGGCCGCCTATGTCCAAAATAAAACTTACGTCTGGCACGTATTTTTGCGCCGCGGCGAGATGCGCCACCGTTTCCACCGTATGGTAGTCGGCTCCAAAGGCTTTGTCAAAAAGCAATTCGCCGTAACCCGTGGTTCCAAGCGCCGCGATTTCAAGCTTTACGCCCGCTTCCTCGTATTTTTTGTTTAGCGCGGCTAGGGCGCCTCTTATCACTTCCAACGGCTCTCCTTTGTTGGAAGCGTAAAAGCTGTCGATAATGTCTTCGTTTTCGTCCAGCAACACAAATTTGCTGGTTGTGGAACCGGCGTCTATTCCAAGATACGCTTTAACGGATCCCCCCGTTTTGGGTTTTAAGGGGGGGCGTTCCGGCGGTTTATGCCGCGCTAAAAAATCCAGCCGTTCCTGTTCCGAGGCGAAGTAAACGCCGCTTGCTTTTTGCGCGTCGCTCGCCGCTATTTCCCGGAACATGGAAAGCGAGGTTAGCGCGGCGTTCATGCTTACATTTTGAGGGACGTCTGAAAAAAGCTCGTCTATAGAAAGCGCGGCGCCGTAAGCTATGATGATTTCCGGATTTTCGGCGTGTATAACGTCTTCGTCTTTTAGGTTCAGTCTTTGGGAGAAAACTTTGATAAGCGTGGGGTTAAAGGTGATAGGGCCGCCTTCAAATATAACCGGAGGCGTTATTTCCATGCCTTGCGCCAGCCCGCCTATAGTTTGTTTGGCTATCGCGTGAAAAGCCGAAAGCGCGACGTCCGGTTTTTGGGCGCCTTGGTTTAGAAGGGGCTGTATATCCGTTTTTGCGAACACTCCGCAACGTCCGGAAATATCGTAAACTTGTCCGCCGAGGGAAGCCGATTTTTCAAAATCTTCCGGTTTAAGGCGCAATAGGGCGGCCACTTCGTCAATAAAAGCGCCTGTACCTCCCGCGCAACTTCCATTCATCCGCATGTCGGACGCAGAAACGACGCCTGTATTTGGATCGCGTTTAAAAAAAATGATTTTTGCGTCTTGCCCGCCGAGTTCTATGGCGGTTTTAGCCATAGGGTAAAGAGCGCGGACGGCTATTGAGTTGGCGACTACTTCCTGCACGTAAGGAACGCGCAAAATGCCGGATATTACTTTGCCGCCGGAACCGCAAACGGCTATTTTTATCGTTTTGTCGTTAAAAAGTTCAAAGATTTCTTTTAAAAAAGATAGAACGGTTTCACTTTGACAAGCGTTATGCCGTTCATACTTTGAAAAAACGATCTTTTTTGTAATTGAATCCAGCGCCACGGCTTTTACCGTTGTAGAGCCCACGTCAATCCCAAGATGCAAAAAATCACCGTAAGCCAAATTTTACTCCAAATTCAAAGAAAAAACCTTGCTTCCACGCGCTTTGTTATAAACGGCGCGTTTTTTGGAAGGAAGGCTGTCCACCGAATCTTGAAAAAAACCGCGCGCCTCAAACCAGTCGCCGGTTCGCGTAGTAAGCACAAAAACCCGTTTAAATCTTTTTTTACGGGCTTTGTCTATAAGGTGGTCTACTATACGCGCCCCCAACCCCATATCCGCGAAAGCCGCGTCCGAAGCGAGCGCCGCAATCTCGCATTGTCCCTCGCCCCAGTCGTGCAGGGCCGCGCAAGCGCGTATAGATCCGTCTATTTCCAAAACAACATAATCGTCCTTTTTTTCTTGAATATCTACAGCCCGGCGGCGCAACAATATGTCTTTTTGGACGAATGGTTCCATCAAATGAATCACGTCCGCTATTTCACAATTGCGTATAGGCCTAATCGAATCCTGTTCGTCGGCGTAAACCATAGTGCCGGACCCAAGGTTGGAATAAATTTCCCGCAAAAGCGCCCCTTCTTCGCGCCCGTCTATTATGTGTACGCGCTCAACGCCGGCTTCTATCGCCCGCAAAGCCAGCGACAGCCGGCCCGTCCATCTTTCGGCGGCGCAACCGTCGTTAAAGTGCGAAAGGGCAAGCAACGTTTCCGCTTCATGCGGGCGGAGGCGTATTATGCGCCCGTTTTTGTCCCGCTCTATAGAAGGGGGAAGGGTTAAATTTAGACAGTCTTTTGGGCTAAGAAAAGGCCCGTCAGAAACTATTATCAGTTTGATTGCGCCCAGAGCCTGGGAAGCCGCGAATGCTATTTCATCGCTGGGTACATTGTAGGCTTTACCCGCCGGGCTCCATCCTATGCACGGCAAAACCGGCGTTATTTCAAAGTCCAGGACGCGGCTTAAAGAGGCGGTGTATATTTTGTCCACCCCCCCGGTAAACTGCATATCCACGCCGTCTATAACGCCGCGGGCGCGGGCGCGCACAAAATTGCCTATAACGGCGTCTACGCGGCTTGCGGAAAGCCCGGTGATAAAACGGCTGGCCGCGTGAAAAGCCGCCGTCTCCACAAAAGGAAGGGCTTCTTTAGTGGTTATACGCTCGCCGCCAATGTACTGTGAAACAATCGACTGGGCTTTTAACGCGGCGTCTATACGCTCGGAGCAACCAGGAACTACAGCCGCTTTTATTCCAGATTTAACCAGCAACGACAAATCCCGCATAAGATATGCAAACCCGGGATCTTCCGTCAGCGGATAATCTATTTTAAAAACCATGGTTGAACCGGCGAACCGGTTTTGGTAGCGGAAAGCTTCCCGCACAAAATCTATTCCAGCCCGCAAACTCATTCAGCCCCCGCGCCGCTAAACGCTAAAACCTGGCTCTCGTATAGCGGCGTTAAAAAAAATAGAGCAAAAAGCCGTGAAAAAGAGTTTAATCATCAAAATCATCGTCAAATTCGGTTTCGCCGTCGTCTTCGTCAAAGTCGTCTTCGTCTTCGTCAAAGTCGTCGTCGTCTTCGTCAAAGTCGTCGTCTTCGTCAAAGTCGTCTTCTTCGTCAAAGTCGTCGTCAAAACTATCGTCGTCGTCATCAAAATCGTCGTCAATATCATCATCGTCGTCATCGCGTCCGCCGGCGCAATAAAAAGCAGGCGCATCCTCCATCCGGCGGAAAAACATAGGCGTATGCCGCGATTCGTCTTTTTCCGCAATTCCCTTTAATTCCATATAACTCTCCATAAAAACGATTTTTGCAAGCAAAAAGCCCGCCCCGGTTTTCCGTCCTCACGATAAGAACGGATACATTGAAAAAGCATAAGTATACTTAAATAGTTTGTCAATAATTAGCGTATGTATTTTAAGAATTACAAATTTCAAGTATAATAACTCAATCATGAAGTTGAAATATCGGTTGGTAATTACGGTTGTTTCTATTTTGACGGTTACGGCGGCTGCTTTATCTTTAATACTGCTCACTCTAGCCTCATTAATGCAGACGGCGTCCGCCCGCGAAAGCCAGGAAAGGCTAGCCGCCGAGCAAGCCAGGGTTATACAGGCGCGTTACGAGCGTTACCTATACGTCGTCCGCACCCTGGCGGCTTCTATGTCTGATTACGAATCGATTGAACCAGGTTTGCAGAGGGCGCGCTTCGACCAGTTGCTAAAATCAATAGCGGAATCGGAAGAGCAGGTTGCGGGCCTTTTCGCGGTTTTTAAGCCCAACACAATAGACCCGGGGCGGGACGCCGCTTTCGCCGGAACGCCCGGCTCTACGGCTTCGGGGCAATGGGCGCCGTGGTATACGCGCCAAAGCGGGTCTTTGGAGCGGATTACTTACAAAGACTGGGCCGAAACAACGTCCGTTATGAACGGCGCGGAAGCGATGCAGGAAAAAATATCGGAGCCGGTTTCCCAAAATATAGGCGGGAAAAACGTCCACGTTGTAGAACTCAGCGTCCCGGTCATCAACCGGCGCACGGGAGCTGTAACGGGGCGCGCCGGGGTGAACATCGACACTTCTTACACGCAACCGGTGGTAAACGCCGTTATAGAATCCCACAGCGACATAACGGCGATGAGCGTATACTCAAAAAACGCTTTAATTATAGCCAGCGGCGTCGCGGAACAGATAGGCAAGCCGCTTAAAGAGGCCCAGGCCTCGCTGTACAACACAGACGCCTCCGATGCGGAAGACGCCGTGATTAACGGTAAAAGACGCCGGCTTCAGAAATACTCAAAAGCCATCGACAAGCACCTGGAAATCATAATTTACCCGTTTACAATAGGCCAAACCGGAACAAACTGGTCCCTTATGCTGGGAACGGACAAAGCCGTGATTATGGAAAAAGTAAACAAGATGACGGTGGTCACCATATTTGTGGCGGCGGCGGCGATAGTTTTAATGACCGTAGTCGTTTTCTTTGTATCTGGCGGCGTGGCGAAGCCTATAGCGAATATGGCGGATACGCTTAAAGACATATCCGAAGGCGAAGGCGACCTTACAAAAACAGTAACTTCCAAGGCGAAAGACGAAACCGGAGACCTGGCGCTTTATTTTAACGCGACTATGGGGAAAATAAAAAAACTTGTTTTAGTTATTAAAAAACAATCAATTTTGCTTTTTGAAAGCGCCAACAACCTCGCGAGCGACATGACGGAAACCGCCGCCTCCATTAACGAGATAGTCTCCAATATTAACAGCATAAAGGAGCGGGTTGTTAATCAGTCGGCTTCGGTGACGGAAACTAAAGCGACTATGGAGCAGATTAGCGCCAACATCGGCAAGCTTACAGAATACGTAGACCGTCAAAACGAAAGCGTATCCCGCTCCTCCAGCGCCGTGGAGCAAATGCTTGCAAACATTAACTCTGTAACCCAAACGCTTGTTAAAAACAAAGACAATGTAACCGGGCTTAACGGCGCTTCCGAAGACGGCAGGGAGGGATTGCGCGAAGTATCCGCCGACATTCAGGCTATAGCGCGGGAATCGGAAGGGCTTTTGGAAATTAACTCCGTTATGGAAAATATAGCCAGCCAAACGAATTTGTTGTCCATGAACGCGGCCATAGAAGCCGCGCACGCAGGGGAAGCGGGCAAAGGTTTCGCCGTAGTAGCCGACGAAATACGGAAGCTCGCCGAAAATTCCGGCGAACAATCAAAAACTATATCCGCCGTTCTTAAAAAAATAAAAGACTCCATTGACAAAATAATGAAGTCTACGGACAGCGTGTTAAGCAAATTTGAGGTTATAGCCGGCGGCATAAAAACGGTGTCCGACCAGGAAGAAAACATCAGAAACGCGATGGAGGAGCAAAGCGCCGGCAGCAAACAGGTTTTGGAGGCTATAGAGCAGTTAAACGAAGCGACTCGCATGGTTAAAAACGGTACGGAAGAAATGATGGAAGGCAGCCGGCAGGTGATGCTCGAAAGCCAGAACCTGGAAGAGGCGACGTTGGAAATAACCAACGGTATGAACGAAATGTCCGTTGGGGCGGATCAAATAAACGAAGCTATAACCCGCGTAAATGACGCGGCGTCTCAAAACAAGGAAAGCATAGAAGTTTTGGTGGATGAAGTTTCAAAATTCAAAGTGGAATAAGCGCCGCGGAGGAAAATAATGCGTGAATACGATTGCTGGTTTCAAAAGCAAGACGGGGAGCCTTGCGTAAAGGGCGGGTTGCCTGAACGGATTTTGCTTGCGGGAGGCGGCGAAATTTTCAACAACGCGGTTGCGGAATATTCGGAACTTTTGCTAAGAAAATGGGGCGTTAAAACCGTAAAATTGAACGGGTTCACCGGCGAAAGATGCGTTGTAATAGGCGTTTTGGACGAAATCCGGTCAAAAAACCTCAATTTCAGCCTTCCCGCGAGCCTGCCGCCCGAAGGGTTCTTAATCAGGTCGGGCGATGATGGACTTTTAATTTGCGGCGCGGACGAGCGGGGTGCGCTTTACGGCGTGTACCGCTTTTTGGCGCTTCTCGCGTCGGGGGCTTTCAGTGAAAATTTCGAAACAACAGATTCGCCGCGCTCAAAATACCGGATTATAAACCATTGGGACGAAGCTTCCGGCTTTATCGAAAGGGGTTACGCCGGACGCTCGCTTTTTTTTAAAGACGGCGAAATAAAATACGATGCGGCCAGGATTAAAGATTACGCGAGGCTCCTGGCCTCCACGGGAATAAACATAATTTCCATCAACAACGTCAACGTGCGCGGCGAGGCGAAACGTTTTATTACCGAAGAATACTTGCCCGGCGTAGCCGCGCTCTCCGCCATATTCAGGCCGTTCGGCGTGCGGCTTATGCTTTCAATTAATTTCGCCGCCCCTTGCGTAATAGGCCCTCTCGCCACAGCCGACCCTCTGGACGAAAAAGTCGCCGCATGGTGGGCTGAACGCGCCCGCGTAGTTTACAGCTGCATCCCGGATTTAGCGGGATTTTTGGTAAAGGCGGATTCGGAGGGCGAGCCCGGCCCTTTCCAGTACGGGCGCACCCACGCGGACGGCGCCAATATGCTTGCGGCGGCGTTAAAACCTTACGGCGGTGAACTTATATGGCGCTGTTTCGTGTACAACAACTCCCAGGACTGGCGAAACTGGAAAATAGACCGGGCCCGCGCCGCCTGCGACGTCTTTTTACCGCTGGACGGGGCTTTTTCGGACAACGTTTTATTGCAAATCAAGTACGGCCCCCTTGACTTCCAGGTTTTGGAGCCGGTAACCCCGCTTTTGGGCGCTTTAAAAAAAACCCGCCGCCTTATTGAATTCCAGATAACGCAGGAATACACGGGGCAGCAAATAGATCTGTGCTTTTTGCCGTATATGTGGGAAAAAGTGATGAATTTTGACGCGGCTTACGCTGAAACCGGGTTTAAAATCAAAGAACTAGCCGCAAACGGCGGATTTGAGGGGATAGAAGGCTTCGCGGCGGTGGCCAACACGGGCCTGGATAAAAACTGGACGGGGCACACGCTGGCGCAGGCGAATTTGTACGGCTACGGAAGAATCGCCTGGAAGCCGGACTTAAAGGCCCTGGATATAGCCGAAGAATGGAGCCGTTTGACATTCGGCGTAAAACAACCTAAAACAGCGGAAACGGTTTCGCAAATTTTAATGCGCTCTTACCCGGCTTACGAAAAATACAACGCCCCGTTTGGTATATGTTTTATGGTGACGCCTTCAACCCATTACGGCCCCAACATCGAAGGTTACGAATATTCAAAATGGGGCA
This sequence comes from Spirochaetaceae bacterium, assembly GCA_031281945.1. GTDB lineage: Bacteria > Spirochaetota > Spirochaetia > Treponematales > Breznakiellaceae > JAIROZ01. Next base: position 3,184 of record JAITER010000019.1, on the reverse strand, counting down.
CATATCACAGGGCCGATTTACACGCGATTGGAGTCGATCGCACAGTGCGCGGCTCAGGCTACGCCGCTTTATACGCGCCAAAAAACGCCGCTGTTTTTAGCGACCCGTCTTTGTGCCCCAAAGAATTCCTGCTTTTTTTTCACCGGCTTCCATACGGACGCCTTCTCGCAAACGGAGAAACGCTTTTGCAAAACATATACGATTCCCATTTTGAAGGGGTGGAAGAGGCCCAAAAAATGATGGAAGACTGGGAGGCGTTAAAAGAGGCCGTCGACGGTTGCGTATACGAATCCGTGCTGGAAAAGTTTAAATTGCAAATAAAAAACGCGCGGGAGTGGCGCGACCAAATCAACACATATTTTTTTCGCAAAACTGGAATAAGCGACGCAAAAGGCCGTTTGATTTACCCGTAGAACAATCAAAATTCTGGCGCATTTTTGCTAGCGCAAAAACCGCGCTATCCGCTAAAATTTTGCAAGAACGCGCCCTTGCGGGCGCATTCTTGCAAAATTCCCGCTTCTATCGCTTGCGCGGCTTAACGGCGCCTTTCGCCGTAAAATGCGGCGCAACGGCTTGGGGGCTCCGCCCCAAAACCCCCGCTGGGAGATGAATGCGCGCGAAACATTGAGCGCGTCCAGCCTTATCAGGCGGCCCAGCGTGGGGCCCGATAAAAGCCCCCGCCGCAGAGAAAGCGGACGGCCACGCCCGCCCCCGGTGCGCGAAACATTGAGCGCGTCCAGCCGTATCAGGCGGCCCAGCGTGGGGGCCGATAAAGGCCCCAGCCGCAGAGAAGGCGGACGGCCCCGCTGGGAGGCGAATGCGTGCGAAACATTGAGCGCGTCCAGCCGTATCAGGCGGCCCAGCGTGGGGCCCGATAAAGGCCCCAGCCGTAGAGAAGGCGGACGGCCCCGCTGGGAGGCGAATGCGCGCGAAACATTGAGCGCGTCCAGCCGTATCAGGCGGCCCAGCGTGGGGCCCGATAAAAGCCCCCGCCGTAGAGAAAGCGGACGGCCACGCCCGCCCCCGGTGCGCGAAACATTGAGCGCGTCCCGCCGTACCAGGCGGCCCAGCGTGGGGCCCGATAAAAGCCCCCGCCGTAGAGAAGGCGGACGGCCCCGCTGGGAGGCCTCGGCCTCCCAGACCCACCAAAAGTTTACTCCGCCCGCCGAAGATCCCGCTCCTGACGCCTTATCCTAAAAACAGCCGGCAAACTGTCCCTGCGCCGCACGGCGGTTAATCCGCCGGAACCCGCCGGCGTTGTTTCGCCGGCAAGCCCGCCCGTGAAAACCATCCCGGCTTTTAATCTGCGGATTTATACAACTACAAATTTGCGGCATTGCGGCTGTGATTGCAATATCCGCAAAAGGGGTCTGTATAAGGGTAAAGGATGTTTTTTCGGTATTCCCCCGGAAATTAAAATCGGGAAAAGTTGTGTTCTACTACCAGCGCTATGATAAAAATGGAAACCGTTCTTCAGGACTGTCTACCGGACAAGCGACCAAGACGGCTGCTAGAGTTTACTGCATGAAGCTCTACCGGAAAGGAAATTTATTTCCCAAAAAACAATACATTCCGGCATTCGAGAAATACGCCGCCCCCTGGTGGAATTGGGACGCCTGCGAATACCTCAAAAACCAGAAAGGCCGCAAGGATATTACCCAGACTTACGCCGGCAATTGCCGCAAGATGGTGAAAAATCAAATCATCCCCTGGTTCGGGAAAACACGGCTGGACAAGATCACCTCCAAGGATATTAACAACTGGCTTTTGGGTTTCAAGGAACGGAAAATTATCAACGCCGAGGGGAAAGAGGAAACCAAGAGCTACAAAAACACTTACGCCGATACGGTGTTCGGGACGTTCTGGATTATGCTCAACGAGGCGGTGAACCGGAAGATAATCACCGTCAATCCGGCGGCGGCGGTGAAAAAGCTCAAGAACGACCGGAAGGCTATCGAGATTATCACCCCGGCGGAAGTGAGGTTGCTGTTCCCCCGGCAGTGGGAAACAGTCTGGGGGGACGACCGGATTTCATATCTGGGGAATAAGCTGGCGGCCTGTACGGGCATGAGGGCAAGCGAGATACTGGGACTGCGGGGAGAGTACATCTATGACGAGTATATCCACGTCTGCGCCCAGTATGATGAATACGGCTACCGCCCTACCAAGACCAAAGAAAAGCGGAATATCCCTTTAGCCCCGATGATTATCAACGAACTGCGGCAGCTCGCCGCCGAAAACAACAACGGCTATGTATTTTCGCTGGACGGCGGGGAGACTCCGGTTACCCGGCGGCTGATGTACAACAAGTTCCACAAGGCTTTACAGGCTGTCGGGATGACGCAAGAGGAGATAAAGCGGCGGGGCCTTTCCATGCACAGCTGGCGGCATTTCTTCAACACGACCTTGCAAATGGCTAACGTTGCCTTGAGCAAGGTACAGTCCGTGACCGGGCATAAGTCGGACCGGATGACCGAGTGGTATACCCATTTTGATTCTAAGGACTTTGCGGAGGTGCGGGGCGTACAGGAATCCCTGCTGTTGCCGGAGACACCGGCCTCCTAGAAAAGGGCCTTTTTACCGGGCTTCGGCGATAAAAAACATTGCCGTAAGCGGGGCAGGAAGGGGGTATCGGGCAAACAAGGTGTCTGGATACCCCTAAGGAGCCGGACCCCCTTCAAAGCCCTGGTACGAAGGAGTTTTTAAGACATGGATTGCCGATAAATGCCGGCTAGGAAAAACCGCTTAAGCCCCCTTGAAACGGCGGGTCATTAAGGGGATCATGATAAAGGGCAATGCCGGAGAGGAGGAGGCAAGGTCTCGCCTTCCGCATAGTCTCCGGTATCCTTCATAATTCCATCAGTAAAAGGGGCAATACGGCAATGGATGATCCTTCCACAGATTTCAGGGTCCAAGGGGCTTTACTTGAGTGTCTAAAAACCTTTCCCCAATTCGAGGAAGACTTTGATGTACTTGTCGCCGAAGGGTATATAAAGATTACCAGCCCGGAGACCTGCGAATGGACCAAAAGTAAAACGAGTCTGGCCGAATACTTCAAGTGGGCCGGTTATGACGCCGAATGGGTAATCGGCGGCTTTTGGGCGCCGATAGCACGGTGTTTTGGGGAAGACCGGCGAAGCCTGAGCAGGCTGGCAGGTAACAACGCCAACCCGCTCAAGCCGGA
>JAITER010000011.1 GCA_031281945.1 Spirochaetaceae bacterium | reverse complement strand
AAAGGCGGGACGCGCTCAATGTTTCGCGCGCCCTGGCCTCCCAGAGCGGGGCCGGTCGCCTTCTCTACGGCTGGGGCCGTTATCGTGCCCCACGCTGGGCCGCCTGATAAAGGCGGGACGCGCTCAATGTTTCGCGCGCCCTGGCCTCCCAGCGGGGCCGGTCGCCTTCTCTACGGCTGGGGCCGTTATCGTGCCCCACGCTGGGCCGCCTGATAAAGGCGGGACGCGCTCAATGTTTCGCGCGCACTCGCCCCCCCCCCCCCAGCGGGGCCGGTCGCCTTCTCTACGGCTGGGGCCGTTATCGTGCCCCACGCTGGGCCGTCTGATAAAGGCGGGACGCGCTCAATGTTTCGCGCGCACTCGCGCCCAGCGGGGGGACTGGGGGCGGCGCCCCCAGCCTTATCACCAGATGCGCAAGGGATAGGAGCGGAATTACGCATAAATCCGGCAAGCGGAGTTATGCGTAATTGGAGCGGATAGCCCGGTTTTTGGCGTTTTTGCCGGCAAAAACGCCAAAAATGCGCCCGTGTAAAAAGACGGATTATCTCGCAACGGGGCTTTTCCGGCGGTCTTTTATTTGAATCAAAAGAAAGTTTGCTTTCCGGCGGCTGAAATGCGTTTTTAGCCCGTTTTTTAGAAACGCCTCCTAATTTTGGGAATTTAATTTTAAGCAAGGGAAGCGACAAAGACTGTTATTTTTGTTATTATAACTTGTGCCTGATTTTGTTCATTTGCACGTTCATACCGATTTTTCGTTGCTAGACGGGGCCGCTTCCTGCAAACAACTGGCGGATAAAGCCCGGGAACTGGGAATGAAGAGCCTGGCCATAACTGATCATGGCAATATGTTTGGCGTGCTCAAGTTCCGCGACGCCTGCCTTTATGATAAAGACCACAATTTACTGCCTCTGGAGCAACAAATTCGCCCAATTATAGGTTGCGAATTTTATGTATCGGAAACCGACCGGTTTGAACGCTCCAGCATGAAGCGAAATACGGATGAAACAAACGAAGGCGCGGACGGCAGACCATACCATCTTATCCTTCTGGCCGAAACGGACGAAGGATACCGCAATTTAATGACGCTTTCTTCGTTGGCTTACATTGAGGGTTTTTACAGCAAACCTCGTATAGATAACGAATTATTGCAAAAATATCATGGCGGCCTTATTTGCCTTTCGGCCTGTATCGCCGGAGAAATTCCGCGCTTTATTCTTAAAGGCCGTCCGGCGGAAGCCGAAAAACGCGCGTTGTGGTTCCGCGATCTTTTTGGGCCTGATAACTTTTTTTTGGAAATACAATACCACGGGATAAAAGCTCAGAGCGATTCCAACGCCGTTATAATAGAAATAGCGAAAAAAAATGGAATAGGCCTGGTTCTTACGAATGACGTCCACTATCTAAACAAAGAAGACAACATCGCGCAGGATATTTTGGTCTGTATAGGAACGCAAAAAAAGCGCAACGAAGAAAAGCGTATGAAATTCGACGGTTCTGAATTCTATTTTAAAACCGCGGATGAAATGGCCGCTTTGTTTCCAGAGTTGCCGGAGGCTGTTTCTAACACGGTGAAAATCGCCGAACGTTGCAATTGCGTTATTCCTTTTGTGCCTACAAAAGATTTGGTGAATTACCTGCCGGAATTTGAAGTTCCCGCCGGATATTCCGGTATGGACGAGTATATACGCGCATTAACGATGGACGGTTTAAAAAAGCGTTACGGCGAGGCCTCCCCCGAAATTCTGGAACGCGCCGAATTTGAATTAAAAACGATTGTAGGCATGGGTTTTACCGGTTATTTTTTAATAGTTTCGGATTTTATAAACTGGGCCAAAGAACACGATATACCGGTTGGGCCGGGGCGCGGTAGCGGCGCCGGTTCAATAGTCGCGTATGCGTTGCGTATAACCGATATAGACCCGTTAAAATACAACTTGCTGTTTGAGCGTTTTTTGAATCCAGAACGCATCAGTATGCCCGACTTTGACGTTGACTTTTGCAGAGACCGCCGCCAGGAAGTGATTGAATACGTTACGCAAAAATACGGCAAAGAGCGCGTCGGGCAAATTATTACGTTTGGCACTTTAAAAGCGAAAAACGCGATAAAAGACGTGGCTCGAGTGCTTGATATAAGCATTGACGAATCAAATTTAATTTCTAAACTTGTGCCGGAAGGCCCGAAAGTTACGCTAAAAAGCGCGTTTGAAGATGAACCCAAACTGCGCGACCTGGAAAAAGACAACCCGCGTTACGCGGAGCTTTTCGCCATAGCCCGCAAGCTGGAGGGCAAAAACCGCAATCCGGGCCTGCACGCCGCGGGCATAGTTATAGGCAAAAAACCGCTTATAAATTATGTGCCGCTTTATTACGACAACAAAAGCGGCGGCATAGCCACCCAGTGGACTATGGACTTAATAGAGGCTTGCGGCCTTGTAAAAATGGACTTTTTGGGGCTCGCCACTTTAACGGTGATTAAAAACGCCGTGGACGTAATCCGTAAGCGCGGGCCGGATTACGCTCAATTTTGCATAGAAAATATACCGGAAAACGACCCCGAAACTTTCCGCCTTTTTTGCGAAGGCCGCACTTCCAGCGTGTTTCAGTTTGAATCTGATGGTATGCAGAACATTCTTAAACAGGCCCGCCCCGGCAAAATAGAAGATTTGATAGCTTTAAACGCCCTTTACAGACCCGGGCCCATGGATAATATTCCGCAGTTTATAAAATCCAAAAATGGCGAGCAGGAAGTGGCCTACCCCGACCCCTGCCTGGAAGACGTTCTAAAAGAAACCTACGGCGTCATCGTATATCAAGAGCAGGTTATGCAAGTGGCCCAGCGCATTGCGGGTTACAGCCTTGGCGAAGCCGACATTTTGCGGCGCGCTATGGGCAAAAAGAAGATGGACGCCATGCGCCAGGAGATGGCCAAATTCAGGAAAGGCGCGGTAGAGCGGGGCTTTACGGAAAAAAAGGCTGATGAAATATTCCAACACCTGGCGCCTTTCGCCGGATACGGTTTTAACAAAAGCCACGCCGCCGCTTATTCCGTCATCGCTTACCAAACGGCGTATTTAAAGGCCAATTTTCCCCATGAATTTATGGCGGCCACCCTTACCAACGTTCTGAACGACCCGGACAAACTTGCGAAATACATTGACGAAGTGCGCGATATGGGCATGAGCATAAAACCGCCGGACATAAATCATTCCGAAAAACTGTTTACCGTTGTGGACGGGAGCATTGTTTACGGCTTTTTGGGGATAAAAGGCGTAGGCGAAGGGCCGTCCGAGGCTATTATTGAAGGGCGCAAAGGCGGGCCTTACAAAGATTTTATGGATTTTCTGGATCGTGTAGACATAAAAGCGGTAAGTAAAAAAGTGATAGAACTTTTGGCGCAAACCGGCGCCTTTGATTGCTTTGGGGTTTCCCGCGCAACGCTTTTTGGCAATGTGGAAAAGGCCGTGGATTATTCGTTAAAAAAGAAAAACGAAAAAGAAACGGGCCAGAATAGTTTGTTTGGCGATACAAACGAAAAAGAATACGCCGATTTTGTGTTTACGCCGCAACCGGAATGGACGCGGGAAGAAAAATTGCAGATGGAAAAAGACCTTATAGGCTTTTATTTTTCTGGACATCCCATGGACGACTACAAAGAGCGCTGGCAAAAATTGGTTAAACTTAACCTTGCTAAACCGGAAGAAGCGGTTTGCGGAAAAACCTATCTTTTGCTGGGGCAGCTTCGTGACGTTAAAAAGCATACTTCCAAAGGAGGCGCGGCTATGGGTTTCGCCGCGCTTTCTGATTACAACGGGCAAATTGATTTAACTTTTTTTTCTTCGGTTTGGGCGCAGTGCGAAAACTTGCTGGAAAACGACAAAATTGTATGCGTAAAGGGTAAGTACGATGATAAACGCGGCAAGCCCGGAATAATTGCCGATAGCGTGTATGCGCCTGGCGATGTAGACGACGCCGAAGACCCGTTGTCTAAATACGAGAATCTCTGGAAACAGAAAGTTAGTGTAAACCTTGCGGAAATAGACGGCATAAGCGGCCAGGAAGAATGTACGTTAATTGGCGAAATAACCTCTATACGGCCTTTCCAGATAAAAAGCGGTAAAAACGCCGGCCAATGGATGGCGTTTGGTTCTTTGCGTGATTTTAACGGCGAAATTGATTTAACTTTTTTTTCGGCCGCCTGGGAGAAACATCAAAACAAAATTGAAGAAAAGCGTATCGCCGCCGTTAAGGGAAAGGTTGACCGCTGGAACGGCAAAACGAGTTTTAAGGTGAGCGGCGTTTTAAGCCTGGATCGCCTTGAACGCTCCCTGGAGGTTGAAGAAGACGGCCCGCCCGCCGTTTGCCCGCCGGAAAAAGCCGTTGGCGCCGTTAGCGGTTGTTCCGGCGGCCCGCCCCCCGCACCCGCCCAGGAGCCGTCTGCGGAAAGTCCAGATTCCTTCACCGCCCCCGTTTTTGACGCCCCTTCTCCTCCCCCCTCCCCCGCCGCGCCGCTTGTTGGGACGCCCGCTTTTGTTGCGCCAGAGAAGCCTTCTGAGCCTCAAAAAAAAGAGGTTCACATAAGGTTGCAAAAAAATATGGCGGGTGTGGACGACGGCCTAATTTTACTTAGGGACGCTTTGTCCAAAAACAAGGGGATGTGCCCGGTTTTTATACACATTCCCACAACCGGCGAAGAGGCGGTAATGCGAGCCTCCGTTGAATTAAACACGGACGCCGCCGCCGCCGCCGCTTTCCGTGATATTTTTCCTGTAGCGGATGTTTGGTGCCTGTAGCTATTTAAATAGGGCGCATTTTTGCTGCGCAAAAACCGGGCTATCCGCTAAAATTACACATAAATCCGGCAAGCGGATTTATGTGTAATTCCGCTCCTATCCCTTGCGCGTACTCGCGCCGTCTGTTAAAACAGGCGGCTGGTAATAAGGCGCTGTATCTGATAAACAACGGACGAAGGCCGTTTTTATCAGATACAGCCAAACTACAAGTGCGCACAGCGCATTTGTAGTTCAATCCCATTGCGCGTACTCGCGCCGTCTGTTAAAACAGGCGGCTGGTAATAAGGCGCTGTATCTGATAAACAACGGACGAAGGCCGTTTTTATCAGACACAGCCAAACTACAAGTGCGCACAGCGCATTTGTAGTTCAATCCCCTTGCGCATCTGGTGATAAGGCGCTGTATCTGATAAACAACGGACGAAGGCCGTTTTTATCAGATACAGCCAAACTACAAATGCGCACAGCGCATTTGTAGTTCAATCCCATTGCGCGTATTCGCGGCGCCTGTTAAAACAGGCGGCTGGTAATAAGGCGCTGTGTTTGATAGCATTTATCGCCAACCGGCTTATTTCTAACCCTGCTCGCGTTTATAAAAAACCTTTGCTAAAAAGAATGTTCAAAAGGCAGTTTGCAGAAATGTATAAATGTAATATAATTATTACCGGACGATTGTTTGTTCAAAGATTTGGAGGGCGTTTTATAACGCGAAGGAGCGCTTTTATGAAGTTAAAACGATTGTTTTTAATGTTGTGCGCCGCTGGGCTGGTTTTGTTTTTGGTTGCGGCATGCGACCAAATTTTCCCTGGCGAAGAAAAAATAAAGGACGATGTAACGGACGAAAAAAATACGACGGAAAAGCAATACACGCCGGACGGGCGCCCGCTTGTAGAGATAAGCCTTAAATCTACGGAAGGCAAGATAGCCGGCGAGGACGAAAGCAGGCAGTTGTTTTTGGACCTGGCTAAAAGGTTTGATTTTTACGAAGCCACTTTTAAAGACGGAACTACTACCTTTACCTATTATACAGGTAGCGCCCGCAGACCCAACGAGTTAAAAATGCGCGTGCCGGAGGGTAGTTATCCTTCCGCTGCTGAAGCCGTGCTTTTTACGGGCCAGTATAACAACGGTGCGCCAATATTAACGGCTACGGGTGTTTTAACTAGCAATTCAGGCGCTATAGCACTTACAGATTCGGCTGCTACTTTTACTCTTACGGCGCTTAAAACTGATATTACAGATAGCGCGAATGGCGTAAAAGTGGGGGTGGCGGCTTATAACGTTGACAATCTTGTCCAAATAGCTAATAAAAAATACCCGTATTTTGTTGTTCCAAATGATAACGTGGCTAAATCAGTCGCATTTAATGTTACCGGATTTCAATCAACCAATAGCGGTGTTTCTGTTTCCACAACTGCTACGGATTTAAAAGCGTTTATAACCCCGGTATTTATAGAGAATTACTTGGGTCTGCTTTCTTCAGAGATAACCGTTGGGGCTACAACATTTAACATTACTTCTGGTGTTGGAGCTTTTAGCGTCCCTCTAACTATACCGGCGACTGTAACAGGGTTTGGTTCGCTTGCTATAGATGTTCCTGTTAAGGCCATAAACTGGGATGACAATAAAGACGGTTTTGTTTGGCACATTAGAAACGGCGTAGAGCAGGCGGAATTCGATCAGGGCGGAACTGGCGCAAACGAATCGAAGGCTTTGGGCGCGGGTATATTAATTGGGGCCGGTATTAGCGGACCGATAGATATAACCCCATCTTTTTAATCCATAACTTTAAACCGCCTCGTGTAAGCGCGGTGGTAAAGGGCGCGTGTTGTTATCTTGGTTTTGCGCGCCCGCATTGCGGGATATGCCATGAAACCACAAGCTATTAAAATAACGGCCTTGTTTTTAACGGTTTTTTTTGTGATTTCGTGTGAAGCTTTTATGACCGGCCTTACCGAAGGGGACGAAAATGTGGAAGCTGGTTTGGAAGAAAAAGGCTCCGGTTACGGCTACTTCTTAAGGGCCGAATCGGCTGTTGTTTTTTATAATTTAGGCGATAAATTCAATAAATTAACGGACTTTAAAGCCTATAAATACAGCAATTCCGGCAAGGTTTGGGTGGTGCCAAACGAAAACACCACGGTTACGATAGACGGCTTGCTTATTGAAGAAGAGACGGAGTTTGTTTTTTGGGGCCGGGCCCATGTGGTTGTTGAACACGCCGGCCTTAGCGATTCATACATCGCGGTTGTAAACGAAGGCGGATATGGCGGCGGCAACACCGGCAATGGGGGCAATGGGTCTGGTGAGGGCGGCGGAATCGGCTGGGAGTGGGCCGACGAGCAGGAAGAATAATAACAATTTTTGCTTGAGGCGTTATTAAAAGGGCGTTTTTTAAAACCGGTAAGGTTTTTAAGAAACGCCCTTTGTTTTTTTATTAGAGTTGTTCGGAAACCTCAAGTTTCCGCAAGCTGAATCAAGCCTGGGCTTGATTACCAAGCCTGGGCTTGATTACCAAGCCTGGGCTTGATTACCAAGCCTGGGCTTGATTACCAAGCCTGGGCTTGATTACCAAGCCTGGGCTTGGTTCAGCCAACTTCCGCTTGAAAACGCAAAATGCCAGGCGTTTTGCAAGACTTATGCGACAACCAACCGGGTTGGCGAACAAGTCCATTGACGAACGGAGCGAAATCGCGACCGTGCTTGCACGGGCATGATTGAGCAAGTGAAGAACCGAAGGGTTTAATGCCATGCGGCTTGCCGCAGAAGCCGCCGCAAACGGCGGGTGCAGGGCTTGCCCTGCGGTATTAATACCCTTTATTGCGGCGTAAAACATAAGGCTGTTGCTCCAAAAATTCAGTTTTGAAGCAATCTCGCAATTGTTGCGGCCTAACAAAAAGGCGCAAGTATTTGGCGGTAACCGGTTGCGCTTGTTGCGCACACTATTTTACGCCGTAGTTCCGCGGCGCCGTCCGCGCCCTTTATGTAGGCGCAAAAAATTTTTCGCATCTCTAAACAGGCTGTTTTTTCGCCGTATATGGCGCAAAGTAAATCAAGATGTTTTAGCGCCGCATGGACGCGCTCTTTTTGCGAAGGTTCTGTATAGGCGCCGGTTTGCAGGTATTCTTTTGTTACGCGAAATATAAACGGGTTGCCGAAAGCGCCGCGGGCGAACATTACACAATCACAGCCGGTTTGCAAAAACATACGTTTTGCGTCCTCCGGTGTTTCCAGGTCGCCGGAACCCGCAATGGGTATGGTTAGTTCTTGTTTAAGCGCCGCTATATAATCCCAGCGGCTTTTCCCGCTGTACCCCTGGGCCCGGGTGCGCGGGTGCAGGCAAATAAGGCTTGCGCCCGCATCTTCCGCCGCTTTTGCGCATTCCACAAAATTCAGGTTTGCTTCGTCCCAGCCGCTGCGCATTTTTACCGTGATGGGAACGCCGCCTAAATGTTGAATTGAAGCCCGCCGCATAGCTTTTACCGCCGCCGCTATTTTTTGCGGGGATTTCATAAGGGCGCTCCCCGCTCCTGTTTTTGTTACTTTAGGCGCCGGACAACCTGCGTTAAGGTCTACCGCGTCCGGACGGTAAGGCGCGATAGCCGCTACAGCCGCCGCAAGGGTTTCCGGTTCCGCTCCGAATAACTGTATCGCGTATGGCGTGGTTTTAGGTGCGCCGCGTAACAATAAAACGTCTGTTTTTTGGCTTTTGCGCACTATAGCCTCCGCCGAAACAAGAGCTGTGTATAAAAAACCGGCGCCCTGTTCCGAACAAATAAGCCTAAAAGCCGCATCGCTCCACCCTGCCGCCGGCGCCAAAAACAGGTTGCCCACAACCGAACAGCTTCCAAAACTAACGTTTTTATAAAAATTCCGCATTTTTGCCTTTGCGTAAGCCTTTGGCTTTTTAAGCCCGCATCATTTTGAAATGTTTATGTGATTGTTTCAATTGCCGGCTTTACCGCCAGAATAAAGAAATCCTGCAATCGTCTTTTGCGCCTTGAACGGCCTTTACAAGGACGCCGTAACCGAATTCAAACTTTAATTTAAATTAAGATTCCGGCTCTTAATCCAAAGCCGTTAAAACTGATACCATACAGTATGGCTTACATTAAAAATATTTTCGAAAATAATTTTTTGGAATACGCTTCCTATGTTATACGGGACAGGGCTATACCGGATTTGGAAGACGGGCTTAAACCGGTTCAACGGCGCATTTTACATTCACTTTTTGAAATTGACGACAGCAAGTTTCATAAGGTGGCCAACGTTGTGGGCCATTGTATGAAATACCACCCGCACGGCGATGCTTCCATAGGCGATGCGCTTGTCGTCCTTGCGAACAAAGATTTTTTTATTGAACGGCAAGGAAATTTCGGTAATATTTATACGGGAGACGGAGCCTCCGCGCCGCGCTATATCGAATGCCGGGTGACGGCTCTAGCAAAAGAAATCTTTTACAACCCCAAACTTACAGATTACGCCCCGTCGTATGACGGACGCAACAAAGAACCCGTGCTGTTTCCGGCGAAAATACCGGCGTTGCTTGTAATGGGCGCCGAAGGAATAGCTGTGGGAATGTCCACTAAAATACTGCCGCATAACATTATAGAAACACTGGAAGCCGAAAAAGCCGCATTGCGCGGTAAAAAATTCACTCTTTACCCGGATTTTCCGGCGGGCGGCCTTGTGGACGCCTCCGATTACAAGGATGGTAACGGAAAAGTAATAGTGCGCGCCAAACTTGACGTCTCCGATCCCAAACGCATAGTTATACGCGAATTGCCTTTTGGCTCTACCACCGAAAGCATGATGAATAGCATAGAAAACGCGGCTAAAGCGGGCAGGCTTAAAATCCAGGCGATAAATGATTTTACCACCGAAAAAGTGGAAATAGAAATAAAATTAGCCCGCGGCGTTTATTCGCAAGAAACTGTGGACGCGCTGTTCGCCTGGACGGAATGTGAGCAATCTATATCGGTTAATCTTTTAGTTATAAAAAACAATCTTCCAGAAATAATGACTGTCAGCGAAATAATTAAATATCACGCAAAACAGCTGGTCGTAATACTTACAAAAGAGCTGGAACTGGAAAAAAAAGAACTGCAAGACAAACTGCGCTTGCGGAATTTGGAGCGTATTTTTATAGAAGAACGTATTTACAAAACAATAGAAAACCAAAAAACGGCGGAAGCCGTGCAAAACGCCGTGTTAAAAGGATTCGCCCCGTTTTCCAAAGAGACGGGGGCTGTTAGCGGCGAAGATGTAGAATATTTGCTTAAAATACCAATCCGCCGTATTTCGTTATACGATATAAATCGCGCAAAAGCCGAAATGGATGAAATTAAGGCGCGTATAAAACAAATAAACGCTAATTTAAAAGATATAACGGGTTATGCCATAATGTTTATAGACGGCGTTATTGAAAAAGTAAAATCTAATCCTGAATTTTCTTTCGGAAAACGTAAAACCAAAGCGGGTCAATTTGAAAAAATTGATATTAAAGAAATCGTTCAAAAAGACGTCATTTTAAAATACGATAAACATACAGGATATTTGGGTACGGCGGTAAACGGCGAAATTGTATGCGAAATGACACAGTTTGATCGTGCTATTGTTGTAAAAAAAGACGGCTTTTGGCTGGTAAAAGACGTAAACGAAAAAGAATTCGTAGGTGAAAAAGTCTGGTATATCGCGGTTGCCGATAAAGAAATCCTTCAAAAAACCGTGTTTACAATTGTATACAAAGACAAAAAATCCGCCTGCGCCTGCATAAAACGCTGTGTTATTGAAGGCTGGATAATAAACAAAGAATATTCTTTTGTCCCGGAAGGTTGCGAAGTCCTGCTGATTGATACACGGGAAAAGTTTGAATTTACAGTGCATTATATTCCCAAACCGCGCATAAAAATAATTGAAGAAACTTTTAAGGCGGAAAATTTCGCGGTAAAAGGAATTAAAGCGGGCGGAGTGCGGCTTTCTAACAAAGAAGTGAAAAGGGCGAAAATTAAATGATAACGGCTTTAACTGTTTCCAAAAAATACGGCGATCTTTTAGCCGTAAACAATCTAACTTTAGAAATAGACGAAGGCGGCGTTTATGGAATTATAGGGCGCAGCGGGGCGGGAAAATCCACGCTTTTGCGGCTTATAAGTCTTTTAGAGCCGCCGGATTTGGGAGAAGTGCGCTACGCCGGAAAGAGAGTCGACGCTCTTAAAGGCCGTGATTTATTGCGTATGCGCCGTAAAATGGGGATGATTTTTCAGAATTTCAACTTGTTTTCTTCCCGCGACGTCTTTGGCAATGTGGCCTATCCGTTGGAAATAGCGGGATTGGGGAAAAAAGCTATTAAAACGAGAACGGAAGAATTGCTTAAAATGGTGAATATTTCCGACAAAAAACATTCCGCCCTGCGAGACCTTTCCGGCGGGCAGAAGCAAAGAGTGGCTATAGCCCGCGCTCTGGCGGTGGAACCGGACGTTCTGTTTTGCGATGAAGCTACAAGCGCTCTTGACCCAAAAACCACGCGGGAAGTTCTTGCCTTAATAAAAGAATTGCACGAAAAGTTGCGCATAACTGTTGTGATAGTTACGCATCAAATGGAAGTAATACGCGCCATTTGCGATAAAGTAGCCGTTATGGAAAATGGCGCCCTGGCCGAAGAAGGGGCGGTGGAAGCCGTTTTTACAAACCCTAAATCGCCCGCCGCGAAGGAGTTGCTGCATGGGGAATGATATTTTTTTGGCGCTTCATATTCCTGAACATATAACGGAAGTGTTGCGTATGTTGCCTAAAGCGACCGGTCAAACCATTTATATGACGGTTGTTTCTACTTTTTTCGCCTGCGTTTTGGGTTTGCCGTTGGGTGTGTGGCTGTATTACGCCTCTCCAACAGGCCTTAAACCTCAAATAGTTAGTTATAACGCTCTTTCCAGAATTGTGAACCTGTTTCGTTCTTTTCCTTTTATAATTTTAATGATAGTGCTTATGCCGTTATCAAGACTTATTATACACACGAGCATAGGCCCCACCGCTGTAATAATTCCCCTTTCGATAGCCGCCGCCCCTTTTGTGGCCAGAATCGTTGAGCCGGCTCTTGCCGAAGTGAACGGCGGCGTTGTTTTGGCGGCGCGGGCTATGGGGTCTACTGATTTTCAGATAATTTACAAAGTATTGTTGCCGGAAGCCCTGCCGGCGCTGGTTTCCGGCCTAACTCTTACAATGATAAACATTATCGGCTATTCCGCTATGGCGGGCGCTATTGGCGGCGAGGGTTTGGGCGATTTGGCCATACGATACGGTTATTACAGGTTCCGCCTGGATGTTACCATAGGCGCCGTAATCGTGATTTTGGGCCTTGTTGAACTTGTGCAGGCTTTGGGCGATTTTGCCAACAGACGGCTTCTGGCTAAAAGATGATGGGAATAGTTGCGGGTTTTTTGATAGGCGTAACCGCAAGCCTTGCTAAAGTTAGGTTAAATAAAGCTGTTTTTGCCATGTTGGGAGCGAAGCTTCTGCGCTGGGGCAAATTGAACTTAAACGGGGTTTTCGCCGCGTTGTATAACATCGCGTCCAACGTTATTACATTTGCCGTGCTTTTTGTGTGTATACGCTCCAATTTATGGTTGTTTGGAAGTTGCGCGGCTGGTATGCTTACGGTTCCGCTTTTTATGGCGGTGAGGACGGTTTTTAAAAAAAACCCGGAATAGAATTGCGGGGCTTCCGGTCGCCCCCCCCCCCCCGCATAAAGAGCCCGTTGCGATGAATGCTGTGTTTTAAATGTTTAAAATGACGCGGACTTCAGAATCAGAAAGCGTTTCTTTTTCTAAAAGTTCGCCCGCTAATTTTTCCAGCATTTCCTTTTTTTCTAAAATAATTTTTTTGGCGCGTTCAAGGTTTTTATCCAAAATAGCGCGTATGGCCGCGTCTATTCTGCGAGCGGCATCCTCCGAATAATTTTTTTGATGCGCCAATTCGCGGGCCAGGAAAATTGGGCCCTCTTCTTGTCCGTAAGCCGCCGCGCCCATTTCATCGGACATACCCCATTCGCAAACCATTTTTCGGGCCAATCCGGTTGCTTGTTGAATATCATTTTTTGCGCCTGTGCTCGTTTCGTTGTAACAAATGCTTTCCGCCGCATAACCGCCGTAGCAAATAACGATCCGGTCTTCCAACCAGCTTTTGCTTTTTGTGTAGGCGTCTTCTTCCGGCAGTGATACGGCCATGCCAAGCGCTTGTCCCCGCGGCGTTATGGTCACCTTGTGAAGCGGATCCGCGTTCTTTAGGAAATAGTGCAAAAGCGCGTGGCCCGCTTCGTGTGTGGCGGTTATACGGCGTTCCTTGTCGCTTATGGCGAAAGTTTTGCGCGCTACGCCCATTAGTATTTTGTCCCGCGCTTCTTCAAAGTCGTCTAAATCCGCAGATTTTTTGTCCTTGCGGGCGGCTAAAATGGCGGCTTCATTTACCAGATTTGCTAATTCGGCTCCGCTCATGCCTGGAGTGGCCCTGGCCAAGCGCGACAAACTAACATCTTCTTTCGTTTTTATTTTTTTTACATAAACGTTTAAAATTTGTTCGCGTTCTTTTATGTCAGGCATTGAAATTACAACCTGACGGTCGAAACGTCCAGGACGTAACAGGGCGGGGTCGAGGACGTCGGGGCGATTCGTTGCGGCAAGTATAATTACACCCTCTTTTGCATCGAAACCGTCCATTTCTACGAGCATTTGGTTTAAGGTTTGCTCACGTTCATCATGCCCGCCGCCGTAACCCGCGCCCCTAGTCCGGCCTACAGCGTCAAGCTCGTCAATAAAGATGATGCAAGGGCTTTGCCGCCGGCCTTGTTCAAAAAGATCACGTACACGGCTTGCGCCTACACCCACAAACATTTCTACAAAGTCCGAACCGGACATATGAAAAAAAGCCACGCCGGCTTCTCCCGCGACCGCGCGGGCCATAAGCGTTTTGCCGGTGCCGGGCATACCGACAAGCAATACGCCTTTTGGAATTTTAGCGCCCATTTCTTTAAATTTCTTGGGGTTTTTTAAAAACTCAACAACTTCTTCAAGTTCGGCTTTTGCGTCAATTTGTCCGGCTACATCAGCAAAAGTTGCTTTTTTATCTTGTTCCAGATACCTTTTTGCTTTGCTTTTTTTAAAATCCCCGCCCGGCGCGTTTTGGCGCATACTGCGAATGATTAACCAAATGAAAAAGAAGGTGATTATCCACGGCGCTATCTTTATAATTATGTCGCTTATTGTATAGTGTTCTACGCCGCCTATTATTCTAACTCCGTGTTCTTCAAGCCTTGTTAAAAGAGTGGGGTCGGTGTACGGAATGACGGTTCTATAAAAAGAAAAATCGTTGTTGTTAAGCGGAACAGTCCATTCAATAATGTTGTTTCCTATGATTGTAGCTTGTTTAACTTCGTTTTTGCTTAAAGCGTTGGTAAAATCGCTGTAAGCTACGATTTTTACCGGTTCCGTCCTGACAGACTGAAAATGAATAAAACCTGTTATCGCAAGCCCTGCGGCTAATAGCAACCAAAAAATCCTCCGGTTTTGCCCCCCGGATGGCGGTATGCCTCCAATTTTTTTGGGGAATGGTGTTTTATTATTGTTATTTAACATTATAAATAATAATAGCAAAAAAACGTGTTTTTTAACAGATAAGAACTTCGTTTAGCCGCTGCATGAGAAACCGTATTTCCAATGCCATACGCATTTTGCCAGTTCTCCTGGAAACGGCTCCGGCCTGGAAAAATCCGGCAGCCAATTGCTGGAGCTTTCCAGCTCCTGATAATACCCGTCTTCTATGCCCAGAGCTTCCATGCGGCGCAACGCCGTTTTATATTCACCGGGGCTTAAAAAAGAGCGCGGGGAAGAAGCCGGTTGCAGGCCGTTTATGGGTGTGTATTGCGTCATTAGTGAAAAAAGAGCGCGGCCGTTAACGTTGGCCGCGAACCATTCAAGCACGGCGTTTGTTTCCTCCTCAAACCCCGGCAAAATAAGATGCCGTATTACAACGCCGCTCGTCAAAGAACCATTTTTTGCAAAACGAAGCGGCTTTTGAGCCGCCATTTTTTTAATGGCGGCTTTCGCCATTTCCGGGTAGTCCGGAGCTTTAAAAAAAATATTTGAAACGCCGGAATCTAATGTTTTTAAATCTGGCAAGTAAACGTCTACAGTATCGCGTAACATATCCACAGCCGCTTCGGTTTCATATCCGCCGCTGTTCCATAAAACGGGTATGCAAAGACCGCTTTTTTTTGCCAGCGCAATTCCTTGTATTATCGACGGAATTACGTGGCTTGCGGTTACTATGTTTATATTGGCGGCTTTCTTTTTTTGTAGTTCCAGGCAGATTCCGGCGAATGTTTCAGTCGAAACCTCTGCGCCCATGCCGTTATGCGAAATCTGCCAGTTTTGACAGAAAGCGCAACGTAAACCGCAACCGCTTACAAATATAGCGCCGGAACCTTCATCTCCGCACAGCGGCGGCTCCTCGCCTTTGTGCAGGCAGGCGGCGGCTATACGCAAGGCCGCCCCTTCGCCGCAAAAACCGCGCTCCCCGTTAAACCGGTTTACGGAGCAAAGACGCGGGCATAATTTACAGTTTTGGTAGTGGTTTGTCTCCATTTTAATTGCGTCATCGTACTTGAAAAAATATCGGGTACCTGTAGCGAACCGCCACAGGGGAGCCGTTTGCTACAGCGGGGGCGCCGCGCTTTCCCCAAAACGCTTTAGCCGCCGCCTCGCCAAAACCGTAACCTTCCGGCGTTTCTTTCAGAACCTTAACCTGGCGCACGTATCCTTCGGAATCCACAAAAATTTCAAGGTAAACTTTGCCTTGTATCGCGGCTCGCAGGGCTATGGGCGGGTAAATCGTTGCTCGCCGCACGTCCATTTCGTTAAAACGCGGCAGGGAAGATACTTCGTTTTGAGCCAGATAGTTTTCGCCCTCGCTGCTTGAGGCGTCTTCTTCTTGTTTTACAAGGTCAGGCGTTTCTTCGGTTTCTTCGATGCTTTCGGCTATTGCTTCCGAAATCCGTTGTTGCGGCGCGGGCGGCGGCGGTTCTTCTATGCGCAAGTCTGCAAGTTTAATAACCTTGGGGCCTTCTTGTTGCTGTACAGCCGCCTGAGGAGGCGGCGACGAGGCGATTAAAAAAAGCAAAGCCAGGTGAAGCGCCCCGACAACGATAAAAACAGTTTTGCGGGACGGCGGTTTGTAAATAAACTTTTTTTTATTCATCTTTTACCACAAATGAAGCCGTGCGGTATTCCAAAATCTGCATTATAGAAATAATTTGATTCACATTTTTAAAAGGAGTGTCGCGGTCTGCGATTATATGTATGCGAGTGGACGGCGCCGTCCGGTATAAGTCGCCTATTACGTCTTCTATCATGGGTAAATCCGTGTTTTTACCGTCTAAAAAGACGCCGCCCTCTTTGTTTATCCATATTTCCAGATTTTTTTTTTCGCTTACGCGTTGTACGGCGTCCCTCGCTTCGGGATAATCAAGTTTTATTTCTTTCCGGTAGTTTATAAGCGAAACAAGCATAATAAAAATAAGCAATAAAAAGGCTACATCGCTCATCGCGTTCATTGGAACGGACGTCATTTTTTTACTTCGCTTTATATTCATTCACCGCTCTCAGCATCTTCCATTTTAAAAGAAAATGAATCTATGTTTAGTTTCTTTGCCGTTTCAACAAATGAAACAACGCTTTGCCACGGCGCTTCAGGGTGTATTGTAAGCATTACAGCGATGTTCGGGTTGCCGGAGACCGCATTCCTCGCTTCGTCTTCCGCGGAAGCCGCGCTTATAATTTCTCCGTTAAGCATAATTTCTCCGGCGGCTGTAAGCTGGTAGCGTAAAACCTCGTCTTTTTTTACAAGGCGAGTTGAATCTTTTGCCGGGAAATTCATTAGGAAGCCTTTGTTTATGTTAAAACCGGCTATAACAATAAAATAAATAATCAATAAAAAAGCGATGTCGCTAGTCGCGCTTGATTCTGGAAACGTTCTTTTTTTTTTGCGTTTAATTTTCATTTATTCACCGTTAGGCGCTATTACAAATTCCGTTATAATTTCTGAACAGGCTTTTTCCGTGTCGGCGGCGAATTTATCTACGATGTGGGTTAAAATTGAGCTTGCTATCATAGCTATAATTGCTATTATCAAACCAAAAACGGTGGTGATTAAGGCCTCGTATATGCCGCCGGCGACTATTTGCGCGTTTACTTCGGAAGCTTCGGCTATGGACTTAAACGCCCCTATCATGCCGCTAACGGTGCCTAAAAAGCCCGTAAGCGGAGCCAAAGAACCTATGGCGGCAAGAAAATCGAATCCGCTTTCCATTTTGGTTACAACCGCCGCCGATTCGGTTTCGGCGGCCTTTTCCATAATATGTTCGCCCATGCCGTGATTTTCCAGCAGTTTTAGCAGGATGGGGGCCGCCATACGCCGTCCCGCGATTGTCCGTAAAAAATCTTTTGCGGCTTCAATATCGTTTTTTTTTATATATTCGCGAATGGTGTTTTCCAAATCCAGGACGTTTAAATTATGGTAAAAAAGATACGCCAGGCGCTCAACGGCTATGCTTACGGCGGCTATGGAAAACAGTAAAAGCGGCCACATAAAAACGCCGCCCATGGTAAAAAAAGAAAAAAGATTCAATCCTTGCTACTCCGTTTTGTTTTTTGCGGCGCCGGTTTCGGGCGGGGCGAAAATGGACGGTATTTTTTCCCATAAATATTTTATATATATCCAATTTGCCGCTTCTTCCCAATCGCGTAAAAGGGCGCCGCTGTTACGAAAATTATGCATATATTCTGGAAACAGGCGTTTTGTGTAATTTACATTCCAGCTTACATCTTCCGCCAGTTTGCGTTCTATTTTTACCCCCGCCTCTTTCGCCTCTGTTATAGTTTGGTTGTACGCATCGGGCCGGCTGGAAGGTTTGCAGATTTCCGGCATTAGGACGGGCCGCCAATACGCTTCGAACAAAGCGGCGTTTACAAAACCGTTCGCCGCCTCCGCGCTCCCGGAAGCGTCTTCCCCGCCGTCAGCGGGCGGTTTTTTGAACACGCCGTAGGAGGAAGCCATCCAGTTTACAAGAGCTTCAATCCGTTCCTCCCTGTTTTTAGCTTCCTGCAACCCCCTGTCGCCGGAAAGCCTTTCCTGGCCGCGCTTTACACGGCCCGCGTTTATGCCGGTGATTTCCAGCGGGGTTTCAAATACCAGCGAGGCGCTTTTGCCGTCCGCGTCTCCCGCCTGATATACAGCCGTCCCGTATACAGCGTAACGCACTTCGTTCCAGCCGCCGAAATGCGCGCTGGTTAATAAAACTTCGGTGAACATAAAACGGCCTTTTTCGTCCGGGGCCTGGGCGTAAAGGGTTAAGCCGGGAAAATCCTTGTTTGTTATGCGTAAGGACGGCGGTTTTTCTTTTTTTTCAACAAAAACGATGGAGGTTTTGGGGTTGGACGCCAAAATCGCGGTGGATGCGGGTTTTTCGGAAAAAGCTGAACCGTCAAAAAAACGCCCCGCGGCTTCCGTTACATAAAGTTGCCAGTTTCCCTGCGAATCTGAAGACGAACATCCGTAAAAAATCAATGTTAAACAAAGAAGAAAGGCTAAAGTTTTTATTTTCGTAAAAATCGTCATTCAGAGTCGTAGTTTATAAGAGTTGTTACATTTACGCCAGATAGAGAATCTTTATACGGAAAAAAAGACAAGCCTATAACGCCGAATATGTCTGTTACCAAAGCGCCAGATTCTGTAAGCAGGTCTTTTGCGGCTTTTAAGGTGCCGCCAGTGGCGATAAGGTCGTCCATTAACAGAACGTTTCCGCCTTTTGGGACGTCTTCGGGTATAATCTCGATTTCGGCTGAACCGTATTCCAGCGAATATGATTTACGGGCTGTAACCCCCGGCAGTTTGCCTTTTTTGCGTATCAAAATAAGAGGAGCCCCAATTTTAGCCGCGAAAGGGGCGGCGAAAACAAACCCGCGGGCTTCTATAGCCGCAATTGCGGCTAATTTTTTGTCTGCGTAAATCTCCGCCATTTTTTCTATGCACCATGCAAACGCCGCCGGCGAGGTTAAAATACTTGTTATGTCGTAAAAAAGGACGCCTTTTTTAGGAAAGTCCTGCACTTTTCTAATGTAATCATTCAAATTTAGATTCTCTAAAGACATTTTCGCCCCTTAATTTATGCTTGTTCAGCAATAGATTTGCGTCTTGCAAGCCTGGCTTTTGGGATTAAAAGCTACGGGCCCGCAAGCCTGTAAAACCGCGTTTTTAGCGGAAGCCCTCCCAAAACGTAAAATTTCTGAACGGCTTTATTGTGAATTTCAAACAATTCTTTCTTTAAGAACATCGGTTTATATTACATTCAGCTAAAGAAATTTGTTAAAAGATTTTCGCAAAACAGCCTTCCAGCCAGTTTGCGAATTTTGCGTTTTTGTATGAGGGGCGTCAATAGTTATTTTGAGTTGCAAGCGGTGATTTTTGAATAATTCTAAATATATGACGATCTTCCAAAAGCGCGTAAAAAATATATTTTAACCGTTTTTATTGTGTTCCGGCGTATTTTACACGGATGTTTTCGTTGTGATGGAATGGCGGGCGGGCTTCAGCGTTTGTTAAAAAGGCTTTAATTTAATGCGTGTTTTCGTTGTAAATGGCGCTGTGTGTATTTAATTGTTTTCGCTTTTTAGACGTAAAAAATCATATTTTTCTTTTTTTCGCATTTAAAAAAATGTATCCCCCCCCCCCCCCCTAATTCAAAAATTATTAAATGCTGGGGTGCCAAATAAAAAAAATTATTATATGATTGTCCAAATTTTTAGGGAGATTTTATGAACGGAAAAAAATACAACGTTGTTCTTACAGAAAAAGAAAAAGTCCGGTTAAAAAAAATAATTAAATCGCAGAAAAACCGGCCCCGCCGGCAAGTAAAAAGAGCGCAAATTCTAATGCTGTTGGACGAAGGCGGGCGCGACAAACCGCTCTCTCAGGCTTACATAGCAAGGCGCTGCAAATGTCAAATTGGGATGGTTTGCCGGGTTAGCCGGCAATATGTTCTGGATGGAATAGATCGTGTTTTAACAAGAAAAATAAGAGAAAAGCCGCCGATTCCGGGTATAATTACGCCTGAAGTGGAAGAAAAAATAATTGCGCTGTCGCAGGAGCCGCCGCCCGCCGGAACGTTGCGCTGGACGCAACGCAGTTTAGGCGTTAGCGCCGTAGAGCGCGGGATTGTTGAACATATATCCGCGCCAACTGTGGCGAAAGTATTAAGAAAACACAAAAAAAAGCTTTAGGCGCCCGCATCGCCGGGGTTTTACGGCAATTCGCCTTTTAACGGGGGGCTGCTTTACGCGCCGGCGGCATAAAAACCGCGCCGCGCCGGTTTTTCGGGTGAAGAATTTATTCAGAAACGCGGTTTTGCGAGTTAACGCTTGCGAAAAAACGCAAGGTTTGCAAGGCGGTCAATAAAATTATTGAGCTAAGTCTAATAGCCTTTACAAAAAAAAATAGGTATACTGCCTTATGGAACGCATATACAATTTTTCAGCGGGCCCTTCCATGATGCCGCTAGCCGTTTTACAGCGGGCCGCTTCGGAAATGGTCAATTTTAACGGGTGCGGGCAATCCGTAATGGAAATGAGCCACCGTACGGATGAATTTTCGCGTATAATCAATAAAACAGAATCGCTTTTGCGCAAACTTATGGGCGTCCCGCAAAATTATCACGTTTTGTTTTTACAGGGCGGCGCGTGGACGCAATTCGCCATGGTTCCCATCAACCTGGCCGCGGTTGAACGCGACAGCCCCTTCAAAAAAGCGGTTTACATAGATACTGGAATTTGGGCGGATAAAGCTATAAGCGAGGCTTCAAAATACGTGGTTGCGCGGACTCCCGCATCTTCCAAAGGCGAAAAGTATACATACATCCCCTGCCCGCCTCCCGCGGAACCGGACGACGCCTACTACTACATTTGTCTGAATAACACGATTATGGGAACCAGATGGACGGAACTTCCCGCTACGGGCGGCGTTCCCTTGGTCGCGGATGTTTCCAGTTGCATTTTATCGGAGCCTATTGATGTAAACCGGTTTGGGCTTGTTTTCGCCGGAGCGCAAAAGAATCTAGGGCCGGCCGGATGCACCATAGTTGTTATTAAAGACGGCCTTTGCGAAGGGGCCCCTTCGTGGGCGCCCGCCATGCTGAATTACAGCGCGCATATTAACGAAAAATCGCTTTTTAACACGCCTCCCTGTTATTGTATTTACATGATAGGCCTTATGCTGGAATGGCTGGACGAAATGGGCGGGGTGGAAGCCGCTTACAAAATTAATCAAGAAAAAGCGGCCCTTCTTTACAATTACATTGACGAGTCCGGTTTTTATCGCGCTCCGGTGCGTCCGAAAGACCGCAGTTTAATGAACGTCCGTTTTAGCATACAAGAAGAAGACGCGGAAAAGCAAAAACTGTTGGAAAAACGTTTTACCAAACAGGCGCAGGCGGCGGGGCTTGCGAATCTTGCGGGCCATAGATTGGCCGGCGGTCTTAGAGCCAGTATTTACAACGCTATGCCCATAGAAGGCGTCCGCGCATTAATTGAATTTATGAATCATTTTAAAAAGGATGTATAGAAAACGAATATGTTTAGAATTCAAACAATAAATAAAATCGCGGCGGAGGGTTTGAATCTTTTTTCACGAGACCGCTACGAAGCGGCGAGCGAGTTTTTAAATCCGGACGCCATTTTGGTGCGTAGCGCGAGCCTTCACGGCGCGGCTTTGTCAAAGTCCGTGCTGGCTATAGCCCGCGCCGGCGCGGGCGTGAATAACATTCCGGTGGATTATTGCAGCGAAAACGGAATAGTGGTGTTTAATACGCCAGGAGCTAACGCTAATGCGGTGAAAGAAATGGTTTTGGCCAGCCTTTTTTTGGCTTCCCGCAAAATAATGGATTCGGCGGCTTGGGTTAAATCCTTGGCGAATGAGCCTTACGCGGACGGCGATTTTGAAAAGTTGATTGAAAAAAGCAAATCTTTGTACGGCGGACCGGAAATTTACGGAAAGACGCTTGGGGTTGTGGGGCTTGGCGCCATAGGGGTTATGGTCGCAAACGACGCTCTTTCGCTGGGGATGAATGTTATGGGATATGATCCGTATATATCCGTGGATGCGGCCTGGAAGCTTTCGCGTAACGTTCAAAAAGCTGAATCTTTAGAAGCTATGCTTGATAAATCTGATTATGTTACGATACACGTTCCATACAGCGAAACTACTAAAAGTCTATTGAATTATGAGCGTATTCACGAAATGAAAAAAGGAGCCCGCCTTATTAATTTCGCCCGTAGCGGCCTTGTTGATGAAGACGGCGTTATTCACGCGCTGGATCGCGGGCGTCTTGCGTTATACGTTACGGATTTTCCTTCGTATAAACTTTTAAAACACGAAAAAATTATCTGTACGCCTCATTTGGGGGCGAGCACTCCGGAAGCGGAAATTAACTGCGCGGTTATGGCGGCGAAACAATTAATGGACTTTTTGGAAACCGGCGTTGTAAGGAATTCCGTGAATTTTCCACGTTGTACATTGCAGGAACAAAAAAATTACCGTCTGATTGTGGTAAACCGGAATATACCGAATATGGTGGGGCAGATTACAACCGCCATCGCGTCCAGGGGCGTAAATATTACAGACCTTGTAAATCATCATCAAGGAAATTATGCGTACAACATTATAGACGCCGAACAAAAACTGCCAGACGACGTATTGGACAATTTGCGAAAAATAAATGGCATTATTCGCGTGCGTACTATCGACAAGAAATAATATTTTAAATACACTTGCTTTATGAATATGTTAAAAGGCGCGATTACCGCGCTTATTACGCCAATGAAAGAAAACGGGGACGTTGATTACGATGGTTTCCGGCGTTTGATACAGTTTCAGCTTGACGAGGGGATTGACGGCATTGCGCCGTTGGGGACTACTGGTGAAACGCCCACGTTGAGCGACCCCGAAGAAGACGAGCTTATAAAAATTGCGGTGCGGGAAGCGGGCGGCAAAGTTCCCGTTATTTTGGGGGCCGGTTCAAATTCAACGGCTTGCGCGGTGCGTTACACCAAGCGCGCCAAGGACTTAGGAGCGGATGCGGCTTTAATTGTAACGCCTTACTACAATAAACCCAACGACGACGGCCTTATCCGCCACTTTGAAGCGGTTGCGGCGGTGGGCTTGCCGGTGGTTGTATACAACATAGCCAGCCGTACGGGGCGCAACATTCCGGCCCTATTAATGGCGCGTCTTGCGGAAATCCCCAATATAGTCGCCGTAAAAGAGGCTTCTGGCGATATAAACCAAATGGGAGACGTTATTTCGGCTATTAGTTTGAAAAAACCGTTTTCTGTTCTTTCCGGTGACGACGCTCTTACCCTGCCGTTAATCGCCCTGGGCGGGAACGGCGTTATATCCGTTATTTCAAATTTGTTTCCGGCGAAAGTAAAAAAAATGACGGCTTTGGCGCTTTCCGGAGATTTTGACGGCGCACGCTCCATTCATTATGAACTTTTGCCCTTTATTAAATCTGCTTTTTCCGAAACAAACCCAATTCCAATTAAACGCGCTCTTATGCTAGCCGGTTTGCCGGCGGGCCCGGTCAGACTTCCGCTAGGCGCCTTGTCCGCGGAAAACGAGGCCTTGCTAAAAAAGACGTTGAAAGCTTTGGGCGTATAAAAAAATCATCCTAATTCGTTCATACGTTCCGCTGGAGATACGATTTCGGTTACACGGACGCCAAAGTTTTCATCTATAACTACAACTTCGCCTTTGGCTATTGGAACGTGGTTTACAAGTATGTCTACAGGTTCGCCCGCAAGTTTGTCCAGCTCTATAATTGTGCCTTCGCCCATAGACAGGATTTCTTTAATTAGTTTTCTGGTGCGGCCTAGCTCTACGGTCATTTCCATGAATACGTCCATGAGAAGCCCGATATTGCCTTGCTCGCGCATTGTCATTTTGGGAGAGAGGCCTGGAAATTGTATTGACTGCACCCCGGGCGGTTGCATGAACGAGCCGGGGCTTCCTATGCCCATGCCGCTCATTCCAGCCCCGCCCGCCGCGTTTTGGGGGCCTGGCGTTCCGGCGCGTAACGCCGCTGTAATGCCGGCGGATACCGACGGGCCGAAAATTTCCCAAATTTTATGCGGGGCGCCTGAGCCTAAATCAACATCGTAACTTGCAACGGTAAAATCGTTTGGAGGAAGGGCCACAGCGGCTTTCGGAACATTAGCGGCCTCGGGCGGGGAAGCCGCTATAGAAGTGTTGCCTGTTTTGGTGGTAAGCACTGTAATTTCAGTTCCGGCTATTTGCGAAACAACTTCGCCTATTACCGACATCGCCATTGCGTCCAGCGAGATGTTTTCCTCTTTGTTCATAACGCTGGCGATTGCTTTAGCCGCATCTTCGCTCATTATAAACAAGTGTTCGCCTGGAAAACCCGATGTAAAATCAATTTTAACGGAAGTAACCATGTCCGGCAGTTGCGGCAGGAAAACATCGCGGTTTGACGGACTTACCGAGAGGCCGGTTAACCGGACGTTGCCGCCCGTCATAGCGGAAAGGTTGGATGATTGCGCGGGCAATGTTCCGTTTAGGTAGTCTTTAATGGCGCTGACGTCGTTTGTATTGCCGCTAGCCGGTTGCGCCGTATTACCGCCGCTAAGCAGCGCGTCAATTTCCGCTTGTGATAAAGCCCCGTCACTCATAACACCTCCACTGCTTCGCTAAATTCTTCCATTTCGCCAATTTCTATATCTTCAATTTGTTGAATAATTTGCACGGCCATTTTTTTCCCGACTACGCCGGGTTTGCATAAAAATTTGGTTTTTCCGGGATTTTTTTTACCGCCGCCTATACTCACTGTAAATGGATCGGTTACTTTTACCGTGTTAAGCCGTATCATATCACCCGCCTGCAACGCCAAAACGTCCCGCACCGGTATGTTTATTTTTCCGATTTCGGCTACTACGTTGACGTCGACAGTTACAAGTTTGTCTTTAAGAATGTTAAGGTTTTCGATATTGGCGCCTTGCCGGGCCGTTGCGTACCAGAATTGCGCGGAAAGTTTGCCTATTATTGGTTCTATGGTGAGGTAGGGGATGCAAAAATTCATCATTCCCTCTATTTCGCCTACTTTTGTTTCCAGAGTCACCAAAACAACCATTTCTGTGGGCGGCACAATTTGCGCAAATTGCGGATTCGTGTCTATCTGCCCCAGACGAGGGCGAAGGTCTATTACCTGGGCCCAGGCTTCGCGCATATTCCCCAATATACGAATTATTATTCCTTCCATAACGGACTGTTCAATATCCGTTAGTTCGTGTTGTGTTTTTGTTCCTTCGCCTGTGCCGCCAAAAAGACGGTCAATTATGGAAAATGTGATGGTCGGGTCTATTTCCAAAATCGCGTTGCCTTTTAAAGGATCCATGTTTATGATGGCCAGCGTTGTAGGGGTTGGTATTGAACGTATAAATTCTTCGTAAGTAAGCTGGTCTACCGATGCGACGTGTACATGAACCATACTGCGTAAATTTGCGGAAAGAGATGTGGTTGTAAGGCGGGCGAAAGTTTCGTGCATAATTTGAACCGTACGTATTTGTTCTTTAGAAAATTTGTCAGGACGTTTAAAGTCGTATATTTTTATTTTGCGAGAATCAGTCGCCGGTTTAAAATCCTGGTCGGCGGTTGTGTCGCCCGCGTTTATGGCGGAAAGAAGCTGGTCAATTTCGTCTTGAGACAAAACTTCAGTCATGGCTCATTTTAGAACTTTACAACAGCCTTAGTCAAGGTTTTGGGCATACCTTAGCCGCCAAAAGCGCCCTTTTTAAAGGGCGCTTTTGGCGCCCGGCTTTTGTTAATCATGCGGAGGCGGCGGGCGCTTGTTTTTATTTTTGCCGTCAAAAAATCAAAACGCGCTTGAGTCAAAAGCAGGTCTAAAAGTTTAAATCATGTTTTAAATGGTTTGAAGTTTGCGCTAAGACGCCGCATAATTTATACTATGCGGTAAAAACCGTGTTTTTAGGGTAAGTTTTTCGGAAACTTTGCGGTTTCGGAATAACTATATTTTATTTTTTAGGAGTAAGCTTATGATGAAAGTTTTTCAAAGGCTTGGAAAATCGCTCATGCTTCCTGTCGCGTGCCTTCCTGTAGCCGCCATCCTTATGGGGATAGGGTATTGGCTGGACCCGACCGGTTGGGGAAGCAACCTTGCCGCCGCGGGCTTTTTAATTAAAGCCGGAGGCGCGATTATCGACAACATGGGCATTTTGTTTGCTATAGGCGTGGGCGTGGGTATGTCCAAGGACGGTGAAGGGACGGCGGCGCTTTCGGCTATGATTTCCTGGCTTTTAGTGCAAACATTACTTTCTCCCGCCGCATACAGTATGTTTTTCGGTGTGCCGCTGGAAGAAGTTCCTGCGGCTTTTGGAAAAATGCAGAATCAGTTTATAGGCATAGTCTCCGGGCTTATCGGCGCCGCATGTTACAATAAATTTTCAAGCACGCGCCTTCCAGACGCGCTTTCGTTTTTTAGCGGGCGCCGTTGCGTAGCCATTGTTACAGCCGGGGCCACATTGATACTGGTTCTGGCGCTGGCTTTTTTGTGGCCTGTTATTTACGGCGGCCTTGTAATGTTTGGCGAAACGATAGTTTCCGCTGGAGCGCTGGGCGCCGGCGTTTACGGCTTTTTGAACCGTATTTTAATACCTTTCGGCCTGCATCACGCCTTAAACAGCGTTTTTTGGTTTGACGTAGCCGGAATAAACGACATAGGCAAGTTTTGGAACGCTTCTTTGGGCGGCGTTAAAGGGCAAACGGGAATGTACATGACGGGCTTCTTTCCGGTGATGATGTTCGGGCTGCCCGCCGCTTGTTTTGCGATGATTCACACAGCCAAAACCAAAAAGAAGAAAATCGCCGCCGGCCTGCTTTTGTCCGGCGCCCTCTCCGCATTTTTTACCGGAATAACGGAACCTATCGAATTCGCTTTTATGTTCCTTGCGCCGCCTTTGTACGCTGTTCACGCGGCTTTAACCGGCCTTTCTCTTGCTATTACCGCTCTTTTGCCGGTGCGTTGCGGGTTTAATTTTAGCGCGGGCCTTGTGGACTGGGTTTTAAGTTTTAAAGCCCCAATGGCGGTGAATCCGCTCTTAATTCTGCCTTTTGGCGCGATTTACGCTGTTGTTTATTATGCGGTCTTCCGGTTTGTAATCGTTAAGTTCAACCTAAAGACGCCTGGCCGTGAAGATGACGAAGAAGCCGCGCAAGATGTAAAACCGGCCGTTGCGGGGGGGGGGGGCGACACCTACGCCGAAACCGCCAGAATAGTGCTGGAAGGTTTGGGCGGCAAAGAAAACGTCGTTTCGTTGGAATATTGCGCTACAAGGCTTCGTGTAGAGATAAAAGACATGGATGCCGTCAACGATAAAAAAATTAAAAGCGCCGGGGTTTCGGGGGTTATACGGCCTGGAAAAAAGAGCGTACAGGTTATTGTTGGAACAAAAGTGCAGTTTGTGGCCGAAGAAGTAAAAAAATTGATGTAAATTTTTAAATATGGCGCATTTTTCGCCGTTTTGTTTTACAAAACGGCGAAAAACCGGGCTATCCGCTCCAATTACCCATAAATCCGCCAAGCGGATTTATGGGTAATTCCGCTCCTATCCCTTTGCGCGTCTGGTGATAAGGCGCTGTATCCGATAAACAACGGACGCAGACCGTTTTTATCAAATACAGCCAAACTACAAGTTCGCGTAGCGCACTTGTAGTTCAATCCCCTTGTGCTTAAGGGCCGCATTTCTTGCAGCCTTTTTGTCAATAAAACTTTTTTTAAGCACAGCTAAAATTGTAAAACGCGCCAAAGCGTTTCGTGTTAAACGGCGCCGTTATGCGGCCTGTAAAACGTTAGGGCGCGTTTGGGGTGAATGTTATACGGGCCATGCCGCCGCCGCTATTGGAAGCAGGCTTGCTGTTGCCGTTGCCGCCGCCCCCGACGCAGGCAAAATCCCCTGTAAACTTGTAGGAGCTGTACGAACCATTTCCCACCCATTTGTCGTCGTCAGTTTTATTAATTCCGGGAGTGTCGCTGTAGCCGTACACAAAGCCCGAACCGCCGGCGCCTGCGCCGTCCGTGCCGCCGTCTCCTTTCGCCTTTCCGCCATAGTACCCGCCGCCGCCGCCGCCATGCCCATCGCTGCCATAAGAATCGGTGCCGCTAATCCCGCCGGTTTGGCCGTATCCAAAGGCGTACCCTGATGTTTGCCCAGCGCCTGTTATTGTATTGTTGTTGTAGTTTATGGCGTTTCCGCCAGTAGCTCCGCCGCCTGTTCCCGCTTTGGAATGGTGACCCCCGCCGCCCCCGCCGCCGGCTACAAGAATTCGCGTGTTATAGGCGCTTGTAAAGCGAAAGTCCGTTGCGCCTCCTCCGCCTCCTCCGCCTTGATAAACTGTAGTTCCATGACCGCCAGTTCCGCCTCCGTTAAAACCGCCGCTTCCGCCTCTGCTGTATTGCGCACTGTCTTCGCCTCTACCGCCAGCATAAACGTACAGCGTTGTGTTTACAGGTAGGTTGCTTATTGAGCCGGAGCTATAACCGCCGGCCGCGCCCGCTCCGCTATTGGGTACTTGATTAGAGTTTTGGTCCGCGTTTCCGCCGCTTCCGCCCCAGGCTTCAAACTTGTATTTGCCGGGATACGGAACCGTCCATGTGTGCATAGCTCCGCCGTAAAACACCCATTCTTTTTGGTAGCGGGTGATAATCAGCGTGTAAACGCGAGGTTCGCCGGTTTGCGGTTTTACGCGAATGGTCAATGTTGAGGAAGACATATTCGGCGTACTTACGCTTGCCGGTTTTGTGGTTGTGTAAGTTCCGCCGTTTTGCGAGTATTCCACAGTCGCGCCGGACGGCCCCGTTACAGTTCCTATCGTTAAAGCCGTCCCGGTATGGTACACGTTGTAAGAGTATGTATTCGCCTTAAAACTGCTGTTCCAGTTGCAGTTGGTTCCGCTTACTGTTAAGGCGGTAAGCTGGTTGGCTGTCGTTCCCGCCCAGGTTACGGAAATTCTGTAGTCCAGGTAAAAGCCGTTTTGCGCGGTTACGCGGATAACCGCCGTTTTTTGCCCGCCCGGAGCAAGGCTGAACTGGTAGCCTGTTTCGCCCACGAATTCCACCTTCGCGGCGGAAGACGCCGCTGTTGACGTTATCGTTATAGTTTGGGACGAAATGGAGGCGTTTACCGGGAAAGCGGCTGTGTAGTTAAGAGCGGAAGCGTTGTTTGGCGAGAAAGCCGGCGTCCAGACCGCCGTTCCGCCCGAACCGCTTACCGTTAGCGTGGAAAGCGTAGCTCTGGCATCCGCTTCCCAAATTACGGTGATATTGTAGTCCAGGTAAGAGCCGTTTTGCGCGGTTACGCGGATAACCGCCATTTTTTGCCCGCCCGGAGCAAGGGTGAACTGGTGGCCTGTTTCGCCCACGAATTCCACCTTCGCGGCGGAAGACGCCGCTGTTGACGTTATCGTTATGTTTTGGGACGAAATGGAGGCGTTTACCGGGAAAGCGGCTGTGTAGTTAAGAGCGGAAGCGTCGTTTGGCGAGAAAGCCGGCGACCAGGCCGCCGTTCCGCCTGAACCGCTTACCGTTAGCGCGGAAAGCGTAGCCGAATCATCCTCCGCCCTGTTTACCGGTATATAGTAGACGCCGGTTTTGCCGTCGAATGTCAGAACCTTGATTAAGACCACCGCCGACCCGCCCGGCGAGAGGGAGAGTTCGCCGCTAAAGCCGTCCTTGTCCGCGTCTTCAATCCAGGA
>JAITER010000081.1 GCA_031281945.1 Spirochaetaceae bacterium | reverse complement strand
CCCCGCCCCATAAATCGCCGAAATTCCCGCCCCCCTGCAAAAGTATGACGGCGCCTGAATTTACGCGCTTGGGATTAAATGTAACGCTTGACGCTTTATATCCGCATTTAAATTTGAGCGTCTTTAAAAAACATTCCGTTCCATGCCAAATAAGGACGTCGCCGACGTTGCTGTAATAGGGTAGTTCAAGAAAGCAGTAATCGGCGTCTATTAATGGTGATAGAGTTTTACGTATAAGTTCCTGTAAAAAAACGTTTCTGGCCGCAAATGTGTTTTTTCCGTCCGAAATCATAAAAATTACCTCCAAAGATGCTTTGACTGTTTGATTGTGTTAGGCGGCGCAATCCGTCTTTAGTTTATCGTTTGAACAGTCTAGAGATTTTTCCCCGCGCCCGTGAAATAAGTTGCAGAACGCGCTTTTTTTTCCAGGCGGCGTTTATTTTTTTTTGTTCGTTAAGAGTTAACAAACGGTTGGAATCGTAAAGTTTGCCTGATAAAAACGCATTCATTTCCGGTGTAAGCCAGGCGCTTCCATCCCCGCAAATACGGTTCCTGATTTGGGCGTATGCGGGCGCTTTTAATTCCGGTATAAGCCCCAGCGTAAGCCAGGCGTGAGAGTTAAAACAATGCGGCTTGAGACAATTCGCGCCTATCGGAATGAATTTTATTGGTTTGTTTACATCATCAAAAATATTTTGTGAATAAAAAGAGCTATAACATTGTGAGAGGTCTCCCGTTCCAATATTTATACAACCGGACCATAAACCGGCGTAACAGAATTCTTTTCGTTTTATTCCGAATGTGCTTAGTTTAAATCTAAACATTTCGGAATCGAATCCTGACCCCCCCCCCCCCCCGTCCCATGTTTCTTTGTATTGACTTAACGGCATATTTGTTAAAATGGGAAGGTCTTTTTTTCGGGAATCTCTTGCTATGGTAATGTGGCAGAGAGCGCCGAGGTTGTTTACGCATAACGCTTTTATTTCGTTGATGTACGGGACGCATTCGTCCGTTGGGGTTAATTCAACGGAAATTGAACAGCCTGATTCCCTGACGTTTTTTATCGTGTTGAACCAGCTGTCAAGCGCGTTTAATCTTTTTAACTCAAGGAAATGAAACGAAAATTTAAATCCCAGACGGGCTAGAAATTCTTTTGGAAATTGAAGAATCTCGTTAAAGCGTTTTTGAACCATTCCGTTGGTTACAACCATGACGTAATGGCCTTGTTCCAGAATCGACCGGATTATGGGCGTTGTTTCCGGCGGAAG
Organism: Spirochaetaceae bacterium; assembly: GCA_031281945.1. Classification (GTDB taxonomy): domain Bacteria; phylum Spirochaetota; class Spirochaetia; order Treponematales; family Breznakiellaceae; genus JAIROZ01. The sequence goes on along the minus strand of JAITER010000081.1, from coordinate 5,123 downwards.
CAGGGTTTCCCCCGCGCCGCAAAGGTTGAAATGGCAAAGTCCGCCCAGCCGTTCCTTTGAAAGAGCCTTTCCTATTGTTTGCGGACTGTGCTTAAATTCCGGCAATTTGTTTTCAAACTGCCCGTTTAACGTAATATAGCAGTAATGACAGCGTAAATTGCACGTTGTAACCGGAATGAAGCAGTCAAAAAAACGTTTTATATGGTCCATAAGGATTTCCGTCCTCCATTTGTAAATTCCGGCGCTGTTTTTTACGCCCCAATTTGTTTTTTAATCCGGCTAAAAGCAAAATGCGGCAGTATTTCGTGAGCGCCTTCGAAAATAAACAAACCCGCATGAGAATTCTCTTTTTTGTAAAAAAGTTTTCGTTTGTCCCCCCCCCCCCCCCATAAGTATTCATTTGTTTCTGGATTTATGTTTCTGGAAAGAAGGTTGGTTGTTTCCCGCTCGTTTACGGCGTCGCCGGCCGAATTAAAACATCCCATTATTTTATTGTAAAACAAAATTGAATGTAAAACCGAAACGGTTCCCGTATAACCGTCGTTGAGGCCGGCGTATATGTCCAAATAGCACAAATCTTTGCTTTTTGGCGTCATGTGTAAAGGAGAGCGCTTTTTTGCTTCTTCTTCGTTTAGCCCGCCTTTGGAGGATGTTGATTTTTCTATATCACGCCAGTATTCGTTTTTGGCGTGTTTTGACTGGTTATGCCACATTGGTAGACAGGTTACCGGCGCCCAAGCCATACAGTATTTTAATTTGTAAGAAGATTTTAAAAAAGCGCATAACACGGCGCTTCCGCCGCCGGAAAGTCCGGCGATTGCGATTTTGTTTTTGTCCGGGCTGCTGTTTTCTAAGGCGAAAGAAACCGCGGCGTCTATGCTTTGAATCGCGGCGCCGCTCATACAGGCGTCTGGAGAATTGTTTGGGCCGTTAAAATCGGGATGTATGTAATTCCAGTTTTCGTCTTTTGCGAGCCGCGCAAGCGGGTCTTGCTGTGCGTATGAACCGGCCCACGTGTGCAGGCTTACAAGCAAAGGCGCGCCGCGGCTTCCGGCGTAAAAATAAGCGTTTTGCGTTTTCTTTTCGCCACGCGCCGGGATTTTAACTAAGTCAAACCCGTTCCAGTTTTTATCTTTAAAAAACATAGGCTCCTAAACAAATAAGCCGTTAATGCAACGGATTGTGAAAAGACGGCGAATCTAAGGGCAAGTATGGCAAAACGCCGCTTTTTTGCAAAGGGACTTTTCGCCGGCGGTTCCGGGCGCACCCCGTTAAACGGGGAAAACGCGCCTGTTTGCCAGAGCGCAATGGGATAGGAGCGGGAATTACACATAAATCCGCCAAGCGGATTTATGTGTAATTTTAGCGGATAGCCCGGTTTTTTGGCGTTTTTTGCAAAAAAACGCCAAAAAATGCGCCCGAATTTAAAACCGCCTTAAGCTTTTACTTGTTTTATCCGCTACTAAACCTTATCTTAATTCTCCGGTAAAATCATATTTTGTATGGAGAGTCTTTCCTGCGCCGGAATAGCCTTTTTAGACGGTAAAATTTTTGCCGCAAGACGCAATACCTGTGGAGAAATGACCGGTAAATGGGAGTTTCCGGGCGGTAAAGTTGAAGATGGCGAGGATGTTCGGGCGGCTTTAATCCGTGAATTTAATGAAGAGCTGGGCGTTGAAATTGAATGCGGGGAGAAGCTGGGCGAATGTATTTTTGAACATAAAGGCGTTGTACGCAGGCTTATAGCCCATAAAGTAAGGTTTCTTTCGGTGGAATTTTCGCTTTCCGACCATTCCGAATGCCGTTGGCTCACCCTTGAAGAAGCCGTCCGGCTTGATTGGACTCCGTCAGATTACGCCATACTAAAACAAATACTGTGAAACGCGTGTACTTGATTCTGCCTTTTTTTTTCCTGTTCCCGTCATGCGTAAAAAAAAACTACGAAAACGAAATAGTTCCGCCAATAACGGCGCCGCTTTCGCGTACTGTAATCGGATACGGGGTTGTAATCGCGAACTATACTCATGTTATGAGCAAGCATGGCGCAGGCGGGAAATCGCTTGGTTTTTTACGGAAAGGTTCTATTGTTGAAATTTTGGAGCGGCGCCCCATGGTAAACGGCGAAAAAACAGAAAATTGGGTTTTGGCTCGCAGCGCCTACAGCGGCTGGCTTAAAGAGGAAGAGTTGAAAATTTACGATACGGAGGCCAAAGCCAAAACCGCCGCCGGAATTTTGGGGCTTTCGCCGCCAGATTCTGAAGAAAAACAAAATGCGCAAAACTGAAACACCTCTTGTACGTTATCAAAATTTGCCGGTTGTAGTGATTGCCGGACGGCCTAATGTGGGAAAATCCACGCTGTTTAACAGGCTTATAGGCCGGCGGCGCTCAATTACAGGCCCGCTTCCCGGCCTTACCCGCGACCCCGTTGCGGAAGACGCCGTGATTCTGGAAAAACCGGTGCGCCTTGTGGATACGGGCGGTTTTAAATTGGATAGAGCCGGAGACGAGGCGGCGGAAAGCATTGATGAGCTTGTTGTAGACAGGGCTTTGTCCGCTATAGAAAACGCCTCAGCCGTAGTTCTGCTTTTGGAAGCCGGAAACATAACCGCCGAAGACGAAGATTTTATAAAAACGCTGCGCCCTTTGCGCGGCAAACTTATTGCGGCCGTCAACAAAACGGAAGGCGGGCGCAAAGTTGAAGAAGCGTGGAACCTGCTTTCTTACGGGTTTGAAACTATACACATGATTTCCGCCGAGCACGGCGACAACATAGAAGAATTAAAAAAAGCGATAATTTCCAAACTGGATTTTTCCAAATTAAGCGCGGCGGAAGCCGAAGATGGCGAAGTTGTACGAATAACATTAACCGGTAAACCAAATACGGGAAAATCAACGCTTTCCAACCGGTTGACCGCTAGCTCCGCTTCCATTGTTTCGCCCATACCAGGTTGTACGCGGGACGTCGTGGAGGGTGAATTTTTGTGGAACGGGCGGCGGTTTTTGGTGTGCGACACCGCCGGCATAAGACGCAAAACTAAAGTTACAGAGGATGTAGAATATTTTAGCGTGAATCGCGCAATAAAAACAATGGATGAGGCCGATATCGTTGTTATTTTGATAGATGCGCGGGAGGGCCTAAGCGAACAGGATAAAAAAATAGCGGCTCTTGCCTGTGAACGGGGGCGCGGCGTTATTTTTTTGTTAAACAAATGGGATATGACTTCCGGTCTAAAAAACGAATTCACGGCTGTATGTGATAAAATACGTTATTTTTTTGGGAAAATGAGCTGGGCGCCCATTTTGGCGGCTAGCGCTTTAACCGGTGAAGGCGTGGATAAATTTTTGCAAACTTGCGTAAAAATGCGTTCTGAACTTTTGACGCGGGTGGACACCGCGGTTTTGAATGACGCCCTGGAACGCTGGCAGGCGGAACGGCCTCCCCCTTCAGGCCCGCTAACGCGCTTCAAAATTAAATACGGCGTTCAAATTAGCGCGAATCCCGTTGTTTTCCGTCTTTTCGCGTCCAGGCCGGAAGCCTGTAAAGAATCCTATGTTTCGTATCTTCAGCGAAAAATGAGGAGCGATCTTGGTTTTTCTTCAATTCCTTTGCGTGTAGAAATCAAACGCTCCGGGCGCGAACCGGAACGCCGGCGTAAGAATTCCGGCCCGCCTTCCGCCGCCAAGAACTACGGCGCAAAGCGGGGCCGTCCCGCGGATGGAAAGAAAAAAGACGGATTTAAAAAATGAACGCTTTTAATTCATCAGATTTGGAGAAGATATTAGGCGTCAAAGGCCATATTATACGCTACTGGGAAAAAGAAATACCGCTGATTCAGCCGCGCAAAGACGGAGCGGGCAGACTGGTTTATTCAAAAAAAGATGTGCGCCTTCTTTTGAGGGTGAAACATCTTGTTCAAGAAAAAAAGTTTACACTTGAAGGCGCAAAAGAACGGTTGTTTGAAGAACAAAAGAAAGCCGGCGAAGAAAGCGCTCTTTTTTTAAATGAAATTCGCGGCGATTTGCTGGATATTTACCTGATAAACCGGGAACAAAAAAAGATGCTGGCCGCTACCGAAAAAACAGCGCCGCCGTCTGCGTCCCGGCCTGCGGCGGCTTTAGTAGCGGGGCCGACGGCGCCTGTTGTTGCGGGGCAAGCCGTCGAGTTGGCGGGGGCTTTAGTAGCGGGGCCGACGGCGGCTGTTGTTGCGGGGCAAGTCGTCGAGTCGGCTGGGCCGGTGGCTGTTGTTGCGGCGCGAGTCGCAGAGGCGTCTGGGGAGCCGTCTTCTGCTATTTCCGCATCCGGGGCGGCGGCTGTTGCTACGGGACAAGTCGCTGAAGCGGCTGGGGCGGTGGCTGTTGCTACGGGGCAAGTCGTCGAGTCGGCTGGGGCGGTGGCTGTTGTTGCGGCGCGAGTCGCAGAGGCGGCCGGGGCGCCGTCTTCGGCTGTCTCCGCATCCGGGCCGGCGGCTGTTGCTACGGGGCAAGTCGCTGAGTCGGCTGGGCCGGTGGCTGTTGTTGCGGGGCGAGTTGCTGAGTCGGCTGGGGCGCCGTCTGCGCCCGCTGTTGCGGTGCGAGTCGCCGAGGCGGCGGGGGCGGCGGCTGTTGTTGTTGCGGGGCGAGTCGCCGAGTTGGCGGGGGAGCCGTCTTCGGCTGTCTCCGCGCCCGCGTCTGTCCCAGTTGCGGTGCCTTCAGAACCCCGGCCAGCGGCGGCTTTAGCGCCCGTGTCTGCGGCTGTTTCCGCCGCGTCCGGGCCGGCGGCCGTTGTTGCGGGGCAAGTCGCTGAGTCGGCTGGGGAGCCGTCTTCTGCTATTTCCGCATCCGGGGCGGCGGCTGTTGCTACGGGACAAGTCGCTGAAGCGCCAGGGTCTGCGGCTGTTGTTGCGGGGCAAGTCGCCGAGTCGGCTGTTCCGCCGTCTTCTGCTGTCTCCGCGCTCGCGGCTGTCCCCGTTGCGCCGCCGCCAGAGCCCCAGCCAGCGGCGGCTTTAGCGCCAGGGTCTGCGGCTGTTTCCGCCGCGTCCGTGCCGCCGTCTGCGACCGTTATTGCGGCGCAAGCCGCCGAGTTGGCGGGGCCGCCGTCTTCTGCTATTTCCGCGCCCGCGGCTGTCCCCGTTGCGCCGCCGC
>JAITER010000099.1 GCA_031281945.1 Spirochaetaceae bacterium | reverse complement strand
TACGGCGGGTAAAGTCCCCGCTAAACTTAAAATTTTTTGATATAGTTTTTGCTTTACATGACCATTATAACCCATTTAAACGCCCAAGACCCCCCCCCCCCCCCCCCGCCGGGTAAGCTGAATTCTTATTTCGTATATAACTATAATTCTTCCCCATTTTTCTCAATAGATATACGCTATCGATTTTTCCGGACGCCGGGCGGCGCCTGTTTTTATATGTTTTGTTCGCCAAGAGGTTTGTGAAAAATGGAAAAACCAAAGGCGTCGATACTGGTTCCTGTATATAATGTTGAAAAATATTTGGAAAGGTGTATAGAAAGTATATTATCCCAAACGTTTATCGAGTTTGAATGCATTCTGGTAGATGATTGTTCGCCTGATAACAGTCCTGCGTTATGCGATGCTTACGCGCAAAAAGATATGAGGATAAAAGTAATTCATAAAAAACAAAATGAAGGATTACCGCAGGCCAGAAAAACGGCGTTTGAGAATTCCACGGGAGATTACATACAATTTGTGGATAGTGACGACTGGATAGAATCTGATATGACGGAAAAACTTTATAAAAAGGCCGTAGAATCTGGCGCGGATATAGTAGCTTGTGATTTTTACAGGAACAGTGGGCGTAGTTACAGTTACGAGCAACAAACGTTTGACGTAGAAGATAATTTTAACAACCTGGGATTTGTTCATTGTTGCGCTGTTTGGAATAAGATGTTTCGGCGTGAAATAATAGCGAAGATAGAATTTCCCGTTGCGGGTTGTTACGAGGACCGGGTGATAACCCAGCAAGCTCTGTTTTATGCGAATCGAATACAAAAGATAGGTCGTCCACTATATCATTATTTTGATAATACAGAATCTATGACGCATATTAAAACAGAAAATACGGTATATGAATTTAGAGCTAATATAATCTTGGTGATTAACTTTATAAGAGAAAAATTAGGGAATAAATTTGCGCTTAAAGAAGATAACGTTAATGAATATGTTAATAATTTTAAATTTTACTATGTAAAATACATAAAATTCAAGGAGAAGCTAAGATTTATTGGATTTTATCCTGAGTCAAAATTTTGGAGATGGACTATTCGTAAATTTTTAAAGAAAATAGTAAAATGTATGGTTCCGCATGGATTGTTGGTGTTGCGCAGAAGACTCACGAAAGAAAAAATGTAAAATCAGCTATTAAATTTATTTAACTCGCAATGTATGAGCCGTTTTTACCGGTAAAAATTCTTGTTAATGCGCTTCTATTTTGGCGGAATCTGTTGCGTTGTCCAAAGAAGCTATCAGCGCCCGTATTGTGTCCAGCGCCTCAATAATGTCTTTGGAGGATTCGCGTAAATTTGCGGAAGTCTCGTTTAAAGATTCAAGGTCTCCTGTTAATTCCCGCGTTGAATTTGTTACTTGCGCATGCGCCTGTATTATTTCTGTAAAACTTTTTTCAACATTATTTACTCCTCCAACCATGCGCGCCATAACGCCGTCCATTTTGTTCAGAAAGTCTGTAGAAGATCCTATTTGTTTTACTATGTTTTTTATATTGGCGGAAATGTTGTTTGCGTTTTCGGATGTCGCTCCGGCAAGCGAGCGTATTTCTCCGGCTACAACGGAAAAGCCTTTGCCGGATTCGCCTGCGTGTGCGGCTTCTATAGCCGCATTCATTGCAAGTAAATTTGTGCTGGCGGCTATGCCTTTAATAACGCCGGCTATTCCGGCTATTTCTTGCGTGCCGTTTTGCAAAGAGGAAAAAGCGTCAAGCAGGGCCTTCATGTCTTTTTTGGCGGCCTCCGTCGTCCGGCCCAAGTGTTCAAGCGCTTCTCGTTTTTTTTCGGTTTCTCTGCTTGTTTCCTGTACTTTTACTATTAAATTGGACATTTTACCGCTAGATTTATCTATAACTTTACCCTGTGCGGTGCTGGAATCTATGTATTTGGAGACTTTTTCTTGCATAGAGACAAGAGTTTCTTTTGAGTCTTCAAGTTGCTTAACAAGACTGCCGGTCGCTGTTACCGCCATAGACCGTATTTTTTCATCTTCCGAAAGTTTCGCCATAATAAAATAAAGGCAATGTTCTTTTTTATTTAAACCGTTGTAAATCATTTCGGCCATGGAACGGCAACTCCCATAGCCGCAACAAGAACAATTTAGGATGTCTTTTTGGGAGTTTTTTTTCATTTCTTTAAAAATACCCTGTAATTCTTTGTCGCTTGGAGTTTTTACCCGCTCCGTTCTTTCACTCAAATCTTTATATGTACGTGAATAAATATCTTTACGCCAATATTTTTTTAACGCGCGCTTTAAGTCGCGGCCTAAAAAAGACTTTTTGTTTTTCTGTATATGGTTTTCCGCCCGCTCAGAAACTAGATTTTCCAAAATATCGATGGATTTTCCATAGTTTCCTGTGCCAGGCCCTCCGTTACAGCCCGCTTCACAATTTAAACAGTCTACAACAAACGGCGCTTTGTTTTTTTCCAATGATTCCGGCAATTCATTTAGATACTTGTACACAACTTCAGGCCCTTCAATTTTGCGAATCTTTGGAACCATTTCGGGAGCTTCGCGGGCTATAGTTTCCCGCAGACCGCCAGGCGAGGAAAAAAGGACGGCTCTTTCAGCAAGCGGGCCTTCGTATTCAACTTCGGGGAACGCCGAAAGCCCCTGCTTTGCCAGCTCCATTTTTTCTTTTAACCGCGACATGGTGACGTTGTATTCTATAACTGGAACCGCCTTAAATTCGCGTTTTTTGGCCGCGCATGGTGAAATAGCGGCGATTTTACAATTTGCGTATTCAGGGAAAAATTTTTTAATCATAATCGCCGTATGAAGCATGGGGCTTTGCGCCGGAGCCAGGTATTTAAGCAACTGAGGCTTGTAAATTTCACAGTAACTTACTATGGATGCGCAAGGCTGGGCTATTATAAGGCGGGGTTTGTTGTTTTTTGCGTAATCAAGATAGGATTTTACGGTAAGTTCCGCGCCGAAAGATACGTCAAAAACAGCTTTAACGCCTATGTGTTTAAGATAGCCGTTAAGTTTTAATATATTTTTAAAAACAGCGGCGGCGGCTGGAGCTACAATGGCGACTATTTTTTTACCCTCTTTAAGGTCGTAAAAAAACTTATCCGTGTCGTCGCTATAGCTTCGCGCTTCCTGTTTACAGGCTGGAATGCAACGCCCGCAACCTATGCAAAGATCGTCTACAACTGTAACAGTGTCGCCGGAAGCGTCTATACAACTTTTTATTGGGCAAGCGGTTATACAACTATGGCACCCATTGCATTTGCTTTGATCCACAGTGATAAGGCTTTGTTTTGGAAAAGCTACGGCGTCTGATTTTTGTTCAATTGTTGGCAAATTTCCTCCAAAAAACTTTTGAAATGTTCAGATTGACATAAGGCGTTTAGTTTTAATTTAAGAGAAGTAACTATATCATAAAAAAGAGGGATTCAACAAGGCGCAATTTGAACGCCGGGAGTCTTTCGCGAATTTTAACGGCTAAAATCCGACTTTATGCAACGAAACCGCGCGCTTTACGTTCTAATTGGCGGCTTTGCGTCCAAACAAGCGCTTCAATTGCGTGAAGCGGGCGTATTTCCGGCGTTAATCCCGCAAAACCCGGCCCGCCGGGGGAGGGAGACTAAAGCGGTGATTTCGAATAGCTTAAAAATGTGGAGGCAAATATGGATTTAACCGCTATAATAACAGGAAGCGTATCTGTTATATCAATTTTTGTAGGGCTTCCGGCCATAATTCTTAACTTTGTATCTAAATCCCAAAAAAACAAATTAGAAACATTAAAATTGCAAAAAGAATTGCTGGAATTAGAAATAGAAAATCAAGATAAACAATTAAAGCTTTTGGAAGCCGAAAACAAAAAATACGATGTTTTATTGACGGCTCCAGTCGCCTCTTCCAATCAAGATTAAAAACATAATGAAGGCGCAAAAAAATGATGATGGGCGCAGGCTTGACCGCATTGTACGCAAAGTGTATCCAAACCTGCCGCTTTCGGCTGTATACAAATTGTTCCGTTCCAAAAAAATTACGGTGAACGGCGAGCCTTTCCCGCCCGGCGCCCATGTATACGAAGGCGATGAAATATTAGTTTTAACAAGTTGCGATTTAGCGCCGGCGGCGGCCTCCCGCGAGGAAGCCAAGACTGGCGCGAAAAACAAAGCGCCGCCTTCCGGTCGACGTTCTGTATATAAAAAGTTAAACGTAATTTTAGAAACAAAAGATTTGCTTTTTGTAAACAAAAATCCCAGCCAAAACGTTCATGGCGGAGAAAGCCTAACTTCGTTTGTTTTGGAGTATTTAAGGGATAAAACGGCGCCTTCGCTGTCTTTTACGCCAGGCCCGCTTCATAGGCTTGACTTTGAAACAAGCGGCGCGGTTGCTTTTTCCAAAACTCTTGCCGGCGCCAGGGAATTTTCTGATTCGCTAAAAAAAAAGCATATAAAAAAAACATACATTTGTATTTTGCAAGGCGTCTTAAAGAAAAAAACTGTTTGGCGCGACCTGCTTGTTAGGGATAAAAATCAAAAAAAAACTTTTTTTGATAATGACGCGGCTTCTTTGACTGCGCCGGACTACAAAACCGGAACGGGGAAATTTGCGTTGAGCGCCGCGCTTCCGCTTGCTTTATCAAAAGATGGTTCTTTTACGCTCGCCGCCGTGCGTATATATACCGGCAGGACGCATCAAATCAGGGCGCAGGCGGCGCGGCGCGGCCTTCCGCTTGCGGGAGATAAAAAATACGGCGGCGATAATTTGCGGCTTCAAAAAAGCAAGACGCTGAATCCGCCATTTTTTTTACATGCGGCGTCTATGGAAATTCCCGCAAGCCTTTTAAAAGACCCGCCAAAATCCCCGAAAAACGAGCCGTTTGATGCGAGCATTATCGAAGCTCAGGCGCCGTCCGGTTTTGTGACGGCGGTTAAAGCGCTTTTCCCAGGTTTTGAAACGGAATGTTTTTTAGAAAAACAAGTTTTTAATCAGCGTTTTTTATGATTTTATTTATATTTTAGCGGGAAAAACAAATTATTTTACCGGCGTTCGCTGTTTTGGTTTTAATAAAACTACGAACACCGGCGCAACAAAGATGTAAAAAATTTAAACTTTTTTAAATAGTTTCGTTTTTAAATGATTTTGACATTTTTTTTAACTTTTTTTAAAATTCTTTTTAAATTATCCACAGTTTGATTTTCAAATGCGGTTTTAGGTTCGTTTAAAAAGCGTAACCTATATTAACGCCGAATTTAGCGCCGCCATTTACTGGAATTGGCCTCATGCCGGAAGGAACTTTAACTTCTCCGAAAACAAAGCCCCAACCAGCGGTAGGTTCAAGGAACAAGCCGCTTGACGCGTTTCCAAGCACAAATTTCCATCCTAGCATTACGCCTGCTTCAATTATGTTTGAAGCGGCTTTATCGCCAGAGTACTCCATGTTTATATTGCTATATGTTCCGCCTAAATCTATGTAGAATTTTTTAACAGCCGTACCGCCTGAAATCGGGTAAAAACGACCGTGGACGCCTATCGCGAGCCCAAAATATTTATTTTGCTCGATGTTAAAGCCGATGACGGAAAAATTGCCGAGCGCGGAAAATTTGCTGGTTAACGCCCTCTCGTATCCAAGACCAATTCCAAATCCGCCGGCTATGGCGCCGAGCACGGTTGGCCCAAAATCAACAAACACCGCATTTTTTGTTTCTTCTTGTGCAAAACTTTGAATTGAAAATGCGGCTAAAAATACCAATGCTAAAATTTTTTGTTTCATTATTTTTTAATACTCCAATTTTTAATTTTAAATCGTAAAACGATTTTGTGGTTAATAAACAGCTTTTAAAGCCTTTTTTGTTGTAAAAAGTAACGTTACAGACGCAATTTTACAAAAATCAAGAAAATGCTGCTGGCGATCATTTTTACCTCCTTGCTAATTTTAAGCGCATTAGATTTGCCATATTTTTGTTTTAAAAATAACATTGCCGCATCCGCGCTTAATACGGATTTAGCAAACAAATCTAAACTTGAGCTTTAAGTTTTTAGGCGAACAATTTATTTCGCGCAAAATAGATAGGCTAGATGCTAAAATGAAGCCATGATTATATTTTAAAAAGTTCAAATATGTCAACACCCCGATTAACCCTATTAGAAATTTCCACCATATAACGGGCGAGCGTTCCTCGCCCGCCGCCCTCTGCTATTGCGGCGCCCCCGCTTGCGGCTGTCGCGCCTCACCGCGCCCGTCCGCGGCCCTCGCGCCCGTCCTGTCCGCCGCTTTCTGCTATTGCGCCGCCGTCTGCGCCGCCACCCCCACTCTCCTGCCGCGCCCGTCCGCCGCCGTCCGCTTGCGGCTGTCGCGCCCGACCCCCGCCCCCGCCGTTCTCTGCTATCGCGCCTTCTGCTATTGCGCCGCCACCCCCTCGCGTTGCCGCTACGCCGTCTGCCTGCGTCCGCGCCGCCGGTGTTTGCGGCGTCCGGCTACGTTCCTCGCTCTCGCGTTCCTCGCCCACCGCTATCTGCTATTGCGGCGCCGCCGTCTGCTGTTGTCGCGCCACCCTCTGCTATTGCGCCGCCGCTTGCGGCTGTTCGCCGTCTGCGCCACCCCCGCGCCCTGCGCCGCCCCCGCTCGCGGCCCTCGCATCCGTCCGCCGTCCGCGCCGTTGTCGTGGCGGCCTTCGCTCGCGGCCCTCGCACCCGTCCGCCGCCATCTGCTATCGCGGCGCCTCCTCGTCATCGCCCGCCGCTCTCTGCTATTGCGCCGCCGTCTGCGCCGCCACCCCCACTCTCCTGCCGCCCCCACCCTGCGCCGCGCCCTCCTGCCTCGCCGCCGCCGCCCGCTTGCGGCCCTCGCGCCGCCTTCGCGCCGCCTTCGCGCCCGGCCCCCGCCGCCGCCGCCCGCTTGCGGCCTGCTCGCCGCCTTCGCGCCTGTCCCCCCGCCGCCGTCCGCTATGCGGGCGCGGCGGGGCCGTGGGTGTTGTTTTCAGGGGTTGGCTTACTTAGGTTGTTGAGTTTGTGTTTACGTCGAGTATGTTTAGCCCGGCGGGGGTGTTTGGCGCTGCGGCGAGTTTTCTAAGGGAGTAGACGTAAGTGTCGACTGTGCCTTTTGGGATTTTGAGTACGAGGGCGATTTGTCTGTTTGAGGGCGCGGCGCGTTTTTTTTTGAGGCGCTCCCGCATATTGAGCAGGGTGCGTTTTCTTTTAAGGGCCTCTGCCAGGAGGGCGTTTTTTTTATCCGGGTTGGAGTTTAGGGCGCAATTTTTTTCGGCCTGGAGTGTTTTTAGGAAGCGCGAGCGCAATTTACAGGAGAGGTTGGCGAGAGCGGCGTCTTCTTTTTTTCTAGCGAGTTTTATTTGAAGGAGGAGAGAGCGCAGGGAGTTTTGAGAGATTCCGGCGGCGGCGGCGGCTTTAGAGAGGAGGTCGTCTGATGGGGGCGGGCTGGATTTGAGGCACAAGACGAGCAGTTTTAGGCGCGCCGGCCTGTTGCGGGCTTTGTTGGGGGCCTGGATGAGGGGCAGGGAGGCCGGCGCCGGGTCTTGTAAGGCCCTGTCGTCTTGTTCTGCGGCGGCTTCGCGCGCGTTTTCCTCCCAGCAGGCGGTTTCGGCGATGGAGGA
>JAITER010000022.1 GCA_031281945.1 Spirochaetaceae bacterium | reverse complement strand
CATCCAAGACGCGAGCCAGCGCCTGTTGGCCGAAAGCGGCCGCCACTGGAAAAGCGCAAGGGATTGAATTTCAAATGCGCTACGCGCATTTGAAATTTGGCTGTATCTGATAAAAACGGCCTTCGTCCGTTGTTTATCAGATACAGCGCCTTATCACCAGCCGCCTGTTTTAACAGACGGCGCGAGTACGCGCAAGGGATTGAATTTCAAATGCGCTACGCGCATTTGAAATTTGGCTGTATTTGATAAAAACGGCCTTCGTCCGTTGTTTATCAGATACAGCGCCTTATCACCAGACGCCTGTTTTGAAGCGCAAGGGATAGGAGCGGAATTTGGCCGCTAAAGCGGCCAAATTATAGCGGATAGCCCGGTTTTTCGCCGCTTTAGCGGCGAAAAATGCGCCCAACACAATGAAAAACGCTAAAATCACGCTTTCAAGGCGTGTAGCTGTTTTTTGTTCAGGCGCAAGGGATTTGTTGACAATCAGTGTAAAACCTGTTCTATCGCTTTTTTGCAGAGGTAGACCGCTTCTTTTAGGGTTTCTTTTTCTATGTTTAACGCGGGGTTAAAATAAAGGACGTCGCCCAGCGGCCTTAGCAGCAGGCCTAAATCCAGGGCTTTTTTGTAGATTCTGTATCCGGTTCGGTGTTTTGGCGGGAAAGCGGTTTTAGTTTGTTTGTCAGCTACCAGTTCCAGCGCGTTAATTAGGCCTATTTGACGGATTTCGCCTATGTTTGGATGCCCGCCGAGTTCCGAGCGCAAGTAAGTTTTTAACCAAAGCGCTGTTTCCGCTGATTTTTCCAAAACATTTTCGGTTTCAAAAATATCCAGCGCTGCGTTGGCGGCGGCGCAACCTAAAGGGTTGCCGGCGAAAGTATGGCTGTGCATAAACGCTTTACCCTCCGAATAATCGGCGTAAAACGCATCGTACACGGCCTGGGTAACCGCCAAAACTGAAAAAGGCATATAGCCGCCGGTTATGGATTTTGACAGGCACATTAGGTCGGGAGAAACGCCGGCCAGCGAGCAGGCGAAAAGAGCCCCGGTTCGCCCAAATCCGGTGGCTATTTCGTCGGCTATCAGCAACACGCCGTATGAGTCGCACAGGCCGCGCAAAATACGCAGATACCCGGCGGGATACATACGCATACCTGCGGCCCCCTGCAAAAGCGGCTCCAGAATTAGAGCGCAAGTTTCGGCGCCGCAGGCTTCAAATGTTTTGCGGGCGTCTTCCGCGCATTCGCAGGAACAATTTTCGCGGTTTTGGCCGTAAGGGCAACGGTAACAGTCCGGGGCCTTTATTCTAGCGGCGTCCACAAGCAACGGTTTGTATATCTCCGTAAAGACGTCCATAGACCCCACCGACAAGGCGCCTATAGTTTCGCCGTGGTAACCTTCGGAAAGGCACATAAATTTTTTTTTGTTTATAAAGCCTTTTTGCATTTGATATTGAAAGCTCATTTTAAGAGCGCATTCTACAACCGAGGAGCCGTTGTCCGAGAAATGAAGTTTTTTTAGGCCTTTTGGCAAAAGCGGCAGGAGGCGTTCCGCGTAATCCACCGCGCCTTTGTGCGAAAAATTGGCGAAGATGACGTGTTCCAGGACGTCAAGCTGTGTTTTTACGGCGCCGTTTATCCGGCTGTTGCAATGGCCGAACAGGTTGCACCACCAGGAGGCCACAATATCGATGTAACGTTTGCCGTTTATGTCGTATAACATGGAACCGGAGGCTTTTTCTATGATGATGGGCGGAAGGTCTTCGTAATCCTTCATTTGTGAGCACGGATGCCATATATATTTTAAATCTTTCTGTACATAATTCATATACACTCCATAAAGTTTTAATAGCACATAACTTGCTGATTAGAGTTGTTCGGAAACTTTAATTTCTGAACAACTCTATTTACAGGAATAAAGGGTGTTAACACCGCAGGGCAAGCCCTGCGCCCCGCCGCTTGCGGCGGCTTCCGCGGCAAGCGGCGGGGTGTTAAACCATAGGCTCTTAGAGCCTTCGGTTCCTTGCTCGCTCAATCAGACAAGTGCAAGCACGGTCGCGATTTCGCTCCGTTCGTCAATAAAGCGCTTAAATTTATATTTATATTATCTTGAGATTCTTTTACAACGGCCAAAATTTTAACTTTTGAGAGCGCTTCAATCATTTTTATGTTGTCGTCTTCCATAACGCCGCCTTTGTAACGGTTTATAATCAGCCCTTTAAGCGGGAAGCCGTGAGACGCCGCATATTCTGCGGTAAGAACGGCGGAATTTATGCTTCCCAAAGCGCAGCCGCTTACAGCCACAACCGGCGCGCCTGTCAATTTAATGACGTCTTCCAGCATAAGCGCGCCGTTTTCGTCCCACCGCAACGGGCATACCACGCCGCCTGAGCCTTCTATAATCATAAGGTCGTGGGAGGCTTCCGCCTGAAAATAATCCTTTCGGATTTTCTCTATTTGCGCAGGATTCCCCTCTAAACGCCCCGCTAAATGCGGTGAAACCGGCGTTGTGTAGGTGTAAGAAGCTATCGCGCCGGTTTCCTCAAGGCCGCCTGACAGCGCCGCGCATTGTGAATCGGACGGGACGCCGCCGCTTTGCGCGGCTTTGTAGTAACCGGCGTTAATCCCCTCGCTTCGCGCTTTTTTTAACAAAAGGCCGCAAATAAAAGTTTTGCCGGTTTCCGTTCCTACGCCTGTAATAAATATATTCTTTTTTTTCATGTATAAAACCTTAAATACGCCCGCTAATTTTGCGCGGGCGAAAGCGAGCCGGTTTTTCCGGCGGAGCCTTAAATAGCGCCGGTTAAACGGCGCTTTCCTGTATTTCTTTTGCTATCACGGAAGCGGCGAAATCCAAATCCTCTTTTTTGTGAGCGCAACATATAGCGGCGCGGAGTATAGCTTTATTTTTTGGAACCGACGGATAACGTATAGCAGGAATATATATTCCTTTTTTTATTAGGTTATGCGCTATTTTAAGAGAGCGGTTTTCATCTCCTATTTGTATGGGGACTATCGCGCTTTCGCTTTTCGCGCCGATTCCGCGCAGGCGCAGTTGTTCGCAAAAAAATTGAACCGCCTCGCGCAATGCGCGGACGCGTTCCGGTTCCGAGCGCAGTATGCGCAACGCCTCCCGCGCCGCGGCGGTTGTAGGGGCCGAAGGCGCGGTGGAAAAAATAAAAGGCCGTGAGTAATTTTTTAGATAATTTATTAAAACTGAAGACCCGCACACAAAACCGCCTTCCCCGCCCAGGGCCTTGCTGCAAGTTCCTACGGAGGCGTCCGGCGTTATGCCGTACATTTCGCTTAACCCTCCGCCCGTTTCGCCCATAACGCCGGTTGCGTGAGCTTCGTCCAGCATTAAAAAAAATCCGTATTTTTTCGCTATTTCCGCAAGGCGCGGCAACGGCGCCGCGTCTCCGTCCATGCTAAAAACCGAATCGCTTACAATAAGCCCGCCGCTTCCGTAATACAGGCTCGCTTTTTCTTCAAGATATTCCATGCAAAGGTGCGGGTATACGATTGTTCTGGCGCCGCTTAAACGGCAACCGTCTATTATGCTGGCGTGATTCTTTTCATCGCTTAAAATAACGGAAGATTTTGAGCAAAGCGCCTGTATTACTCCGGTGTTGGCCATGTAACCCGTGCTAAAAAACAAGGCGGCCTCCGTTCCTTTCCATTCCGCAAGTTCCGCTTCCAGCAGTTCGTGTTCGTAAATTGTGCCTGTGGTAAGGCGCGAACCGCCGGAGCCGGAGCCGTATTTTTCCGCCGCCGCCGCCGCCGCCGCGCCAAGCCTGGGATCCGAGGCTAAATTCAGGTAGTTGTTGGAGGCGAGCAAAAGAATTTCGCGTCCGCCGTAAACTATTTTTGGGCCGGGGGCGCTTTCAATCACCGTAGTTTGCCTGTACAAATGGGCTTTCTTTTTTTCCTCTATCGCGGCTTCCAAAAAAGCGGCTGTTGTTTGCGCCATGCGCGGCGGCGCGGCGGCGCCTGGCGGCAGACGCGGGACGCCTGTTACCAGGACGGGTTTTTTTTGCAGGAATTCTATACATTCGCGGGGGGAGGCGCCCCTGTAAAGCAGAATTCTCCCGCCGTTTCCGTCCCCCTTTTCTTTTAACGGCCCTATGCGTACATAACCTGATTTTTGAGACGCAACGTACCCTGTGGTGTACTGCGGGTCGTCGGAAACGCAAATTTCCGCGAGTACACCCGGCGCGTGAGCGGCCTTTGTCGCCAGAACCAGGGCTTCGCGAAAATGATTTTTAACAGGTTTAAGCGGCGGGCGGGCGCTTTCCAGGTCTTCCGCCGCATCCATGCGTGTTACGCGCAAGCCGCGTTCCGCATCATCTTCAAGCCGTTCCAGCGAGTCCGCGTCCAAAAGCATGGCGCCGCGCATACGGTATGTTTCGGCCAGTTTAGCCAACACCTCCCGCGCGCGTTTTACGCCCAGGCGCTCCAGTTCAAGGCGCATGATTTCCCGCCCCTCGCTTGCGGAAGAAGCTGTGCGGGAAGTTACGGGAAGCGCCTTTAGGTATATGACGTCTTCCCTTTTAATTTTTTCTATTTTGATGTGAATTTCGTCGGCGTCGCCTAAAGCGTGGTTTTGGGCTCTGGAAACAAGGCTTTCGCAGACGGCGGGGACGCCCGCCGCTTCCGTGATGCTTTCGGCGCCGGATATGTGCCGGTTTTCGCCGTTTTTCAGCGCGGAGGAACGCATTTTTACGCTGTAAAGCGCGTTGTTTTTCGCGTTTTCGCCCATAAACCGGCCTATTTCCGTTCCCGTTCAAGCATTTCGTTTATATATTTGCCGGTGTACGACGCGGGGACTCCGGCCACCTCTTCCGGTGTTCCGGCGCAAATTATCTCGCCGCCCCTAGCCCCGCCTTCCGGCCCCAGGTCTATGATGTGATCCGCCTGCAAAAGCACGTCCAGGTTATGTTCGATCATAACTACGGTGTTGCCGGCTTCAACCAGCCGCTGAATTACTTCGATAAGCTGTTTAACGTCCGCAAAATGAAGCCCCGTTGTAGGTTCGTCCATAATGTACAGCGTTTTTCCGGTAGACCGTTTGGAAAGTTCAAGCGCCAGTTTAACCCGTTGCGCTTCGCCGCCGGAAAGCGTCAGCGCCGATTGCCCCAGTTTGATGTAGCCTAACCCCACAGAAAGCAAGGTTTCCATTTTTCGGGCTATGTGCGGTATGTATTCAAAAAATACGGCGGCTTCTTCAATAGTCATCTCCAAAACGTCCGCTATGTTTTTATCTTTGTAGCGCACTTCCAGCGTTTCTTTGTTAAAACGCTTGCCGCCGCAGACGTCGCAGGTGATATACACATCGGGCAGAAAATTCATTTCGATTTTTATGGCCCCCTCGCCTTCGCAATTTTCGCATCTGCCGCCTTTTACGTTAAAACTAAAACGACCGGGTTTGTAGCCGTGCGCTTTGGACTGCGGCATACTCGCGTAAAGATCCCGTATCGCTCCAAAAACGCCCACATAAGTGGCCGGATTGCTGCGGGGAGTGCGGCCTATGGGGCTTTGGTCTATACAAATAACTTTATCTATATTTTCCGCCCCTTCAATTTTTTTGTAATCGCCTTCCTGATGATTTGTTCCGTATACTTTGTTGCATAACGCAGGGTGCAGAACGTCGGAAAGCAAGGTTGATTTTCCGCTGCCGGATACTCCCGTTATGCAACAAAAAAGCCCCAGCGGAATTTCCGCCGTAACGTTTTTTAGGTTGTGCTCTGAAACGCCTTTTAAGCGTAAAAACTGACCGTTGCCTTTGCGCCGTTGCGCGGGGACGTCCATTTTTAGAGTTCCGGCCAGGTAGCGTCCGGTAAGGCTTTCTTTTACCAGCATAACTTCTTGCGGCGTTCCTTTCGCTATCACTTCGCCGCCGTGGACTCCGGCCCCCGGCCCCAGGTCTACTATGTAGTCGGCTATACGCAAAGTTTGTTCATCGTGTTCCACCACAATCAAGGTGTTGCCCAGGTCGCGCAAATGAATCAGGGCGTCGATTAGCCGCTGATTGTCCCTCTGGTGCAGGCCTATGGAAGGTTCGTCCAGCACATAAAGCACGCCGGTAAGCCCCGCGCCTATCTGCGTAGCCAGCCTTATTCGTTGCGCCTCGCCGCCGGAAAGCGTCAGCGCTTTACGTTCAAGGGTAAGGTACTCAAGCCCGACGTTTTTCATAAAACCCAGGCGGGCGTTAATTTCTTTTAGAATTTGGCTTGCTATCTTGGCTTCATTTTCGTTCAACTTTAGCCGGTTAAAAAAATCTATGGTTTGATTTACGGAAAGGCTGGAAACTTCGTGTATGTTTTTTTCGCCTACAAGAACGGCGAGCGCTTCCGGCCTAAGCCTTTTTCCAGAACAGGCGGCGCAAGGTTTTTGGCTCATATATTTTTCCAGCCATTGTTTTACGCCTTCGCTTTGCGTTTCCAGGTATCTGCGTTTTAAACTTTCCAGCACTCCAGGGTAGGGCCTTTTGTAGGCGGCGAAATTTGTTCCTTCTCGGTTTTCGTATCTTATTTCAATTTCGGTTTCCGTGCCGTACAAAATTTGTTTTAGCGTGCTTTTGGGAATGTTTTTAATAGGCTCGTTCAGGCTAAAACCAAAGCGGGCGGCGAGGCCCTCAAACTGGCTGCGATACCATGGCGCATCCGGGTTGTACGGGGCTACGCCGCCTTCGTCAAATGAAAGAGACGGGTTTGGGATTACAAGTTCGGGGTCGAATTCCAGTTTTGAGCCAAGCCCGTCGCACTCCGGGCAGGCGCCGAAAGGGTTGTTAAACGAAAAAAGCCTGGGAACCAGCTCCGGAATGGAGATTCCGCATTCCGGGCAGGCGTTTTTTTGCGAAAAAAAGATTTCTTTTTGTTCGCCGCGTTCTTCCACCAGCGCCACAAACACCCCTTCCGAAGCCTCCAGCGCCGTTTCCACCGATTCGGCTATGCGGGAGCGGTTTTGTGCGTCCACGATTATGCGGTCTACGATGATTTCTATCGTGTGTTTTTTTTGTTTGTCCAGTTTAACGGCTTCGTCCAGGTTAACCGGAACGCCGTCTATGCGGGCTCGCGCAAAACCCGCTTTTTTCGCGTCTTCTATTATTTTTTGATGTTCGCCTTTTTTGCCGCGAATTACGGGCGACAGAAGCTGCGCCTTGGCTCCTTTTTCAAATTCCAGGATGGCGTCTACAATTTGGTCTACGGTTTGTTCACGTATAACGCGCCCGCAACGCGGGCAATGCGGAACGCCAATTCTGGCGAAAAGCAACCGGTAATAATCATAGATTTCGGTTACGGTGCCTACGGTGGAACGCGGGTTCCGGTGCGTGGTTTTTTGCTCTATGGAGATAGCCGGGGAAAGGCCCTCTATGTAATCAATGTCCGGCTTGTCCATGCGCCCCAAAAATTGCCGGGCGTAGGCGGAAAGGCTTTCCACATAACGCCGCTGGCCCTCCGCGAAAATCGTGTCAAAAGCAAGCGAACTTTTGCCTGAACCGGAAAGGCCGGAAATTACAACTAATTTATCTCTTGGAAGATCCAAATCTATATTTTTAAGGTTATGCTCACGCGCCCCGCGTATAATCAGTTTGTCCATTTGCGCCAAGTTTACAAAAAAAACGCCCTTCCTGTAAGGAAGCCGTTTAACTTTTAAAATCAGGGCGCATTTTTCGCCGCTAAAGCGGCGAAAAACCGGGCTATCCGCTATAATTTGGCCGCTTTAGCGGCCAAATTCCGCTCCTATCCCTTGCGCGTATTCGCGGCGCCTGTTAAAACAGGCGTCTGGTGATAAGGCGCTGTATCTGATAAACAACGGACAAAGGCCGTTTTTATCAGATACAGCCAAACTTCAAGTGCGCACAGCGCATTTGAAGTTCAATCCCTTGCGCTTCTGGTGATAAGGCGCTGTATTCGGCTAATCCAGGCGCCAGCTCGCGTCTCGGTTGCCAGTGGGGGCTGCGCCCCCCGTCCCCCCCAGGGGGCGAGTGCGCGCGGAACATTGTGCGCGGGCCCCCCTGTCAGGCGGCCCCGCGTGGGGCCAGATAAATGCCCCAGCCGTAGAGAAAGCGACCGGCCCCGCTGGGAGGCCCTGGCCTCCCAGACCCACCAAAAGTTTTAGCGGGCTTTTTGCTTATTCCGTGTACCTTAA
>JAITER010000009.1 GCA_031281945.1 Spirochaetaceae bacterium | reverse complement strand
TAAATCTTGTCCATAGCCGTGTAGGTGATGATAAGTTCGTTTTCGTTTGTTGTCATAATAAATTCTCCTTATAAAAAATATACTTACGCCGGCCAAAAGGCGGCGAAATTGCCATTGTTTGGATTTGTGCTTTAAACTAAATTATTTTACCGGTAAAAAACTGAACGTGCCGGAGGTAAGAAGATTAGAAATATTATACGGAGTCGCAGTGTTTGCACCCTCTTTAGTATAAGGGAAGTACACATAATTATTCGTGTTGCCGCTAATAGTGATGGGGTTATCGGCGGTAGAAACGTCCATATAAAAAGCCCCCGGGTAATGTTGATCTTCACCGTAAGGACTATAAATCAAGTATGCTATATTACCAAAAGTACAGTCTTTTATTGAGCCGCCCTCTATACGAACCTTGCCGTCATTAGCCGCAGCGGGCGTTCCCTTGTATTGAGTTTTAGTATGCATACGTATAGGATTTATATTTGTGTTAGTCTTATCGGAGTAATAATCACTTATTACCGCGCCCTTACGCAACACCAGCGTGGCGTTATAGTAAATATAAATTAAATCTAGATACACGGGCGCCTTTACATTCCCGGCCTCTTTCACTATAATGTTATTATCAAGGATAAAGTCTATTCCTTTATTAAAAGGAATAGTAGCATTAGTAGCACAATAGCCTAAATTTAAAAATCCCATATTAGCATTACTAGAACCTCCCGGAAAAGGTGGAGCGGCACTAATAACAGTTTTGTTGTAGCTGTCATTATTATTGCCGTAATTGGCGCTGCATTTTAGAGCGCGGGGAGCGCCGTAGCCGCGCACACGCACCGTTACGTTTTCCTGGTTGTTACCAATAAAAAAAATTCTGGGCAACGTCAGTTCGTCCTGTTCAACACGTATCAGGTATTCAGTGTTTTCTTCCGCATTACAGTCCACGTATTCAATGGCCTGTAAAAAATTGTTAAAAGCCGCCGGCCCCCCGCTTACGCCGTCCAGCCGCGTTAGGGTCTGTCTGCTGTACGCGCCCGCCGCATTGTACACGCCGCCGGTAAACACGCCGTCCGTATCGTACTCGCCGCCGTCGTACGCGCTGTCGTAGTAGGTCTCGCCCTCCGGCCATTCCACCTTAAACACCGCCGCCCCTGTCAATTTGGGCGTTACATTAAGCGTTACCGCTACATCCCCCAGCGTAAAATTCCGCGCGCCGCCTTCAAATAACAAATCGTTAGCCGCAACCTTAAACACCGCCAGCTCCGCCGTAGCCGTAAGCCCGCCCGCCACAGCCGGCACGCTCTCGCCCGCCGCCGCCTGCGTCACCTTGCCCGCATCCGCGCCGCCCACCGTTATTTCGGAAAGCGCCGGGTTGTTCACCGCAAAATACACATCGCTATATTCACCCGCCGTAAGCGTCCAGCTCGTCTCGCTAAAATTTTCAAGGTCGGGCGCCGTCTCTGAAACATAGGACAGGTTCGCGAAGGTCATGGCCGTATCGTCGCCGGAACCGCCTTCTTCGCCGGTTTTGGAGCCTTCTTCGCCGGTTTCTTTATTATCGTCCGCCGGCGCTTCCCCGCCGGAATCGCAAGAAGCGAACCCAAACGTAAAAAACGCCAGCGCCAAAACCGCTGTTAGAACGTTTCCAAAATAACAAATTCTTTTTTTCATGTTAAACCTCCATCCCTTTTCGCGCCGCGAATAAACCCCGCAGGGCCTCCCGCCAGCCTATAAAAAGCCATGTTCAAGCAACCCAAACAACGTTTGGAGGCTAATCCGCCGCGCTTGAATTCAAGGCGTAAATACGAAATTAGCTCCAGATTGCGCGGCTAAAACAAAACAATCCCGCATAGCGCATAACAAATCGCGGGACAGGCCGTTTTTAACGCAAAAAAATTTAAGGATAAGTTTAGAACAACGGGGGGGGGGGGGGGTAGTGAATAAAAAGCGAATTAACAGAACGCGGTAAAAACCAACAATAAAAGAAAGGGGATTTTTGATAAGAACGCCGTTAATTGACGAAAAACGGCATAAGGGACGCAATAGCGTTGTTGTGGTCAAGAATTCCCTCCGGCTTTATGCGAGCCAGCGGCTAACGCCGCGCAAACCAAAACGGTTCGCGTTTGGAAAATACCAGGTTTACACCCGTTGCATACCAAAGTTTCCTGACTTATGGATAAAACGCCGCGCCTTCCCGCCGTATAAAACGCCAGTGGCTCCCCGCGCCGTTCCGCTCTCGCCCCGCGAAAGCATCCAATCACAGTTACGCAATAGTGGAGGAATAAAAACCCGCGACAAGGCTGGTTTCGCACCCCGCTTCCATTGAAGTATACATTTATCATTATCGGCGTAAATTAAAAAAAGTCAAGGGGCGCTAAAACGGAGGAAAGCGCAAACGGCCTGCGGCCTTTGTTTTTTACCTTCAGCGCCTTTTAACGGCTAAAGGCGGGGGCCCCATCGGGCCCCACGGCGAAGCGCCGTAAGCGGGCGGACGCGCTCAATGTTTCGCGCCGCCTTCCCTCCAGCCGGGGCCGTCAGCATTCACAGGCTAAAGGGGGCCTCATCGGGCCCCACGGCGAGGCGCCGTAGCTGGGTGGACGCGCTCAATGTTTCGCGCCGCCTTCCCTCCCGCCGGGGCCGTCAGCCTTCACAGGCTAAAGGGGGCCTCATCGGGCCCCACGGCGAGGCGCCGTAGACGGGCGGACGCGCTCAATGTTTCGCGCCGCCTTCCCTCCCGCCGGGGCGCCCCCCCGAACCCCGCAGGGGGCCGAAAGGCCCCCTGACCCCCGGAAGTTTGGTCAAATTTTGCTGAAGGTAAAAAACGGCCTGCGGCCTTTGTTTTTTACCTTCAGCGCCTTTTAACGGCTAAAATGCGCCCAACTAATAAAAAAACCGCCAACCGCTGTATAAACGCCCCGCTAATTTATATAATGCGGCATGGACAAACAGACGGCGCTTTCGCGCTATTTCGGTTATTCCTCTTTTAGAACGGGACAAGAGGAGGTTATAGACGCCATACTTGAAGGCAGAGACGCGCTCGCCGTTATGCCTACCGGAGCCGGAAAATCCATCTGCTACCAAATCCCAGCGCTGTTAAAAGAAGGCGTAGCCATAGTAATATCACCGCTTATTTCGCTTATGAAAGACCAGGTGGAAGCGCTTACGGATTCGGGAATAAAAGCCGCCTGCATTAACAGTTCGCTTTCTTCCGAAGAATGGTCGCACACCATGAACAAAGCGCGAAACGGCGGTTACAAGCTGCTTTACATAGCCCCTGAACGCCTGCAAAACGAAGCTATGCTCCGCCTGGCCGCGGAAATTAATTTTAGCCTGGTGGTGATTGACGAAGCCCATTGCGTTTCGCACTGGGGTCATGATTTTAGAACCAGCTACCTGCTTATCCCCGACTTTATAGCAAGCCTTCCGCGCCGGCCCGTCACCGCAGCTTTTACCGCCACAGCCACCGGCAAAGTTCGTAAAGACGTCGCAAACCTTTTGCGCCTGCAAAACCCGTTTTTGCTTGTTACCGGTTTTAACCGCCAAAACCTTTATTTTGAAGTTCAAAAACCAAAAAATAAAAACGCAAGCCTTTTCGCCGCCCTGCAAAAACGAAAGGGAAAAAGCGGCGTAATTTATTGCTCCACCAGAAAAACCGTGGAAGAAGTATGCCGCGTCATCAACAAAAACGGGTTTAACGCCACACGCTACCACGCCGGTTTAAGCCCGCAAGAACGCAAAGAAAACCAGGACGATTTTATTTACGACCGCAAACCCGTGATTGTAGCCACAAACGCTTTCGGCATGGGAATAGACAAGTCGAATGTATCGTTTGTTATACATTACAATATGCCGAAAAATATCGAAAGCTATTACCAGGAAGCGGGCAGAGCCGGACGGGACGGCGAAAAGGCGGACTGCATACTTTTGTACAGCCCGCAAGACGTCCATTTAAACGAATATTTAATAAAACACAGCCAGGACGAAAACGAAGAAAAAAATGAAGATCAAATAGCGCATAACCTTGAACTTTTAAAACACATGACTTTTTACGCAACCTCCGTTTCTTGCCTGCGAGGAAGACTGCTTTCGTATTTTGGCGAGAACGCGCCGCCATATTGCGGAAACTGCTCTTCGTGCCTAACCGGCGCGGAAGAAACAGACGTTACCATAGACGCGCAAAAGGTGGTTTCTTGCGTGTACAGAATGGAAAAACACAGCAGAAATTACGGCAAGACCATGGTGGCGGACGTCTTGCGCGGAAGCAAAAACAAAAAAATAAAAGACTTAAATTTAGATTCGTTAAGCACTTACGGGATAATGGCGGAAAACGCTTCGTCTTATGTTCATGATTTAATCAATTTTTTGATAACCGAAGGCTACCTCGCCTGCACCGAAAGCGAATACCCGGTTGTGGTTCAAACAGGGAAATCCCGCGAAATTCTTTTTGAAAAAAAAAGTTTGTTTATGACGCGCGCAAAAGAAAAACCCGCGCCATTAAAAACGGACGGCGAAAACCTCAAATGGCGGACGGTCGCGTCTTATTCAAGTTACAGCGACCTGGAAAACGCCGAAGAGCTTTTTGAAAAACTAAAAGAGCTAAGGCGGCGTTTCGCCCAGGAAGCGGGCGTTCCGGCGTACATCGTATTTTCAGACGCTTCGTTACGCGATATGTGCGTTAAACGCCCCGTTACAACGTCAGATTTTTTATCCGTGTCCGGCGTAGGAACAGCGAAAGCGCAAAAATACGGCGAAGAATTCACGCAACTTATAAAAAAACACATCGCTCTTGATTAATAAACCGGTTGCTTATCCAAGCCTTGCAAAACCGCGTTTTGCCGTTTTTAGCGGTCGCCGCCTAAGCCGCAAGCTCAAGGCCGCCTGCGCCAAACTTGCGGCTTGCGGAACCTAAAACCCCGCCGTTTTTAGCCGCCGCTCTTTATAACGAGCCCGTTAAAGCGCCCGCACAGCCGCCAGAATCGCATCGATTTCTTCGCGGGCCGTCCCGCGCCCAAAACTAAAACGCACAGTTCCGCCAGGATAGGTTCCGGCGGTTTTATGGGCCAAAGGCGAGCAATGCAATCCGCTACGGGTTACAACGCCGGCCTTCTCGAACAAAAGCCGCGCCGCCACGCCGCTGTCAAACCCCTGAAAAGACGCGGAAACAACCGCCGTACAGCGCCTTGCGTCCCCCGTTCCATGAATTTTAACTTTTTTTATTTCCCGCAGCCCCTCTATAAAAATCGCGGTGAGCGCGGCTTCTTTTTCCCTTATTTTTTCAACGCCGGTGGATATGATTTCTTCGATAGCAACAGCAAGGCTTAATACGCCAATGGCGTTTTGTGTGCCGGCTTCAAATTTGTCCGGCGTAAAGTCCGGTTGCGACAATGAATGCGAGGCGCTCCCGGAACCGCCCAAAATCCACGGGCGCATTTCCCGCGCGGCTTCATCGCCTATTACAAGACCGCCGGAACCAGCCAGCGCGCCCAATCCTTTGTGCGCGGTGAACGCGATTACATCGCGCCCGCCGCCAAGTGAAACCGGTAAAACGCCCGCCGTCTGCGCCGCATCCAAAATGAAAAACAAGCCGTGCTCGCCGGCTATTTTAGAACATTCTTCCACAGGCAATATCGTACCCAAAACATTTGACGCATGAGTCATCACCAAAAGGCGCGTGTTTTTTTTTATGGCGCGGCGGACGAAATCGCAGTCCAACGAACCGTCCGCCGCGCAAGGAACCCAGTCAAGTTGTATAAAGCCGCTTTTGCGCAACGCCTCAAGCGGCCTCGCGCAGGAATTATGCTCTAAACTTGACGCAAGCACATGGCAACCCGGCCTAACCAGGCCGTTTATAGCCATGTTAAGCGACTGGGTGGCGCCGCTTGTAAAGATGACTTTTAATAAATCCGGCGCGCCAAAAAGTTTCGCCGCAGCTTTACGGGCTCGCAAAGCTACGGCCCCGGCCTCAAGAGAATCAAAGTTGCGGGCGGCGGCGAGATGGGTTTCGTTTAACCAAAGGCAAAGTTCTTTAACAATGGCGCCGTCAAGACGAGGCGAGGTGGCCGCATAGTTTGCGTATATCATATCGTAATCACGGAAGAAGCCTTTGAAAGACGGTTTACTATGTTCATCATGTCTACTATGCTTCCCGCCGCGATGGAACCGGATAATTTGTAATAGTTGGCGCAGGTGCCGCAGGTGTGAACCAAAGAGCCTTTTTCTTCCAGCGTTTTTAAATCCGCTATGGACGCCGAGCCTTCCGCCGTTAAATGAGCGCCGCTGTTTAGAAAAATCACCGCTTCAGGCGGCGGATTCAACTGTGTAAGCGAAAAAATAAAGCCTTTTACAAGAAGACGCCCCAGCTCTTCACTGCCGCGCCCCATGGAATCCGCCGTTATAAGAACCACCGGCCCCCTGGAGGACGCGCCTTCCGGCGGCCCATTCGCCGCGCCGCCGCTTTGATTTGAAGCCGGCTCCCCGCCCCGCGTAAAAAAACGCCCCGAATCCGCGCTTTTTACTATAACCACCCTGTAGATTTCGCCTTCCTGTGTATAAGAAAAAGTACAGGCGGTTCCTTTCGCCATTTTTTCGAGATTCTGCACGGATGTAACGTCATCCACCAAAACTTCCACCCCGTCCGGCTCTACGGCCAGAGCCTCTTTCGCCTTTACCACAGGAACTGGACACGGATTGCCCCGCATATCCAATTTTTTCATAACAACCTCCATAATATAAAAACGCGCCGCATAACGTTCAGACTGTTTACGCCGGTTCGCCGCCCCGAACAAGGGATTTGCGCAACAAACACCAGAGCCGCCAAACAGACGGCGAAGCATACGCAATCCTGTTATGTGCGATGCGAATTTTTATTTCCAAATAACTTTTTTCTTTATTGTTTCTAAATACTTTTCTAAACTTTCCTTTTCGCGCTGAATTATTATTTCATAAAATCTTTCCTTGTTATTATCTTGTTGCCAGCTTTCTATAGCATCAAGATAATTTATACGCTCTTTATTCTGTATTACTACCGGCGTGTATCCGTTTTGTATTAATATTAAATTCATAATGAGCCTTGCCGTCCGGCCATTCCCATCGGCAAAGGGGTGTATACTTACAAATCGTGTATGGGCTTCCGCGGCTATAATGACCGGATGTTCTTTTTTAGGTGAAAATAACCAGTCAAAAAACATATCCATTTCATCTGTTATTTTTAATGGATCGCAAAATATATGCTTTGTCCCATCTCTTAAATTCACATATACCGGAACATCACGGTATTTTCCCGCATTTTTGGGATCAATACCCTGTAATATTATCGCATGAATATTGAATATATCCGTCCTTCTTAATTCTTCCGCTTTTTTGTACGATAATTCTTCAATATAATCTATTGCCTCTTTGTGGTTTATTATTTCCAAATGCTCGCGCATTGATTTTCCGCCGATGGTTATACCTTCCAAGAGTAAAATTTTTGTTTCCTGAAAAGAAAAAGTGTTTCCTTCTATCGCCGTTGAATTATAAGTAAAGTCCACGTCAAACAACTGTTTCAGCCCTATTTCCAATTCCCTGGACAAAGGGCGATGGCCGTCAAGTTCTTTTTTGAGCTTGTCAATATATTCCAGTCGTTCATTAATGCTCATAATTTTATTAAGAAAACCCCCTAATGTCGACCATATCTAATTTCGCATAACATTTGCGAAGTTTTTTCTGGCCTTTTAAAATAATTCTAAATTATAACATTTACTTCTTGCATCACAATAGATACATCCATGAATGCAGCCACGGCTAATGTTCATTCCATTTTTTGATGATAATATGCCTTTTACTTCCTTAAAATGCATATTACTTTGTATTATAAATTTTGTAAATATTCTAGATATTTGCGAATAAACGCCTATGGCGCCATTACGCACAGGCATGGGTACCGTTTTCGGTACACGGCGGTTCAATGAATTCCCTGTGGTCTAAACCATACTGCGTTGACGGAGGCGGCTTTGGGAATTACACTAATAAACATGGTTAGGTATGACTTTGATAATTTACCGGAAGTGCCTCAAGAAGAACGGATTAAGGTTGCGGCCATGTCCGATGAAGATATCGACTACTCGGACATTCCCGAGGTAAACGATTTTTCCGGGTTTGTCCGGGCAGGAAATCAAGGGGCGGTAAAAAAACGGAACCGGGTGGAAATAGACTTGGACAGTGATGTAATAGCGTGGATTGGGAAGGATTATCAGTCCCGGATCAACACTATTCCGCGGGAAGTAATGAACCTGTCCAAAATAGCGTTCCCTAGGTAATATACAGGCGCCTGAATACAGAACCCCGGCCAAGTTGAATCAGCCCCCGAATCTTGCCGTCCCCTGCCTCAAAATAGCTACAGTGCCATAGAACGAAGAAAAATTTTTAACTATGAGTCGAAGAAGGAAGGCTAAAATACTTCTTCGGCTTCGCAGTCAAATTCCTGGCACTTGCGGGTCAAAGATGGACTACGGTCCCGCAGGCCCCCAGACCTTGACGGTCCTATCATCCGACCCTGAGGCGATGCGGGAACCATCGGGACTAAAGGCCACGGAAGTAACTCCGCTATCATGGGAGAAGGTACAGATCAAAGCCCCGGTCCCTGCATCCCAGACCTTGACGGTCTTATCATTCGACCCGGCGACGATGCGGGAACCATCGGGACTAAAGGCTACGGAAGTAACAACATTACTGCTACGGAGGGTACGGATCGAGGCCCCGGTTCCCGCGTTCCATACCCTGACGATACCCGCCCCGGAGGCAATGTAGATGTAGTCGAAGTTTCCCGCGTCATGCACCTCGGCGGTCTTATTAGACGACCCTGAGACGATGCGGGAACCGTCGGGGCTAAAAGCCACGGAAGTAACCATATCGCTACGGAGGGTACGGATCAGAGCCCCGGTTCCCGCATCCCATACCCTGACCGTCTTATCCCACGCCCCTGAGACAATGCGGGACCCGTCGGGGCTAAAGGCCACGGAAGTAACCCGGGAGGTATGACCGGAGAGGGTACGGATCAGAGCCCCGTTCCCCGCGTCCCACACCTTGACCGTCTCATCGGACGACCCTGAGACGATGCGGGAACCGTCGGGGCTAAAGGCCACGGAATAAACCGTACCGCTATGGCCGGTGAGGGTACGGATCAAAACTCCGGTCTCTGCATTCCAGATCTTGACAGTCTTATCACCCGACCCGGAAACGATGCGGGACCTGTCGGGGCTAAAAGCCACAGAAGTAACCGAGTCGCTAA
>JAITER010000002.1 GCA_031281945.1 Spirochaetaceae bacterium | reverse complement strand
GGCGTTACGTCCATCGGGAAGGAATGTCTTGATTACAATTACGCGCCTATGAATGTGAGGACTCGTGCGGGAACAGCATGACCAAAATGGTCATGCTGTTCCTTTATTGCGTAAGCAATAAAAATAAAATGTTAAACATTTTATTTTAGCGCGGTTCCTAAGGAACTTTCTGAAGCCGTTGACGAACGGCTGTATAAACACCATTTCTACAGGCCTCACGCCGCTCCCAGTTTCTTGACCCCCGCCGATTTTTCCTCTATTCTGGGCTTACACATTCACATCCTGCAACCGTCCTATTTGTTATGAGAACCGGCAAACACCTTGACTTTTTTTTTAACCTCCTATAGATTGCTTTTTGTACTTGAAATCGCGGGAATAGCTCAGTGGTAGAGCGCCACCTTGCCAAGGTGGATGTCGCGGGTCCGACTCCCGTTTCCCGCTAAAAGCCGGCGCACCGCCCGGCTCTCATAAACAGCGGCTCGCTCCGCATCAAACAAGGAATTATAGTGAATTTTACCAAAGAAATTACTAAACTGGAAAAATCGGCTGTAAAACTTACTTTTACCGTTAAAAACGAAGACGTTCGTGAATTTTATAAAAAATCCCTTTGCGAAATAGCCAAAGAAATTCAAATTAAAGGCTTTAGAAAAGGCAAAGTTCCGGTAAATATTATTGAACAAAAGTTCAAAAATGTTTTGCGGGAGCAAATAACAAACGACATGATTCGGGAAGCGACGCTTC
The DNA here is from genome assembly GCA_031281945.1 of Spirochaetaceae bacterium. Taxonomy (GTDB): domain Bacteria; phylum Spirochaetota; class Spirochaetia; order Treponematales; family Breznakiellaceae; genus JAIROZ01. The sequence goes on along the minus strand of JAITER010000002.1, from coordinate 36,172 downwards.
AAACTATAGAAGCGGAAGATTTACCGCAGGATATAAAGCCGATTTCCGACCCGCAGGTTGAAGGCTCTCCAACCCTGGACGTCGAGACTGATTTTGTTTTTAGCGTTACTTACGATGTGCAGCCGCTGGTTAGCGTTGAAAAATACGAAGGCTTCGAGGTGACGGCGGACGAGGCGGAGCTTACTGAAGACGATTTGCTAAGAGAGCTGGAAGCGGTTCGTGAACGCAACGCCATAGTTTTGGACAAAGAAAGCGACGCGCAAATTGAAAACGGCGATGTAATAACCATCGATTACCGCGAGCTTGGAGAAGACGGCAAGGCCGATGGGGACAAACGCGAAGATTTTACTTTTACGGTTGGTTCCGGCTTAAATTTATACAAGTTTGATGATGAATTAAAAGGCCTTAAACAAAACGAAGAAAAAACAATTGAAAAAACATACCCGGCGGATTTTGAAAACCAGGAGCTAGCCGGAAAAACAAAAAAAATATGGGTTAAAATTAAATCGGTAAAAGAAAAAAAACTACCTGATTTAGATGATGATCTTGCGCAAGATGTAAGCGACAAATTTAAAACCTTGCAGGATCTTAAAGACAGCATAAAAAAAACTCTTTCCGCAAAACTGAGCGCTGAACTGCGGCGCAAAAAAGTAGACGCTCTTTTAGAAAAAATATGCGAAGCAAACAAGTTTGAAATACCGGAAACAATGATACGCAACGAAATATACAACCGGTTGCGCAACGCTTACGCGATGATGGGTCAAAACGACGAGAAAATCGCCAAAATCGCTTTTAGCGACAATCAATTGGTGGAAAATATGCGCGGCGAGGTTTACAAGTCCGTTCAAACGGCTCTTATATTAAACAAACTTAAAGAAGTTTTCGCGTTAAGTTTAAACGATTCCGATATTGAAAAAGAATTTGAAGAGCTCTCGGAAACCCTCAGAATGGAAGCAAAAGAAATAAAAGAATATTACCAAACCAAAGACGCCATGGATTCATTTAAAGAAATGACCCTTTTAAAAAGGGTTGAGGACGTTCTTCTTGGGAAAAATACTATTAAGCAGGGTAAAAAACTTAATTATCTTGATATTATTCCAGGAAATGGTTAGCTTGTAATTATGAACGAAAAAATGAATAATTTGGTCCCTTTTGTTATAGAACAATCGGGATCCGGCGAGCGTTCCTACGACATTTATTCCAGGTTATTAAAAGATCGTATTATTTTTTTGGATGGCGAAATTAACGATATTTCCGCCGATTTGGTTGTAGCCCAGCTCCTTTTTCTGGACGGGCAAGACTCGGAAAAAGACATAAACCTGTATATAAATTCCCCAGGCGGGTCGGTAACAGCAGGACTCGCCATTTACGATACTATGCAATATTTAAAAAGCAATGTGCAGACCATTTGCGTAGGACAGGCGGCGAGCATGGCGGCGTTAATTCTTACGGCCGGCTCGGCGGGTAAACGTACGGCCCTTCCTTCTTCCCGCGTTTTGATACACCAGCCTTGGGGCGGCGCCGAAGGGCAGGCCATGGATATAGGGATACAGGCGCGTGAAATCTTGCGCCTAAAAAAACTTACTATTGACTATTTTGTAAAACACACCGGGAATCAGCGCGACAAAGTCGCGGTGGATATGGAGCGTGATTTTTATATGACGGCTGAGGAAGCCGTCGCTTATGGCATTGTAGATAAAATCTTAAAGAGGCAGGAAGATGGCAAAGTTACGAAGTAAGGATTCCGACCGCATCTGCTCTTTTTGCGGTAAAAGTCAGGATATGACCAAACGCCTTATCGCGGGTCCGTCAGATTTATATATATGTGGTGAATGTATTGAAGTATGCGCAAAAATACTTGCGGAAGGCGATTCGGATTTTTTTGATTTTTCCGCCGAAATCCCGCGTCCCAAAGAAATAAAAGAGTATTTAGACCAATACATCATAGGTCAGGACGAGGCGAAAAAAGCGCTTTCTGTAGCTGTGTACAATCATTATAAGCGTATAGCGAACCCCGCCGGACGCAACGATGTGGAAATCGAGAAATCCAACGTCCTTTTAATAGGCCCTACAGGAACCGGAAAAACGCTTCTTGCGAAAACTCTCGCAAAAAAACTCCGCGTGCCATTTGCGCTTGTAGACGCCACTACGTTGACGGAAGCCGGGTATGTAGGCGAAGATGTTGAAAACATACTGCTAAAATTGATACAGAATGCCGGCGGCAACATAGAAAGCGCGGAGCGCGGTATAGTGTATATTGACGAAATTGATAAAATAGGGCGCAAGGGCGAAAATGTTTCAATTACACGCGATGTTTCCGGCGAAGGCGTTCAGCAGGCTTTGTTAAAAATCATTGAAGGAACCGTGGCGTCGGTGCCGCCTCAAGGCGGGCGAAAACATCCGAATCAGGAATTATTGCGCATAGACACCACGAATATTTTGTTTATATGCGGCGGCGCTTTCGTAGGTCTTGATAAATACATAGAAAACCGCGTTGTAGAACATCCGCTTGGTTTTGGCGCTGATTCTTTTGTAAAAAACATATCCGCAAAGGAATTATTTAAACACCTTCATCCCGACGACCTTATCCGTTACGGAATGATACCTGAATTTATAGGGCGGCTTCCCATATCGGTCTGTCTTGAAGAACTGAAGCACGAAGACTTAAAACGCATAATCACAGAACCGCATAACTCAATTGTTAAACAATATAAGGCTTCCCTTGCTTACGATGATGTTGAACTTGATTTTACAGAAGAAGCCATTGATTCCATCGCGGCTACCGCTATTAAACAAAAAACCGGAGCGCGCGGGCTTAGGGCTATTATGGAACGCCTGATGACGGAAATAATGTTTGAATTGCCTTCAATACCGGGTAAAAAACGTGTTGAAATTACAAAAGAAGCTGTAGAAAAAATGGCATTACCGGAAATCAAAACAATGGAAAAGAAAACTGCCTAATTTTGGGGGCGTCTTGTGATTTCCCCAAAAAATAAAATCGCCTCAATTTTAAAAGAATTAAATCAAGGCCTTTTCGAAAAAGAAGAAATTGTTAGGCTTTGTTTGTTGGCCAGCGCCGCCGGAGAAAATGTTTTTTTGCTTGGGCCGCCCGGAACGGCGAAAAGCCTTGTATGCCGCCGTTTGAAATATGCTTTTGAAAACGCATCTTCATTTGAATATTTAATAAATCAGTTTAGTACGCCGGATGAGATATTCGGCCCTGTTTCAATTCAAAAATTAAAAGACGAAGGAAAATACGAGCGCCTTACGGACGGCTTCTTGCCGAAAGCGGACTTCGTATTTTTGGATGAAATATGGAAGGCCGGCAGCGCTATAGCAAACAGCATACTTACCGTTATAAACGAGAAGATTTTTAGAAACGGCGGCGTAGATGAGATCACGCCGCTAAAACTTTTGGTTTCAGCGTCCAACGAACCGCCCAAAGAAGAAGGCCTTGAAGCGTTATGGGACAGGTTTTTAATCCGCGTTAACGTAGAAGGCGTTAAAGACGTTTTGGCATTTAAAAAAATGCTTAATTTGAAAGAAATATCGATAGATTCGGCTTATGTAACAAATAAAATAGGCGCTGAAGAGTTTGATAGATGGAAAAAAGAAATATCTTTAGTAAAACTGTCTGATTACGTATTAGATTTTTTAATTAAACTAAAAGAAAATATAAACGATTATAATACAAATTTAGAAGATAATAAAAAAATATACATTAGTGATAGAAGATGGCGTAAAATCGCGCATATTATAAAAACCTCGGCGCACCTTAACGGAAGGCGTGAGGCGAACCTTGTCGACTGCTTTTTATGCGAGTATTGCATTTGGACTCGCAAAGAAGAAATTGATAAAACAAAAGAAATTCTGCAAAAAACAATGATTAATGACGCGATTATTTCATCAAATGATATACAAAATATACGGCGCGAAATATATCTTTTAAAAAACAACATTGTGGAATTAACCATAAAAACCGAAGATTCACGCAAAACAATAGCACATAAGAAAGGTAAATATTATTCTTTTATGGACGCTGAATCTGGAAATGAACTATACATAAAGCAGGATGATTATTATTTACTTGAATATGCCGCTAAAGAATGCGCTGTCTATAAACGAATTCCCGTAAAAACCGGCTATCTAAATCAAAACAGAAACATGCTTTTTAAAAACGGCATGGATTCTTTTACTTCGCACGGAGACGACCTGGAACTATGTTGCGCTTTGGAAAGAACCGCATCCATAAAAAAAACAGACGACGCTTTTGTAATTGAAGTTAACGGAAAAAGCGTAAAAATACATACAATCACAACCGGAAATAAATATCGCGTAACTCGCTCTTTGACAGAAAAAGAAAAGAATATTTTTGATAAAAAAACCAGTTGTTTTTTTAATTTTTTAGCCGATATGGAAGAAAAATTGCGGCGTTATGAAAAAAAACACGGCAAAGAAACAAAAAATCTTTTTGTAAAAACAGAATATTCATACTTTATTGATGAACATATACGAGAAACAAAAAAAGAACTGGAGAAAATAAAACTTGAAATTCACGAATTGCAAAATTTTTATTTAAATATACCGGATAAAAAAACAGTTGTGGCATGAATAATCAGGCGTTAAGCGCGTTTTGGCAATTTACTGAATTCTCGCCTATTGGAATTCGGAAAGACAGGGAAAGGCTTGTAACCGGACTGTTTGCGCTCCTAACCGGAGATAAAAAAAAGCTTCCGCCATTTTCGCATGAAGACTTCCGGCTTTGGGAGCAAGTGTTAAGCGCCGCGTTTGAAGGCGGCGGCGGCTTTGAAAACGGCCTTACACCTGATGTTTCCGGCCTGGAACTGTCTGTGCTGGGCGAGATTATTAATTTTATGGAAGACGCTGAAAATAAATTTGAAAAAGAAACCAATCCCTACGAATACGAACTGCAAATGATTAACGAATGTAAAGGCGCCGCAATAAATGATTTTATGGGATTTTGGAGCGGTTTTAAGTCGCATATAGAATTATATTATGAAAAAGACAAAATAGACTGTTCATTTTATGAAAAATTATTTTTAGAATCATTATGTGCAACAAATCGTAAAAATTTAAATGCGGATTTTGTAAAAATAAATTGTAATTTCAGACGCGAAGAATGGAGTTTTGGGGCCGTGCTGGAAGTTTTTACGGAAAAATGGAGCGCGGCTTTAAAAGAAAGAATTTTGCAATGGAAAAAAGAATTCATTTTACAGAGAGCGCGTATATTTTTTAAAGAACTTGAACAAAAAATTATGGATTTTAAATCCGCTTCGCATATATTAGGATTAAGCGCATCATCAACACAAAAAATATTTAATTCGGCTCGTTGTGTTTTTACAAAAAGCGCTGTTAACGCTCTGGAAAAAGCGTCAGATTTTTACAAGAATGACGGCGCTTTACAGGAGCTTTCAAAAAGTTTTGGGCGTTCCAGAAAAGAAATTATGCAAAAAAAGAAAGTCGTAAAAAAACAATACGGTGTAGAATTGGACGGCATTTGCCTTGGCGGAGAGCTTTCGAGAGTTTTACCGGTTGAGACTGTTTTTTTGACTGATGAAGAATGCTCTTTTATTTTTTATGAAAAATTGATTGAAAAAAAACTTTTAAATTATAAAATAAAAAATATATATACAACCGCCTCTTTGGATTTTAAAGACGAAAACGCTTCAGGGCCGTTTATAATTTGCGTTGATACAAGCGGTTCCATGAAAGGCGTTCCAGAAACAGTCGCAAAATCGCTTTGCTTTGCTTTGCTTAAAATGGCGCTTTCCGGGGAACGCAAATGCTATCTTATTTCGTTTGCGATTGACGCCCGCGCCGTTGAACTTACAGATTTTGAACGTAACGCGGACGCTTTAACTGATTTTCTTTCCAACAGTTTTTACGGCGGAACGGACGCCTCGTATGCTTTTAATATGGCGCTGGAAGTTTTGGAAACAGAGGATTATAAAAACGCGGACGTACTTGTAATTTCGGATTTTATTATGCCTTCGCTACAGGAAGACGCGCTTTTAAAAATAAAGCGCTTTAAAGAAAACGGCGTTATTTTCGCGCAGGTTTTAATAGGCGCGGTTTTTTCATCCAACCAGCAACTGGATGAAGTTTTTGACAAGAAGCTTTACTATTCGTGTTAATCTTTAACGGCGTCTTTTCGCCGGCTTTACGGGCGCCGCACAAAATCGCGCGCCGCTTAACCCGCTTCCAAACAAAAGCGCAAAAAATGCGCCTGACACGACTCGAACGTGCCGCCTACGGCTTCGAAGGCCGTTGCTCTATCCAGATGAGCTACAGGCGCAAAATCATAATAGCGTTGTTCAGAAACTTCCATTTCCGCAACCGCTAAAAAACAACAAAATGCGAAGCATTTTTCACGACTTATTTCAACAACCACCCAGGTTATTGAAATAAGTCCAATCAGCATACACGAAAACGCCTTCTTGTAAAATAGCCGCATCGCGTTGATGTACGGCGGCCTTGCCAACCCTGTGAAGAAATGCGCTCAACCGTTTAACCTTACAAAACGGCGTTTTTAAATAGAGTTGTTCTGAAACTTCAGTTTCAGAACAACAACCGCTAAGCAACCGCAAAACGCCCCGCCTTTTACAAGACGATAGCAAAGCTTAGGCCCGCAGGTTAGTAGACAAGCAACAGAGTTGGCGAACAAGTCCAACAAGCCGCCAACCTCTTATTTAAACGGGGAAACGTTTTTGGCCTTCTGGAAAAATCTATTGCGCGAACGGCGCGTTTTAATTTATTAACTTCACCCTCAAATAATTTTGCAACGGGTTTTCAAAACAATAATGCGAAATATGCGATATTATTATAACGCCTGTAAAATATGCGATATAAAATATATTGCTGGAATAATCCAACGATAAATCAAATTGATTATTTATATTTCTTATAACAAGGACGGCTGGATAGTGCAACAAATAAATGGAATAAGATAGTTCTCCAAGATAAACAAGAGGTTTTATTGATAAGATTTTTGATAAAAATTTAGAATTTAATACAATAAAAATAAATGAAGGAAACAATACGGAAGCTGTTATCAACTCCCAGCCTTTAAATTTACTGTAACCAATAATAGATGGAACTAGCGTAGTTGCAATCACTCCAATTCCGCAAATTAGAAGGGCTGTTTTTTTATACTTTGTATTTTTATTAAAATAATTATATAACTCTCCAGTGATTATCCCGATAAAAAAACCCATTAATCCCCTGGCGGTTTGGCTGTTAAAGAAAGGCATACTCAATTTTGACAGATAAATTACCGCGCCAAAATATATTATTATTATTGAATTAGCGATATATTTTTTGGCGTCTCCTGAATTATAAAAAATATAAAAAAACAATAAATACAGCATAAATTCGATTGAAATAGACCAGGAAGGGGCGTTAAACGAATAATTCGTGGTAAACCATCCGTTTTGCGCCATTACTATATTTATAATAAAATCATACATTCTATATGTATATCCATTGTATATATAAATATTAACAAAACAATGTTGCAAGACGCCAAAAATACATACTATACACAATGTAAGAAAATGAAGAGGATATAAACGGCTAAGGCGTAAAACCAGAAAAGATTTTACATCCAGTTTATTTTCCCGTATTTGTTTTCCGTAAATAGTGTAAAAAATAAAACCAGACAATACAAAAAACAAATCCACCATTATCCAGCCGAAGTTATACGGCCAATACCCTATAACGTGAAAAGGCTTTTCTGTTCCAAAAAAACTTTTATAATGCCAAAAAAACGCGACGATAACAGCCGCGCCTCCCCTAATTCCGTCAAGAGCTTTTAAACGTTGATTTCCCATGCTAATCTCCAAAAATCGAACAACCCAAAAACTCCGCGGGGAGCTTCCGGTTCCTTCATTCAAAATTGCGCATAACTTTAAAGGTTGGATTTATGAAAACAGTCAGGGCGGGCCGGACGCGCGACTTCCCGGGCCGCAACGAGTAAATATCAGCGTGTAAACTGAAAAATAATTATAAGAAAAGTCATTAAAAAAACAGGTCGGCTTATTTAAGCGTTGCGGGGGGGGGGGGGGTATTTTAAACACTTCTATAACTCCTAAAAGGACAATTGGCGCGAAGCGTATATGCGTACGGCTATGCGCCTTCTGTTTAGTATAGCAAATCACAGAAAGAAATAAAACAGGCTGGATTTAAACGAATGCGGCCCTCCGTATTAATGAACACCCTCCCATTTTTCCGGAGGCGCCGCATTCATCTCTATTTCTTTTTGAAACGCCTGTAAACCGCCCTTGCCGGTTTATACAAACCGGTTATTTTTAACAATTTAATTGTTTTTTCTATTTTACTTGGCTTTCTCCCGGAATTGATTTTATTCCATAGAGCGGCGTTTCTTTCCAATGTATAAGCTAACAAATCTTGTTTATATTTATCATCGTCTGGAATGATATATATATTATCATCACAAATTGTTATAAATTTATCGTTTGCGGCTAAAGATTCAACTTTTTTATACAATTCAAATATTGAAGGCCAACCCGCACATCCAAGCAGACAGCGGGCGTCGTCAATAATTATAATGTCTTCATTGTTTCTGCATAAAATTATTTCCAGTTCTTTTAGTAACGGGCATGGATCGTCTTTTCCCGCCGTTACGCCCGCTGAATAATGACCGTCCAGCCAAAAAACAGCGTTATCTTTTACATTTTGCAGTATTTCTGGTAAAACATCCCTGGAATCGCCCAAATGCGGAGTAATGTTGCCTTTTAACAACAGTTCGCCTTTTGTTTGATTGTATAACGATTCTGACAATTCAATCGTATGAACTTTTTTAAATTGGGCGGACGCCCATTTGGACGTTCCTCCCATATAAGTTCCTGTTTCTATAAACGTATCCGCCTGGGCTTTTTTTGCGAGCTTTAGCGCCATTTCCACCGGAAAATACGGCGTCATAATTCCCATAACAAATCTCCTTTTATTTTAGTCTATGGACTTGTTTCAACAACCCGTTGATTACCGGACAAGTCCAGTTTCTGAACAACTATCACATAAAAATTGCGCATAACTTTAAAGGTTGGATTTATGAAAACAGTCAGGGCGGGCCGGACGCGCGCCTTACCGGGACGCGGCGAATAAATATCAGCGCGTAAAGTGAAAAATAATTATAAGAAAAATTTATTAAAAAACGGGGCGGCTTATTTAAGCGTTGCGGGGGGGGGGGGGGGTATTGTAAACACTTCTATAACTCCTAAAAAGATAATTGACGCGAAGCGTATATGCGTACGGCGCTTCGTATTTTTAAGTATGCCGAACCGCCGTAAAATTATAAAGGCCCTAACCGAAACTTTCCCACGGCGGGCGCAAAACCGCGCAACGGGCGCATCCGGTTGCGGTTTTTATGCAACCCGCATTTTATTAGGCTGATTTAACCACTGGCGCGGACTCTATTCCATTGAAATACAGTCTTATTTTTGATATAATTTTCATAAATATGTTGAGTGTTATTTATGATTTTATGCAAAAATTATGGAGGGCGGGGACTCCAAAAATGAGCGCTTTATTCCCTTTCGCTCGCGTGTATTTTGAAACTCTTAGTATGCGTATAAAATTCTTAAAGTACTACAAAGCCCCCCCCCCCCCCGCCAGAAACATTCAGCAAAATCAAAAATGGTTATATATACGGCGGATGAAAAAGGCGGAGCGTTCGGTCTGGCCGACAGGTTGCGAGGCGCTGTTTCTGTATATAAAATTTGTAAAGAATTAAATTTAGATTTTAAAATTAATTTTACTTCACCTTTTAAATTAAACAATTATTTAATTCCAAATATTTATGATTGGGAAATTTCGCATAACGAAATTTGTTTTAACAAAAAATATTCAAAACCATGCCGTATAAACACATATTCCGCTTTACACCACCGCTATTCTTTTAAAGACTGCGAATTTTGGATGCGAAAATTTTTTAAGGAAAATTGCCGGCAAATTCACATATATTCAAATATAGATATTTCCGGAAAAGAATTTCCAGTTTTGTTTAACGAGCTTTTTAAAATGCATCCAAATGTTGCGGAGCAAGTAAACCGCCACATAAATTATCTTGGAAAAAATTATATCTCCGCCGCATTTAGATTTTTACAATTGCTGGGGGATTTTAAAGAACCGTGCGGCGGCGCGCCTCCGCTTGCTGACGGCGAAAAGAACAAATTGATAAACAGGTGCATAAAGCATTTAAAAGAAATTCGCGAAGAAAACGAAAGTTGCGCTTTTTTTATTACAAGCGACAGCAAATCTTTTTTGGCGAAAGCGGCGGAGCTTCCGTTTGTTCATGTGATTGATGGTGAAATAATTCATATTGATTCCCGTTCCGAAGTAAGCGGCGAAGCGGTTTTAAAAGTGTTTTTGGATTTTTTCGTTTTGTTTTATTCAAAAAAAGTCTACCTGGTTATAGACGGCGGCATGTACAACAGCGCTTTTTCCCGTAGCGCGGCTTTAGCAAACAACGTTCAGTTTGTTGTAAAAAATTATAACGAAGCGGAAAATCAAAATCCGCTTTCAAATTCGCCTAAGTAAGAGGCCTTGGACTTGTTCGTCAATCTGGTTGGTTGTCGCCCAAGTCTTGCAAAACGCCCTGCGTTTTGCGATTGTTTAGCGGTTGTTGTTCGGAAACTGAGGTTTCCGAACAACTCTATTAAACAAAAGCCGTCTATAAACGGAAAACGCCGTTACAAACGGGCTTTTTCATCCGGAGGCAAGCGGCGCCCCAAAAGACGGCTCGCCAAGGCAAAATCGCCTTTGTGAACGGCCTCCCGTATTCTGCTTGAACTTACCGGACGCCCGCCGTCCAAAAGCGGTCTTACTATTTCACATAACACTTTCTCCGGGCCGACCGGGTGAAAATTTTCCACAAACTCTTTAACTCTTTCGGAGGAAAATTCCGCGTTTCGCCCGCACCTAAAGTCTTCGCCCACAGCCATAAACCTGACGTTGGCGTTTCGCAAAACGGTTTTTAAAAAATCCGCCCCTGTCATAGCGCTAAACCCCGATGAAAATTCTATTAAAACGCAAGTTTCAATTCCCATGGAGCTGAACACGCCGAGCCTTTCTTCCAGGGGAATTATTGACGCCCTGGGGTGATGCTCCGCGCCTTTAAAGCCGTTCAAAACATTGCGGGGGTTTTCTTTAAAAGTAAAAATCGCGGGACTTAGGCCCAGTTTCGCGGCTTTTTTGACGACGCGCTCTATAAGTTTGCGGTGCCCTTTGTGGACGCCGTCAAAAACTCCGGCTGTAACGGCGCCGCAAACGCCGTCGAAAATTCCGCCAGCCTCAAAATCTTCCCAGGAAACAAGACGCATACTCCGCATGATAGCAAAAACAAGGCGGTGTGTGTATAATATCAAAATGTACAGTAGAGGATTTGCTTATCTTTTGTGGCTTTTGTCGGGATTCGGCTGGCTTGGCCTTCATCGTTTTTATCTTCGCAAGCCTATTACAGGCGCTATTTGGGCGTTAACGGGCGGGCTTGCCGGTTTGGGTTCAATTTACGACCTGTTCACCCTGGGAAAGCAGGTTGACAGAGCCAACATGGAGGCCCTTTTATACGGCGGCGGGAACGTTTTTTTTGTGCAACAGGGAGAAACGCGCCGCGTAAATGACGGCGGCGCGCGGATAGTCCGCGATAAAGAAAAACCCGAACAAACCGTTTTACATATAGCGAAACGTAACAAAGGCGTGGTAAGCGCGGCTGATTTTTCGCTGGAAACTGGTTTAAGCCTGGACGAGGCCAAGAAAACGCTTGAAGGAATGGCGAAAAAGGGCTACGTTGAGATGCGCGTGCGTTCAAACGGGTCAATCGTATTCACCATAAATGATTTTTTTGAAGACGACGGCTCTTACGAGGCTTAATTTTAGATGGGCGTAGTTTTTACACGCGGAATAAAAAATTACGGCTTTAATTTTGTAGAAAGCCGGTTTCTATCTTCTGGAGAGGACGAATACAGCCGCCGTAACGTTCAGCTTAAAACGATTCTAAACCGCTCCCCCGAAAGTTACCGCCGCCTTACAGAAGCCGAAATAAAAGAGCTTAAAGCAAACGGAAACGATTCGCCGTCTTGGGATTATATATACGTTTCTGATACATTCGACCCCGGTTTAATACAGGATTCTTTTTTCGCCGGCCTTGTGCGCATAGGCGCTCTGGAAGAGGGGGCGCTTAAATACCATGATTACACGCAAAGAACCGGAATACGCGGCAGTACGATTATTTCGTGCGATATAGGCGACTACTGCTCCATATCACACTGCGATTACATTTCGCATTACATTATGGGGAATAAAGTCATTCTAAGTTGCGTAAACGAAATATCCGCGACCAACCACAGTAAGTTCGGCGAGGGCGTCATTAAACAAGGCGAAGAAGAAAGCGTCCGTATTTGGATAGAGCCTCGCAACGAAGCCGGCGGACGGGCGGTTCTGCCTTTTTACAGCCTTATTTGCGCGGATGCGTATTTGTGGTCTACATACCGCGATGATAAAAAACTTATGCGCGCTTTTAAAGAGATTACGCAAGACAGCGTGGATTCAAGGCGCGGGTATTACGGTGTAATCGGCGAAGGTTGCGTAATTAAACACAGCAGAACAATCAAAGACGTCCGCATAGAAGAATTTACATACATAAAAGGCGCCAACAAGCTAAAAAATCTTACAATCAAATCTTGCGAAGACGCGCCGAGTCAAATTGGAGAAGGCGTAGAACTTGTAAACGGCGTTATAGGACGCGGTTGCCATGTGTTTTACGGATGCAAGGCGGTGCGTTTTGTGCTGGGAGACAACTGCAAGCTAAACTACGGGGCTCGCATAATCAACTCTATTTTAGGAGACAATTCCACGATTTCCTGTTGCGAAGTGCTTAACAACCTTGTTTTTCCAGCCCACGAACAACATCACAACAACTCGTTTTTAATCGCCGCTCTTGTTATGGGGCAGTCCAATTTGGCCGCTGGAGCTACGGTGGGTTCCAATCATAACAGCAGGGGGGCTGACGGCGAAATTATAGCCGGACGCGGTTTTTGGCCGGGTCTGTCCAGCGCGCTGAAGCATAACAGCCGTTTTGCGTCATTTTGCCTTATCGCCAAAGGCGAATATCCTTCTGAATTAAATATACCCTTCCCATTCAGTCTTGTAACAAACAGCTACGACGGATGCCGCCGGGAAGTAATGCCTGCGTATATGTGGATGTATAATATGTACGCGCTTTTACGCAACAGCCAAAAATACAAAGACCGTGACAAGCGGATAAAAAAAGAGCAGGTATACGAAACTGATTTTTTGGCGCCGGATACGGTAAAAGAAATAATACACGCTATAAAACTGCTGGAAGATTGGCGTCTTCCCAATATGGACGAAGAAAACTTTTACGCAAAAACGCGCATTTTGGAACGCAGTAAACAAAGTGTTCGCATCATAAAGCCAACGCCTTCTATCGCCGCGTACAAACAGATGCTGGTTTTTTACGCGATAAAAACGCTTTCATGTTATGCGATACAAGAATGGGGTATAGGCGCGAAAGGGTGTGTATACGAAAACCTGCTTGATTTCGCCGGAAAAAACCAGGCTGGAATTCCGCTTGATTTTGAAAACTTAGGCGGCCAGCTAGTTCCGTCTTTTAAGGTGGAGGCGTTGCTTAAAGACATACGGGAAAAGAAGCTTTGCTCGTGGGAAGAAATTCACGGCGCTTACAGGGAGCTGCATCTGCAATACCCCTGCGACAAAGCGAAAAACGCTCTCGCCGTGTTGCGTTTTTTGATGAACCATAAAGAAGGCGCCGGTTTAGACGCGGAAAAAAATGCGGCGGCGGTTTTTCCGCAACGGGAGGTTTGGAACGCTTTTTTAGACGAAGCTCTTGCGGCGTGTCTTTACATGGAAGAACAGGTTTATATTACAAAACGAAAAGATTACGTTGATGAATACCGCAACATTACATATCTGAACAATGAAAACAGAGACGCGATTTTAGGCGGGCTTGAAGATAATCAGTTTATAGCCCAAACACGCGAGAACACGGCTCAATTGCGCGTAACGCTGGAAAAAGCCCGCGCATAACTTTAGAAAAGCCTTTCCGAAAAGGCATAATTTCACTCTAAATCTCCCGCCGCCGGAAGATTTAGAGTGGACTTGTTCGCCAACCCGGTTGGTTGTCGCCCAAGTCTTGCAAAATGCGTAGAATTTTGCGTTTTCACGCGTAAGTTGTTCGGAAACTTGAAGTTTCCGAACAACTCTAGTGAACAAAAGCCGCGTTTTTTATAAAAAGCCGGCTTTTGAAAAATTTATTGCATATTTCTTATAAATTGACCTTCGGATTTCGACTTGTTTATATAAAGAGGGCTCGTAGATATTTCTTGATCGTCCACAAACAGCACAAAATTAAAAACCGTTTCGCAAAAAAGCCTTATATTGCCTATTGTAAAAACAAGATGGGAAACCGCAGTTGTATTTTCACCTGACGACGTCTGCAATTTTCCTTCTACAGGCTTAATCGCGCAACCTCCGTTTAAATCCCGCATTTCAATTCTAAAAGTATGGTCTTTTATTTCCCATAAATCGAAACGCAGACGAACGACCACTGATATATGAGGATGTATGTAAGGAAAATTACGCACAACTATGGTGTCGAAAGTTCCAACTATTGTAAGTTTGCCGTTGTTTTCTTGCGCAAAATCACAAAAAGTAAAAATTTCAGGCTTCATAATCCGATTATAAAACAGAAATAAATTTATTTCTACCGAGTATTTCCAAAACTTAACTTCCATAAAACATCCTTAAACGATGGAGTTTTCCGGGTAAAACCGCAAAAACAATATATTTTAGCTCATAGACCGTAAGTTTTGGCGCGGGACCGCCCTTACCTTGTTTTTTTAAGTTGTTCCAGGGCGTTTTCCACCGCTTTTATGAATCCTTCGGACGTCTCGGTCGCGCCGCTTATAACGTCTACATCGGTAGAATTATTGTTTATTATATAAAAACTGAGTTCTCTTATGGCCGCCCCTCCTGTCTGCGGATCTTCTTTATTTTTTTTAACAACAATCTTTTTTATGGAAAATTTACCGGTTGTTACTATTACTGATATTTCGCCGTTGCGCCCTTCCGCCGCGCCCTGGCTTTCTCCTTCAATATACAATTCAAAAGGAGTGAACAGAGTAAGGCAGGAACTGAAAAAAAAAGTACAAAATAAAGCCAAAACAAAAAAAATTACAAGCCGTTTGCGCCGCCCGTCTAAAAGAGAAAGTCCGCGCAAACCAGCTCCTCGCCGCGTTATATTGTTTTTAAAAATAGAATCCATATAAAACCTCATGTAAACAATAAGGCAAAAAATTGTTTTTTGATTTAAATTTTCTTAAAGCGCGCCGCCGGAGTTTTTTTATATTTTAAACCGAAAAACGCGATATTAGAATTGTTCGGAAACTTCAGTTTTCGCAAACTAAAATCAAGCCTGGTCTTGGTTCAGTCAACTTCCGTTTAAAAAACGGCTTGCAAGCCTGGCGCCGCAGGTTAATCAGCTTCCGCTTAAAAAACGCAAAATGCCTAGCATTTCGCAAGACTTGCAAGCTAACCGCAGGTTAGTAGACAACCAACAGGGTTGGCGAAATAAGTCCATTGTGTTATTTATTTCAAATTGGATGTTTGGAATGACGGGCTAGGTAAAATGTTTACAGGGTTCCTCTGTTTGTTTTTATACGAAACATTGGATTACCTTAAAAAAATTGGAGCTATAAAAGTGTATAATATTTTACAAAACGCCATAGAAATCTTCAATATCAAGA
The DNA here is from genome assembly GCA_031281945.1 of Spirochaetaceae bacterium. Classification (GTDB taxonomy): domain Bacteria; phylum Spirochaetota; class Spirochaetia; order Treponematales; family Breznakiellaceae; genus JAIROZ01. The sequence goes on along the minus strand of JAITER010000002.1, from coordinate 20,348 downwards.
AAAAGAGTAGAAATAATTTTTTTAAGGATATAAGAAATGAGGAAGAATATTTGTATGGCGATGAAATCAATGAAAAGCTTAACGTTCTTATCTCGGAGTTATATAAAATTGAAGAGGAATAAGACATTCAAAAATTATTAAACAAATATGCCATTGAAAATATTATAGAAATTAAAAAATAGGGTTCGGGTGCGCTTCGCATAACAAAACCAAGTGTGTTTCTGGGTCTAATGTCTACCGCATCTCATTTTATCTCCGTTTCTTGTGGCGGCGCGAAAAGCTATATGCTGGTTTTGCGCCGCTTAAACTTTAGTCGCCGCCGGAATGTTATGCGAAATTTCAAAAAAAATCTCTTGACAATATCGTAAAATAGTATAAAATATCTAGACCTGAAAGCAACTGAAAATAAAATTATACGATTTCTTGAAGGGCATGATTGGAGCCAATGAAATTTAGAAACTTAATAAATGACAAAGAATTTAATCGCAAATCAATATTAATATCGAATGATGAAACTAAAGTAAGGACGCCGCTAAAAATTGCTGAGGATATGTATTTAGATGGAAATTTAAATACTGAATATATATTATATATTATTCGAATCATACTAAAAAACTTAACATTGATTTAGATGAAATAAATGTTTGTTTGCGGGAAAATAAAATAGAATAAATTTAGTATTTCGTATAACAGGCTTGTATACGCATTCGGTCGTCTGGGCTTCGGCTGGCTAAGCCGGTCTGCGGCCTCACCTTCCACGCCAGCTTCCACCCGCGGTTTACCGGCCCCGGGTGTCGCTTCCTACGACAGGCGGGGCCGCGCAAAGCCATTGTGCGGGCCGGCAAAACAGCTGTAAAGCGCCGGAACGTTAGGCGTAATTGCGGCTGTGATTTTTGTAGTATTCCATAAATATGATTGGCAAAATATAAAAAACATAATATTGGACTTGTTCGACAACCTGGCTGGTTGTCTACTTAACCTGCGGAGGGGTAAGCTTTGCTTTAGTCAGTCATTGGACTTGTTCGCTCGCCCTGGTTGGTTGTCTACTAACCTGCGGTTAGCTTGCAAGTCTTGCAAAATGCTAGGCATTTTGCGTTTTTTAAGCGGAAGTTGGCTGAACCAAGCCAAGTCTTGGTAATCAAGCCAAGTCTTGGTAATCAAGCCCAGGCTTGATTTTAGCTTGCGAAAACTGAAGTTTCCGAGCAACTCTATTGTAAGATGTCTGGCATTTTGCCTTTTCAAACGGAAGTTGACTGAACCAGGCCTGGGCTTTGTTCAACTTGTGGAAATTTGCGATTTTTGAACAACTTTAATATATAAAATCGAAGGAGTGTATTTTATGAAGAAATGGCTTGTTTTATTTTTCGTAGCAATAACTTTTCTTGGTTGCAAAACAAGACGCCAAAATAATATTATTGGAACCTGGACGACATTGCATAGTTATTACGGTATAGTGGAAAGAATGTTTAACGATGACAACACAGTAATTTCAAAAACTTATAATACACATGATAGTAATTTCTATGAACGAACAGATAATTATGATATTATTGATAATATATTGTTTATAAAAAATGAAACGTATAACGCGGATGAAACATATAATTTTTGCATAATTGACAATAAATTACTTTTAATGGGTTATGAAAAGGAAATATATACACGAAAATTAAAAGACACCGATATGTCAAAATTAAGAAGTTATTTTACTGGTCAATGGACTGGATCGAAGAATAATATGCATTATGATTTAATATTTTTAAGTAATGACATGGTAAACATTAAGGAATATGATGAAAATGAAAATATTATTTATGAAAAACAGTATGCATATAGAATTACTGAGCAGTATTTTATTTTAGATGGTTTTGATAATGAAAATAATTTTAGCAAAAAATTTATGAGAGCGCTATATACAGGAAATTATATATATAAAATTAATTCAAGAACATTAGTTCTTAAAGGATATAATTCAGAAGATGGAGAAAGATCGTCTATGTATTTAATAAAAAAATAAATATTGTGTAGTTTAAACTTTACATAACAGGCATATACGCGCCGCCAGTCCGGTATGCCGAGCGCTCTTTCCGAAATGGGTCTGGCCGCATTTTGGGCGGAGGTTGCGCCGCGCAAAGCCATCGTTCTGTCCGGCAAAATGTTGAAAACAGCCTGGGCGTTACGCGATATATAAACAGCGATTTCAAGTTTCAAAATTCGCTTCAATGTGTTGCAATGGCTTATAAAATAGAGCTGTTCGGAAACCTCAGTTTTCGAACAACAACCGCTTAAAAAACGCAAAATGCGTAGCGTTTTGCAAGACTTGGGCGACAACCAACCAGGGCGGAGCGAACAAGTCCAATGAGCGGTTTGGGCTTCTTTTTTTGTAAATTATTGAAACCGGAATCGCTGAAACGCGAAGGCGGTCTATTGCAAAAACAGAAAACGGTTAAAAGTATTGTATTAATTTAATGTGAAAACGCAAACAACAGCTAAAAACGAAAGCTCGCGTCTTAATGGAATGGGCGTTAAAATCCAGTTGCGTTTTACTTGGAGGCAAGCGGCCTGCAAAGTTGCGGAAGGCGGTTTATTTAAAAATTCGCGCAAATATTCGCGGGGGTTGTATTCCATCCGGCGTTTAGCGGTAAAGTGTTTTGCGCCGGTTATGGCCCTTGAAACGTTTCGTTGTTTTTCCGGTTGCGCCTGTTATACGATGAAGCCGTTTTATTTCGAACATGAATTTTTGTTTGTTGACAGCCGGTTTCGGGCGGGGTTGAAAAGCAGTGTTTTTTGCCGCACGGTTGTAAAGCACGCTCAAAAGGAAAAAAGTTAGTAAAAACGGGCGGCGGTATTACTTTTTTTGATTATATATGTTATAATGTACTAGATATGAGTTTAGCTAAAACTGATTTTAAAGTAAAGCAAAAAATAGTATATCCCAGTCAAGGTTTGGGCGTTATAACCGCAATAGAAGAAAAAGAATTTAAAGGCGTTAAGCGCCTGTACTACGTAGTTTTTATCGAAGTCTCGGATATGACTGTCATGGTGCCTGTGGAAAAAGCCGGTGAGTTGGGGATAAGGCCGATAGTTAACGCCGAAGAGGCTCAAAAGGCATTGGATTTTATAGGCGAAGATTTTGAACCCAATCCATCAGATTGGAAGTTAAGGTATCAAATGAACCTTGATCTTCTAAAAAAAGGCGGCATTATCGACATAGCCGCCATTGTGCGCTCTCTGTACCGCCGCAGTAAAATTAAAGAGTTGCCGATAATGGAGCGCAAGCTTTATGATTCGGCGCAAAGATTATTGCAGGACGAAGCCGCCATAGCTTTAAAAAAGCCAAAAGAAGAAATTGAGGCGATAATTCACGAAAAACTGGAAATCCGTTGATTAATGGTTGCGGTTTTGCGGCTGTTATCACCGCAGCCGGCTCATCTTCACGAATGGGCGGCCTTAAAAAAGAGTATTTGCCGGTGGGCGAAACTTGGGAAGGGGAAGAGCTTACCGTACTGGGCGCGTCGGTTTGCGCTTTTGCGCTGGCGGGCGGTTTTTCCGTTTTGGCTATTTCGGTTCCCAACAACCCAGAAACAGGGGAATACGCCGCCCGAGCCGCCATTCCCAGCCTTTTTTTTAACAATCAAAAGTCTTTTCCAAAAATAATTTTCGCCGCTGGGGGGGCTTCCCGCCGTCTTTCAGTCTTTCACGCCCTTTACGCTCTTAAAGTTTACGCGCCTGAGTATGTTTTAATTCACGATGGGGCGCGCCCATGGATAGATTCAGAATTGATTAACCGCGTGGCGGCTTCCACAATTCAATTTGGGGCGGCTTTACCGGTTGCTTCTTTGCTGGAAACCCCAAAAGAAATTGACGGCGACGGGTTTGTAAAAACTCATTTAAAACGATCTTCCATAGTTACCGCCCAAACCCCGCAAGGTTTTTTATTTAAAGAAATATTGCGTTCTCACGAAGAAGCCGAAAAAGCAAACGCCCAATTAAGTCTTGACGCGCAAATTGAATACACGGATGATGCGGAAATTTGGGGGGCTTTTTGCGGCCCTGTTAAAACCGTGGAGGGATTGAAATCAAACGTAAAAATCACATTCCCTCAAGACGCCGTCTTCAAGCAACGTATTGAAGCCCATAAAAACGGTTGAGCTGTTTTTGACTAGCCGCTAAACGCATAATCGATTGGCGCGGCAAAACACGCCGTATTAAGACGGTTTTCTTAAAGATGCGTTTATCTGTTTTATTACTTCTAATATGTCGCCGTCGTTTAGCGGGGCGGTGAACGTAATGTCGGCGAAAGGCGATGAAATGCGGGCGCTTTCTTTAATAACGCCGCGCTGTGGAGTAATCATTACAAAAAACGCGGGCTTTACAACAAGCCGCAAGCTATTCGATTCGGCAATTACTAAAACCTCTGGCGGAATTTTTTCAACAAATGCGGCGTAAGCGTCCGCCATGCGCTCCGGCAAAGAGCGCAAGCGCCATACTTCGCAGGCTCCAGCTAAAAGCATAAGACCCGTGTCTTTTTTGTTGTAAGGGGAGTTTTCGCGTTCCAAACAAAAATCGCTGTTTATCGCGCAAGCGCCGCAACCACGGCTTCCATGAGGGCAACAAAGTCCGCCGCCAGCGTTAGTTGCTTTTAATCCGTAAACAGGGCCGCTTTTGGAGTAGCGCTCTATAAGTTTGCAGGCCAAATGCGTTTTGCCGCAGTTTATTCCTCCGGCTCCAATTAAAACAAGCCGTCCGTCTTTCATCATTTGCGTAAACACCGCGAAAAAATATTCAAGCTACAGGGCCTAAAAAACCTTCCAGACGATTCCCGCATTCAGAACGAAGCCGGCGCAACGCCTGGCGCGTGGTAATAAAAGCCCAACTGCAATTTTTCCCAAAATGCCAGGCCACTTCCTGTAAAGAGTGATTCTCCCGGCCGTTTAACCCAAAAATCATGTTTAAAACTTCCTGTTGCGCGGCGGGAAGGGCGGCCAGCCCCTCATGGATTTCTTTTATACACAAATTCTTGAAAACCTCATCCTCCACGGAAGCGGAAGCTCCGGCGAAATAAGACTCGTCTTCTTCGGCTAAAGCGTCCAACGAAAAAGTATCGGACGTAAGCATAAACTGCTTTCTTTTTCTAGACATTTTTAATAATCCCCCGCGAATCCAACTTTTAAAATAATAAACAACAAAACTATTTCCCCCATTTTATAAATTTTAAGGTCAAAAAACCTATATAAACGCACGTTTTAATAAAATACAACCCTGTTTATCAATTTAAAAAAAGCCGGAAAAATAGTCAAATGAGTTTGTGTTTTACTCAGGGCGATTTATGCTTTTCATTGCGCTTTACGCCTTGAAATTAGGCGAAAATTAAAAAACGGCGTTCTTTTTTTAAAAACCGCATAAAGCTACGAAACAGCGTTTTAGCCTTTTGTTTCGCTTCGTAAATTCCGCCGTTACAGTTCCCGCGTGTTTTACCGCAACCGTTGACGGCAAACGTTCCGGCGGTTTATAGCGTTTTACAGTGGTTTTGCCGTCCCGGACAATGGCTTTGCGCGGCCCCGCCTACCGTAAGGAAGCGCGACCGGAGCTGGCAAACTGCGGGTGAAGGCTGGCGTGGGAGGTGAGGCCGCAGACAGCCAACCGGCCGTCAAGCGGAAACAGTCCTGTTATGGGAAACGCCCCTTGTTTTATTTTCCAATATATCTTTCTGATAATTCATTCGCCCAATCTGACAATTCCTTTGTCCAATCATCTTCAATATTCATCCTTATTTTTGCAATTATATCTTCCAAATAAATTTCTAATACATTATGAGTATTATTTAAGTAGTTTTTATATTTATTTATTCCATCTCTACATTCAGTATTTTGTGATGGATAAAGATATATAAAATATCCATCGTCATATTCACCAAATTCATTGTATTTTTTTATCATTGAAATTGACAATAAATGGTCTCTCCATATTTGCCATAATTTAGGATTTTTATATTCATCAACTGAATCTAATTTAAACATTGGACTTGTTCGCCAACCCGGTTGGTTGTCGCCCAAGTCTTGCAAAACGCTACGCATTTTGCGTTTTCAAGCGGAAGTTGTTCGGAAACTTGAGGTTTCCGAACAACTCTATTTTACTCTTTCGGGTCAATTCTTCATATCTAGGCTTATCCCATTTATCAATTTTTTTCTGTTTACCCTCATTCAAGCTTTCGGTATATTTTACTTCAATTCCCAAAAATGATTTTTTGCCAGTATTTTCTTTCAAATACTCAATAAAAACATCAAAAGCCGTGTTGTCATGCGTAAATTTTTTATCCCTTCGTCCTAATGAGTACTCAAATTCGATTTTTGTTATTTTACCTATATTCAATTCAGGAAATAATTCTATAAATATTTTTGTTGCTATTTCCAAATGATCTTTTAATTCACAAAATATATTAAAACATAACGGTTGCGATGAAAGTAAGTTTGTAAAAAATCTTTTAGTATGGAAAACAGGAGTTTTCGCTAACTTTGGCAACTGCTCTTTAACAAAAGATTTTATATTATCAGTTAAAAAATTTACTTTGTGCTTCAAAGCATACTCGCTTTCAACGTAGTTACCATAACAATTACCACGATTCGACATACCCTTTGGATAACCTTTCTTCTCCCGCCATTTCGATTGAAGCAACCGAGCGTGCGCCGTGAAAATTTTATCGCCTTTACAATTCGCCGAGAATCTTATTAATTCTTGTTTTGAAGGTCTATACATAATTTACTCATTAATCTTTTACTCTAAACCAATTTTTTATATTCGTCAACTATTTTGACGAAATATCGCATAACATCCCAGCTGTACGAGGCGGTTTAGCGGCCCGAATAATGGCTTTGCGCAACATCGCTTGCCGCAGTAAGCGCGCGGCTAGAGATAAAAAATGCGGCGGAATGGGGCTACATATTCAAATGGAAAACGGACCTCCTACTGGCAACTATAGCGCATACAGTCATATTATGCGGTATTCTTGTTTTTCAAATAATAAGGTTGTTCAGAAATTTCAGTTTCCGCAAGCCAAGCGCGCCGCCCATACATGGCTTGGCCGGCAACCGCTAAAAAACAGCAAACGGTGTTCATTCCGCAAGATTTATTCTGCAACCAGCCGCGTTATTAAAATAAGTCCAGCATCTTCCTGTAATTTGCGGGCTGATTAAAAGCCGGATTTTCCGCCGCAACTATAGGGAAGCGTTTTTTGATATGGCCGCGCCGCATCAAAAGATTGCGGATGGCGGCCTGTTTTTCAACGCCGTCATTTTTCAGGCCGCCGCCCTGTTCAATCAGGATAAGCCTTCCGCCTGCGAGTTCCGGTGTTGGCGTTACCGGGGATTTTTTAGGGACGGTGAGTCCAAAGGCCGGAAACTGGAAGACCGGTTGCCGCGAAGGAAAAGGTTGGGATTACGGGGTTCCTTTTGTTTTTAAATGGAGAACCGGTTGCGAGAGTGATAAACGCTAACAAGCGGAGCTAAAAAGCGGTTTCAATAAAGATTTTTTAACAATTTATTGACTATTCCCCTAAACGTATGTGATAATAGTACAAATATCCAAATTTAAAAGGAGAATATAGTATGCCATTCAAACGTGTTCCGCAAAAATTTAATGCTTCAATCAAGGAAGTAACTGTGGGAACTGGCGACAAAGCTATAAAACTTGGAGGAGAAAACGTATATCCTCTTTATAGTTTTGACGAGCCTATCAAAAACCAGCCGGTTGTGGGTGTGGAGATTTCGGACAAAGGCCCAAACAGGGATTTGCCTATGCTTGCCAAGTTTTACGAGGGGGCGGTTTCGATAGCCGAAGTAGCCAAAAAGGCGGCGGCGGCCAAGGGAGTTAGTTTTATATCTTTGTACCTGGAAAGCGCGGACCCTAACGGCGAAAACGTTCCGGTAGAAAACTGCGTAAAGCTTGCCAAAGAAGTCGCGGACGCGATTGATATTCCGCTTGTTATTCAGGGTTGCAAAAACGAAGAAAAAGACGTTCAGTTATTCAACAAGATAGCGGAAGCTCTGGAAGGAAAAAACGTGCTTTTCCTTTCGGCGAAAGAAGGCGACTACAAACAAATCGCCGTCGGCGTAGTTCAGGCGTACAAAGGTAAAATAGGCGCGGAATCCGCCGTAGACTTAAACCTCGCAAAGCAGTTGAACACGGTGATTAAACAGTCCGGCATAGAACTGGACAACGTTGTAATGAATGTAGGCCAGGCGGCGGCGGGTTACGGTTTTGAGTATCTCGTTTCCACCATGGACAGAATTAAGGCGGCGGCGCTTGTGCAAAACGATTCTTTCTTGCAAATACCAATTGTAGCTCCGGCAGGGCAGGAAGCCTGGGGCGTAAAAGAATCTGTAACGGCGGAAGCGGACGCTCCCAAAGGCTGGGGCCCGCAGGAACAGCGTGGTATAGACATGGAAATAACCACCGCATCGGCGCTTTTGGCGTCCGGCGCAAACGCTGTAATTCTGCGTCATCCCAAATCAATAGAAACAATATCCAATCTAATAGCCGCCCTGGTATAATTTTAAGGAGGAACTATGGCATTAAAAGGACTAGATTATTTCAAATTCACACCAAAAAACAACTGTAAAGCTTGCGGAAAGCCCACTTGCATGGCTTTCTGCATGGATGTAGCCGCCGGCAAACTTTCAATAGACAAGTGCCCGAACATTAAACCGGAAGACTTGGCCAAATTAAGCGAAGCTTCCGCGCCTCCAATGAAGACCATCAAGGCTGGCGCCGGAATTGGAGAATATACGCTTGGCGGAGAGACTGTTCTTTACAGGCACGAAAAAACATACGTTTCCAAAACCTTATACGGTGTAAACGTCAATGCGGACAATGCGGAAGCGGTTTTAGCCGAAGCAAAAGAAGTTGATTATTTACGCATAGGCGAGCGTATGTACACCGAAGTAATTAACGTTGAATTTACCGGCGACAAAGCGGCTTTTTTAAATGCCGTAAAAAAAGCCAAAGACGCTCTGGCAATGCCGGAAAACCCGGACGCAAAATCCGGCTCCAAGGCGGCGCGGTTGCTTATTCTTTCGGTAAGCGATGTTGCGGCGGCTACTGAAGCGCTCAACCTTACAAAAGACGTAAAGCCAATTCTAAACGGCGCCAACGAAAGTAATTTTGCAGATTTTAGCAAACTTGCGAAGGATGCGGGCGTTGTTTTGGGGGTAGGCGCCAAAGATTTGGACGCTCTTTACGACACAGTCGCCAAAATTGAAGCCGCCGGCAACAAAAACCTTATTCTGGATGTGGGAACTGTTTCCATAAAAGACGCTTTCGCCAACGCCGTACAGATTCGCAGAGCCGCGTTAAAAGACCAAGACCGCACTTTCGGTTATCCTTCGCTTATAAACATAGGAAAACTTTCAGGCGGCAACCACGAATGCGAAGTGGCTCTTGCTTCTCTTTTTACGGTGAAGTACGGATCGATAGTGTTGCTTAGCCGAATGAACTATGCAATAGCAAACCCAATTTTCGGCCTTAGGCAAAACCTTTATACAGACCCGCAAAAACCGATGCGCCAGGAACCCGGCGTTTACCCGTTCAACAACGCAAACGCGGACGCTATAAATCTTACAACTGTAGATTTTGCGCTTACATATTTTATCGTGGCAGGCGAAATAGAAAGATCCGGCATACCGGCGAATCTAATTATTTCCGATGCGGGCGGGTATTCCGTGCTTACGGCGTGGGCCGCCGGAAAACTTACGGCAGGTTCAGTCGCCAAATATATAAAAGAACACTGCGGCGATAAATGCAAAAATCAGGTTTTAGTGCTTCCTGGTAAAGTGGCTGTGTTAAAGGGAGAACTGGAAGAAGCGTTGCCGGGCTGGAAAATTATCGTAGGCCCGAACGAAGCGGTTGGGCTTGTAAAATTCTTAAAGGATTTTAAAAGCGCCGCGTAATTTTTAAATATAACAAATGGGCGGCTCCATTTTTGTTTTCACCATGTTTAGCCGTCCATTTTGTTTTAAGTTGCAAAAAAAATTTAGGAGAAATGTATGGCAAAATTTATTATGATTGGTGAAAACATTCACTGTATCGCCCCCTCAATCAAGAAAGCGATGGATGAAAGGGACGAAAAGCCCATCCTTGAGCGCGCCGAAAAACAGCTTAAAGCAGGCGCGACCTATCTTGATTTTAACATAGGGCCGAAACGCAAAGGTAGCGAGGGGCTTATGTCCTGGGGAATACAACTGCTTCAAAGCCATTTTGACAATGTGCCTATAGCGTTAGACACCGCAGACATAGACGAAATTGAAAGCGGCATTAAAGTTTACAACCGTTCCAAGGGAAAACCTATTGTAAACTCAGCGGATGCCGGCGAGCGCAGAAAGTACATTGACGTAGCCGCCGCAAACGAAGCCATTGTTATAGCACTTTGTTCAAAAGAAGGCGTTCCCAAAGACATAGAGGAACGCCAGGCTTGTTGCATGGAAATGCTTGAACACGGCATGAATCTTGGTATGGACGCATCTGATCTTTGGTTCGATCCGCTTTTTATAGTTATTAAAGGTATGCAGGACAAACAAAAAGAAGTGCTAGATTTTATACGCTGGCTTTCTGAGCAAGGGTTTAATTCTTCCGGCGGGCTTTCCAATGTATCCAATGGTATGCCCAAAGCGGTGCGTCCGCAAGTAAATTCCATCATGATAGCTATGGCTATTGGCGCGGGGCTTACTTCGGCCATAGTAAACCCCTGCGAAACGCAACTTAATCACTCAATACGCACGGCGGACATAATCATGGACAACAATTTGTTTGCCGATAGTTTTCTGGAAGTATAAAACTTTCCCCCTATTTCGGGTTAAAAAAATACCACCATTTTTTGGCGCCGGGAATTCCCGGCGCTTTTTTATTAAGCGAAGGCGAATTTAACCGCACTCGCCATCTGGGACGCAAAACTTGTGTATGCGGGATTTATTCCCCGTATACGCAAAATTTTTCAGGAGAAATCTTCAACATCCAGCCGGCTTGCGGCGGGATTTTTTATTAGGCTTGTTTTTATACCGCTAATTTTTTATAATAAAAAGAGTTATAAAACTTTAGTTTTAGAGCGGGATAGATAAACTTCCTTTTACAAGTAACGCCAAGGTGGCTCAGTTGGCAGAGCGGCGCACTCGTAATGCGCAGGTCCGGGGTTCGATTCCCCGCCTTGGCTATTGCAATAGAATGTTCCGTCAAAAACAAAAAAGCCCGCTTTTGCGGGCTTTTTTTATTCACCAGGCTATTTTCCGAATATAGCCGTTATAATGTTTGGCATTGGCAGTACTTCGTAACCGGCTATCCACTTTAACGGTAAAGTTATAGTTTCCGGGAAGAGTATAAGCACAAATACTAAAATACATTGAATAATATAATATGGGATTACAGGAGGCAAAATTTCTTCCATTTTTACTTTTCCGGTGGCGCAAGCTACGTTTAACACGGGGCCGACAGGCGGTGAAGTAAGTCCTAAAACGTTGGCCAACGTAAAAACTATGCCAAAGTAAACCAAATCTATGTGTGCGGCGTTAAGCAAAGGCAACATAATGGGGGTCATTATTAAAATTGTAGGAACGACGTCAACACAGGTGCCCATCAATATGATAATTACCTGCAAAACAACGTTAAGCAACATCGGGTTGGCCACAAGCGGGGCCAAGGATTCAGTTATAACTTGCGGAATCCTCGATATTGTAAGCATATAAGCCGCGACTTGCGCGGTAGCCGCAAGGAACATTACCACGGCGGACATCTTCGCGCCGGAAACCAGGCCCTTAAAAAGAAGTTTGGGAGAAAGCTCGCGGTACACAAATATACCCACAAGAATCGCGTAAACTACGGCGACAACGCCCGCTTCAGTTGCGGTAAATATGCCGCCGCGAAGACCTACAAGCACTATAACCGGCAAAAGCAACGCCCAAAGACCGTCAAGAAATATTTTTACCGCTTCTTTTAAAGTGGGTTTTGGTTTTTTTGACACTACGCCGTCTTTACGCGAAACAAAAAACCAAACCACGCACATAATCATCGTAAGGTAAACCGCCGGGGCTATGCCGCCAAGAAAGAGCGCGTTTATTGATACGCTGGCGGTGGCGCCGTAAATAATCATGGGGACGGAAGGAGGCATAATCGGCGCCACAAGGTTTGCGCTGGCGACCAGGCCTGCGGATTTCGCCCTGTTATACCCTGAATCAGTCATCATAGGAATAAGTATAGCGCCCAAAGCCGCAGTGCTCGCCACCGCCGAACCTACAAGGCTGGCAAAAAGCAAACAAGCGAATATCGTTACATAACCCAAACCGCCCTTTACACGCCCGACCAAAATATCACAAAAATCAATTATACGGCGCGTAAGTCCGCCTTTGTTCATGAACTCGCCGGCGAGCACGAAAAACGGCAACGCCATTAACGTTACACTGTCAGAACCCTGCATTAACTGCAACGCGATAATCTGAGGGTTCGTCGCGCTGCCTCCCATGCAAAGGCCGGTTGCCACAGCCGAAAGAATCAGCGAAAAAGCAATGGGCAAACCTAAAATAATAGACGCAAAAAGAGAAAGTAAAAAAACGATTGCAAGTATTGATAGCGACATATTTACTCCTATTCAACCGTAGCGTTTTCACCGCCGTCATCACGGATTTTTATTATTTCCGCAACTTTTTCTTTAAACACCAAAAGACGCACAAGATTATAAACAGCTATAGCCGCTATAGAAACTCCAAGTAAAAGCCCAAAAAGGTGGACAATATGCGCGGGGAAGCCGGTCGTTATCCAAACGTTGTTTCTGTTCTGAATTACAAGGCCCAAGCTTCCTCTAGTTTGTATAACCATAAGCCAAATAATAAGAATTTGGGTTATGGCGTAAAGAATTTTTTTACCCTTTTTAGGCAATCTTAAAAGAAGCGTGTCTATCAACAAATGCCGGTTATCCCGCATTGCTTCTATGGAACCCAAATATACAAGGAAAATAAAACAAAGCCTGGAAACTTCCTCGGACCAAACAAAACCTTTATTAAAAATATAACGTCCAACTACGTTCATAAATACAAGGATTATCATTAAAGCAAGGAAAACAGCTATTAGCGTCTCTACAACTTTAAATAAAACGTTAAAAAATTTATTCAATGGCGGGCTCCTTAACTTAAGGACAAACACTGATTGGTTCGTTTCAAAAACGCAATCTTATTACAATTGCTTTAACTTTAAAATGTGAAAGAAACAACAATCAAACCGGAAGCAACCAGCGTTCATCTAAAAGATTTTAATAGCTTTGTTCAACAAAACGCAGCGAAATTATCACGGATTCGCATAGAGCGAAAATATAAAGTTTTTATCGTAAACCAAACGCCGCTGTATAAATCGCAAAGCGTCTTGTAAAACAATTCTAATAAAAAACCGCAAAACGTCAAAACAAGTACGCTTTTTATTAAAACGCGCGTTTTGACGCTCTGCGGTTATCTAATACTGTTACTTTGGATATTACCGTTCATTAAGCTTATTGAACGGCTTTTACCTTATCTACCATAGCTTGCGCCCAATCATTCTCAGCATAAAGTTTATTTAACGTCGGGCTAATAGCCTCAATAATCCGTTTCTGATCCTCTGGCGAACACCCGGTAACGGTGACGCCTGTTTCAATCAACGTCTGACGGTCAATATCTACGCTCTGAATATATTTATCCCAGGCCCAGGCGGCGGCTTCTTTTGATGCGTTACGAACAATTTCTTGATTTTTCGCGGAAAGCCCGTCCAACACTCCGGCGTTGGCGATTATTTCCATAGTAGCGACAATGTGGTTGGTTTCGTAAAGGTATTTTTGAACTTCGTTAAGTTTTTCGCTAAGCACCGTCACCATGCCGTTATCCTGGCCGTCGACTACGCCAGTCTGCAAGGCGTTAAAAAGCTCATTAAGCGGGATAACCTGGGCGCTTCCGCCAAGATCGGTGACTATGCCTGTATGAATTGGATTTGCGGGCATACGGAATTTCTGGCCTTTAAAATGGTCCACACTCGTCAATTCTTTGTTTGAAGTAAACGTACGGGCGCTGTTCGGGCCTACGGCAAGCATTCTGGTCGCCGGGAATTTAGCGTTGAATCCGGCTATAAATTCTTCTGAAAACGAGCCCGTCCACACCGCTTTAGCGTGGTCAAGATCCCTATACAGGAAAGGCCAGTCCGAAATAAGCATTGGCTTGTATTCGCTGTTCATTACAGATCCTACAATTACGATCTCAATTGAACCGTTACGTACACTGTCCCAAAGCGTCTGTTCGTTGCCCAGAGTGCCGGAGTGGTACACTTCTATGGTGATTTCTCCGTTGGTTTTTTGCTCAATCTGCGGTTTGAAAACCTGATCAATAGACTGAGCGATTGGATGAGTTGCGCTCCATGTATCACCAACCTTCAACACAATCCCCGTCTTTGCGCAGCCTGCAAAAGCAAAAGCAAAAACAAGGGAAGCCGTACAAAACAACTTTACTTTTGTAATCTTCATTAACTTCCTCCTGAAAGTTAAATTTTATCATTTCCAATCATGCTTGTCAACAAAAAAAACCCGGTTGATTTCGTTTAGGAGGTTTATAAACGCGATAAAGGGCGTTAATACAGCAGGCCGAGCCCTGCGACACACTTCGCCTCCTTAATCAGATACATCACGCCCGCGCCGGCGCGATTCCGCCTGTTCGTCAATAAAAAAGGCTCGATGGAAAACCCACCGCGCCTTTTTACGCATATTCCTGAAAACCAAACGAGCGCCGGATTGTTAATCTACCAGCGATAGTGTGTAAAAGCTTTATTAGCTTCAGCGTTTTTGTGTACGTCTTCTTTTTTCTTAAACGCGCTGCCTGTGTTGTTGTAGGCGTCTAAAAGTTCGCTTGCAAGCCTGTCGGACATACCGCGGCCCGACCTTGAACGGGCGGCGTTGATAATCCAGCGCATGGCCAAAGCCTCGCGGCGGGTTTCGCGGATTTCCACCGGAACCTGATAGGTGGCGCCGCCGACTCTGCGGGATTTTACTTCAACCACAGGCTTTACGTTGTCCACCGCTTTTAGAAAAATCTCAAGCGGTTCTTTCCCCTCAACTTTGCCGTGCAAGCTTTCGAGCGCGTTGTGAAGTATACGCAAAGCGACGGAACGCTTGCCTTCCCACATCATACGGTTTACAAATTTAGAAAGAACAACGCTGTTATATTTAGGATCGGGCGAAACGCCCCTGTCTATTGATTTTTTTTTGCGTCCCATTTTGTTCCTTACGCCTTAGGCCGTTTTGCGCCGTACCGTGAACGTCCGCGTTTGCGGTCTTCAACGCCCAGCGTATCTTTTGCTCCGCGAATTATGTGATAGCGCACGCCGGGGAGGTCTTTTACGCGCCCGCCGCGCACCAAAACAACCGAGTGCTCCTGCAAATTATGGCCTATACCCGGAATGTATGCTGTAACCTCTATACCGTGAGAAAGACGCACACGAGCGACTTTACGCATAGCGGAATTCGGCTTTTTGGGGGTCATAGTCATTACGCGGGTGCAAACGCCGCGTTTTTGAGGGCAACCTTTTAGCGCCGGCGACTTTGATTTAGATGAAACTTGCCGCCGGCCAAAACGAACCAACTGATTAATGGTAGGCATGAACTAAAAAAAACTCCTTCTCATTGCAAACTCATATACGATTCTACTATAAAGCAAATTAGGTAAAACGTCAACTACACGCCTAAACTCTGCGGTTACGGCCTAAAAAATTAAAACCGGCGCCGGATTTAATTTGCGCACGCGGCGCCATTTTCTAATACAGACCCGCAAAACGAATCCGGCCTTATCTTTATTGTGATAAATGTGATAAAGAGCGCCATTCGTTAGAGTTCCACAAGTTGCTTAGACGCACCACTACAATTCCGTTTCTGCCGTCCCCGGGTGCGCCGCCGCCCGCGCCGCCGCACCCGGCGCTAGTTGACGAAGCGCCTCTTTCGCCTCCGTGTGCATACGTTACATCATCTCCTGTTATAGCGCTGGAGGCGCCGGGACCGCCGCCACGCCCCTCACCTCTTGATGAGTAACTACCTTTAAGAATGGGAATTCTCGCACCGAATACAATTGCAGAATCAGTAGCAGGAGACGTGGACATAGAACCATCGCCGCCGGCGCTCCCTTCTATAACAACGCCTTGGGCTAATGACGCCCCGGAGCCGCCTGCTCCGGCGTCGTTTTTGCCTTCGGCGGAGCTGCCGCCGCCGCCGCCAAAGGCGGCTAGGCTTTGCAGAAAACTTATTTCACCAAAACTACTGTAACCGCCCTGTGCGCCTGGAGACCCAGACGCGCCTTTAGCTCCACCGGCGCCTACAGTTATATAATACAGCCCGGCGTCCAAACTAAAAACCGGACTGACGCCATCGTTCGAAAAAAAAGTATACAGTCCGCCCAGTCCGCCCGCTCCGCCGCCGCCCCAGGAACCGCCGCCGCCGCCGCCTACAACCAAAAGATACGCATAATAAAACGTTTGCAATTCGAAGGAATAGGAGCCTGGGGCGTCAAAAATATGAACTTCGTCCCAACCGCCCAAATCATTTTTAACAAATTTTTTTGTTATGGCGCCGCTTTCCGCCTCAAAAGCTACTTTGCTTTTTCCCGCAGAGTCAGGCGAAGTTAATTTGGGGTAAAAGAAATCTTTATTGATTCTCATAGAATCAGCGGATTCTCCCTGTACATAAAAACTGCCAGGGTCTTCAAAGTCTTCAAAAATGAAACTGGCGGTTAAATTATCACTGGGAAAAAGAACGCCGCTCGTTTTAATTACAGAAGCGGTTCCAACAGAAACAAAGCCTTGTATTTCAGCGTTTTTAGAAAAAACAATCTCGCCGCCGTCGCTTTTTACGGTTGTTTTTTTCGAATCCACCGCCGCCACCACGCCGCCCATAGCCTCGAATTTGGCCTTAACGCCATCTAAATATACAAAAGGCTTATCATTACTACTATTACTACTAATTTTTCCATCTTTCATTATAAAAGTTCCATCCTCTACGCATATTAAAGCAGAAGATGTCGCACTACCGTTAAATTGAACTTTCGCGTCGCCTTCCATCAAAAATTTACTATTTCCTTTTATAGTCACCGCCTTATCGTTGAGCGTAGATAATCTGACGCCATACAACGAAAGCCAGGCCCCATCTTCCAGTATAAAAGTTCCATCGTTAATTATGTTTGAGAATATCTTTATTGTGTTGTCTTGCGCTTTAAGGCGTATGAATTTTGGGCCTGTAACCTCAATAGCTTTTTCTTCAACCTTCGGGGATTTTAGCAACGTTACAGACAGCGGATTGTCTTCCGACCACGCCGCCCCCGCGGCGGGAGCCGCAAGCTCCAAGGCCGAATCCAGGGTTTTATAATAACGATCTGTGACGCCGTCAAAGCATTTCGCCTCCGCATCCGCCACATTTACAGTTATTTTTAAATCCTTACTCTTTTTACTACCGTTTTCGTAATAAGAATAATGAGACGCGCTAACACCGCCTATTGTAAACGTCAACGCGCGCTCGCCGGCGATAGTCGAATCAAAAGGTTTTACGCCGTTTTTGTCTTCAAAATTATTAGGGCCGGGGCCGTCCGCAAAATCCCAGGTGTTTTCATCCCGATAGTCTTCGGAAGTCAATCCAACTGCGGGACTCACCTTCCATTTTTGACTAGAATTATCAAATTTAAGTTTTTGCTTGGTTTCATCTTCGTAGTATTTTATAAATTCCATTTTGTTAATTATTTGCGAAGTAAAAACATCACCCCCGTCTCCGGCGTTGAATTCAAAATTTCCGCCGTCTATGCTAGAAATCTCCACAGACTTTAGAGAAGAATTGGGGAAACTAGCGGTTACACTAATATTGCCATGAGGCATAACAACCTCGCGGCCGGATATAAGTTGCGGCGGGGCTTCCATTCCAGTTGAACCGTCCAAAAAGATATATTGTAAAGTGTTCTCATCAAATTCCGCCTCAAGCTCATCTTTTATAGTTATTTTTATGAGGTCGCCCATTTTAGCCTCAACGTTGGAATTTATTGCCGGTTGGATGGAAGAGTTCATGTTCTTTATGCTAATTAAACCGGTTTTTAACCCCAAATCAACGGAAGCGCGGTAAATTACAAGTTCAAAATCCGCCATTAGCCTTATATTCGCCGCCGGCATTTTAAAAAAATACTTGCCAGACGTTTTTTGAATCTTTACGGATGCGGACGCTTCGCCATGCGCGTTCAAAATCTCGTAGCGCAATGAATCTTCTTTGAGCTTAAAGCCCAGGCCGGGCGCGGCTATCGCTTCCACTTCGTCCCCTTCATTCGCTTTAACAACGTCCGCCGTTACAATACTGATGTATTTTTCTTTTTCAGTGTCCCACTCCTGGCCGGTGAAACTCGATTTTATGGCGGCGGGGATTATATCTTCGCCGGCTTCGAAATAGTTTACGGTGTAATCACCGGTCAAGCCGCCAACACGGACTATGTCCAGCGATAAACGCGCCTTTACCGGCAAGCCGTTTACGCCTCCGTAAAAAACGACCCAAACGTTTTTTTTTCCAACAGAATCAGAATTGAAATTCTCAAGAACAAGCTCTTCCGGATTAACGTCAATCTCTTCATTGTTGATTTTTTTACCGTTAACAACTATTCCTGTAAGGTCGTATGAGGATTCGCCTTTTTCGTAAGCGGTGCGCTTAGGCGGGCTTTTAATAGAAATTTCCTGCAACGCCTTGCTGTTATTTCGTATTGAATAAAGTTCCGGCGTAACATCGGGAGGCGCGGCGCAAGAGAACAGAATAGACAATAAAAACAAATTAATATTCTTATTCATATCTAATAAACCTGACAAAAATCATACTAAAAATCTCTTTGTTTTGTACATACCTGGAACCGCGCTTGTTTTTATTTGACGGCGGAGCTTTCAAATTTTTTAGGCTTTTAATAACAAACGGATTTTACCCGTTTTTCTTTAAATAAAGTTGTTCAGAAACTGAAGTTTTTAACAACAGTTATTAGACAATAGCAAAATACGCAACATTTTGCAAGATTTGCAAACCAGCCGCAGATTAGCAGAGAATCAACCGGATTATTGAAATAAGTTCAATTTATTGGGGCGCGTTTTTAAGACGCGCAAGCGGTTTTTATGCGCGATGGCGGCGGACGGCGCATATCTCGCGAAAAGTTAAGCGCGCGCTTACGGCCGTCTGCCGCAGCCTGGCTAACATCCGCCAGGCCGCCGTCTCCGCAAAACCGCGGGCGGCTAACATCCGCCAAAAACACGCGGTTTTACAGAATTCTTTTTTATCAACCGTTTTCCGGCGTTTAGCAAAATTGGCCGGTGCGCATATAATTTTAGTTTCCGGTGTATTTGTACGGGAACCGGACTATAACTATGCCGGCCTTTCCCGCCGAACCTGTACCGCCTGGCGAAGCGCCGCCGTTCCCGCCGTCTCCGTATCCATTCTTGCTTCCGCCTACACCGCCGCCGGCATCACCTCCAGCCGAATAAGAAGTGGCGCCGCTCCAAATGGAGCAAGCAAACCCGCTTCCGCCCGCGCCGTTGGTGACCCCAGAGCCGCCCGCGCCGCCGCCGCCGCCGCCGCCTATACTGCTGTTGCTCTTGGCGCCGGCGCTCCCCTTGCTTGTATAGTTAGAGTAGCTGGAGTTATTTGCGCTACCGCCAGAGTAGGTTGTGCTGTCTCCTCCCGCGCCCGCGCCGCCGCCGGACCCACCGTCATTTCCGGAGCCGGATGAGGTGTTGCCGCCGCCTCCAGCGCCGCCGCCATTGGCGGTTACGCTTCCAAATTTAGAAGCGCCGCCGTTATACCCCCGCTTAGTAGTCGATCCAGCGGCGCTTCCTCCGGCTCCCACCACAACAGCGTATGTTCCGGCGCTTATTGCTATACTGGAAGCGTACTGAACGCCGCCCCCTCCCCCGCCGCCGGCGTTGTCGCCGCCGGAGTTAGTAGCGGCTCCGCCTCCTCCGCCGCCGCCCGCTACAATCAAAACCTGAGCGTCTGTTACTGCGGACGGTAAAACAAAGTTCCCGTTATTCTTGAAAGTATGCACTTCATCGAAGCCTGAGCCTGTGCTGACGTATGTAACCTCGCCGCCTGAGGCGTTTAGCGGTATTCCCGATGCATTGTAAGCGAGCCACTGGACGTAGAAATCCGTATTCGCGGTGATGGCGGGCGTAGTCCCGGTGAGTTTTTGGCCGCCCGATGAAGCCGTGTACCAGCCTTTGGCGACGGAGCCTGTTTTTGTTGGCAATGCGGGAAGCGTTTGGGTTCCGTTGTAGTTCACGGTGTAAGTGTGTTTTGTGGCGTCGCTATC
>JAITER010000092.1 GCA_031281945.1 Spirochaetaceae bacterium | reverse complement strand
GCCGCGTTTACAAGGTTGTTCACCTCCACGCAGACGGCGGAACTGGTTGCGGCGTCCCCGGCGCCTCCGCCGGAAGGCAGGCTGTTCACCGTTACATAATAATAAACCACGCCAAGTTCAGCCGTGGGCGGCGTGTAAGAAGCCTCTGTCGCGCCCTCAATAGCAGACCCATTCGCGGTATTGTTTTCCGCGCCGCTATACCACTGGTAAGTTAAAACGCCGTCCGCGTCCGCTTCAACCTCCACAAACATCGCCGTAGCTTGCGCCCCCTGGCTGTAAACGGCCCCTTGCGGTTGCGCCGTGATTTTAAGCCATTTTTTAAGATCGCCCTGGTTCGCGTAGGCGTCCTCTACATCAGCGCAACCTAAACAAAACGCGGAAAACGCTAAAATCCCCGCCGCAAAAAAAGCCGCCCGCGCCGCAACGGGGGGGGGGGGGGGTAGTCTGGAAAAACCGCCTTTTACAACGCCGCCAGTGTTTGTTCCGAATAGCTTAATCACGACAAGCCTCCTGTTTATTAGGCTGAAAACAAGCTTAAACCGCTAGATTCGCCTTTTATATTAAGATTGTTTTTTATAAATAATGGCGGGCTATAATCCGCCGTGAAGATTCAGGACTGGTGTAATCACGCTGAAGATGTGGCAAAATGACAGGGGCTAAACGCCGCAGACGAGTTGCTTTGAATAAATTATATCATCAAACCGGTTTTTTGCGCAATTTCTATTTAACGGGCGCCGGCGGGGTTTCGGCATTAACCAGCCTTCATGCCTAAACGTTCAAAAATAGACGTTTTTGCTAAAACAACGCCTGTTTCGCGGCGTAAACAAGCGGAATTCACGCCTTTATAAATAACGCGGATTTAAAACGCAATAAAACGAGGCCGTTCCAAAACATCAAGCATTGGAACGGCAACTTTGCGAATGGAACTCGTCTTGTTTTAGTTAAATTAACTTGTGTTCTTTTGCGGTTATAAAAAGAGCGTTGTTCCAATACTGGCTTGTAAGGTAGGACTGGCGCACTTTTACATCGTCTATTCTTCCGGCCCGGCGTTGCAAACGTTTAAACGCCATGCTTATGGCCGTGTTTCTATCCACTTCCGGCAAGTCGGCCTCCCGGATAATGCGGTAGTTAGCAAAAAAATAAAAAGGCATATTCGGGTCTGTTTCGTTCAACCGCTCATCCCGCATAATTTTCTGCATTGTATAAACAGCTTCTTCACACCCGCTAGGTCCAAGCTTAACAAGGGCCAGAGAACGCCAAACAAGAATTACACGATTCCAAAATTGCTTTTTGCTAAAAGAAAGCAGTTCGCACTGAGAAAATCCGCTTTCCCAGCAAGGTTGCTCTAAAAAAATGAAATCTTCTTCTATGTTTTTACGCAAAGCGGAATCGGCCAGCTCCACCACCGTTTCGTAATTTTTGTTGATGTAATTTTCTTCCATGCTGAAAAGCACGGCGTCAAAGCAAGAAATATTTTTTAAGTTTGTTTCTTTTTCGCGCAAATACAGTTTAGAGCGCCCTATCCAGGAAAGCACAATTTGACTTTGCGGCGAGTCTTGCGTTATTTTATATTTTTCCATTATGTTTTCAAATAATTCTTTAGCTTCTTGATAAGCGCCTATTTCAAAGTAGCAACGCCCGCACAAGAATTCCGCTTTACAAGCCCACTCAAAGCAACCGTTTTGTATAGCCGGCTGTACGACTAATTTTGCGATACGCTCGGCTTTTGAAATATTTCCAAAAACAAAATGCACCACGCTGGAATAATAATATCCAAGGGCCTGCTCGTTAAAATCTTTCGCTTTTTCGTTGTATTCCATTGCGTAATTTAAATAATCTATCGCGTCATTAATTTCATGGCGGGAAAGGTTTATAAGCGAAAATAAACGGTATACAAGAGATATGCCAGTGCGTTCCTTCGTGTTTTGACAAAGAAGCATCGATTCTTTTATTTGTTCAAGAGCCGCCGACGTGTCATTAACGCCTATCTTATAAATAGCCTGAATAGCCAGTATTTGCGCTTTATATTCCGCATTTGGGGGCTTTAACGGGGTCTTCATTTTAAAAGTTTCGTGTATTTCTTCTTTACCGCCGTATGTTAAACTTCTTAAAGTTTTGTATATATAAAATAAAGATTCCGCAAATTCCGCGCCCACAATTTGATTAAAGCAACCTTCCGAAATAGCTTTTTCTATTGATTCAAAAGTATTGTTTGCAATATCGGCTTTTATACATTCAAGCATCAAAAGAAAAGAACCGCCGCCGCCAAGACTCGACAGGGCGGTTAGCAAATCAAAGCATGGGTTAAGTCTGCCTTTATTCACCCAGTCCAAAAGGCGGTTTCTTACTATAGACCTTATAAAAACAGAACGATCGCCCAACGCTTCTTCCACTTTTTCTGGAAATCCGCTTATTGCGGGGCTGGGATCATCCACCGACCGTAAAACGCCGCTTGCCACCAATAAATCCAAAGATTTTTGCAACATATCCGCGTTTTTACCTTCTTCCTCAAACAACTCCGTAAAACAATCCGGCGGGAAAAAAAGGCCGAAAAGGTAATAACCGTAGGCTATTTCCCACAAGCTTGCATTGCGCGCGGGGACGTCAACCGAATCCTGTTTTTCCACGGCGCAAGTTATAACGCCCAAAAACACTTGCCTCCATTCTTCCGGCGCTTCCGCTTCCGTGCTGGTTCCAAAAACAACGGCGCGTTTTTGAGCGGAAGCGGCGATCCATTCATCAAGAAAAACACGCTCCGCCTTTGCGTTAAGTTTATGTATATTTTCAAGAATAACTACGGGAATAAGGCCGGAATTTTGAGCCGAACTAAAATAAGCGGCAAAAAGCAAACGTAAAAATTCAGCGTATGTTTTTATGGCGCATACAGATACTTCGCCGCGCAACCGCTCCTCAAAAAGCCTCTTGCTTAATGAAATCAATTCATTCTGGAAAGGAGCATTTTTTCGCGCAAACAATTCCCTTGTCTTTTTGGAAAAAGCGTCTATAAAACAATTTACCGGTCTGCCGGTTGAAGAAAACCGGAAAACAAGCGGCGTAAAAAACCCGTTTTCCTCGCTTGCATACCATTCCAGACAATCGCGCTTGTGAATATATTCTTTGCCAAGCAAAATAGTTGAACGGTATTTATCGGCGAGTAAAATTTTTTCTATTTTTTTTCTAAGCGGAAATTTTTGATGCAAGCTAGACAAATTTTTTATTTTATCAAGTTGTATATATTTTTCGTCTATAAATTCTGTTTTTATATGTTTATCGCCTTTAAACGAAATAAAATTTTCAATCGGGTCGCTTATACTTTGCGCGCACCAAACGGCGTCCGCATCATCCAGCGAAGAAAGATTTTTTTGCAAAAACGCAACGGCGTCAAAATCAATAGGCGGCGTGAATACGCAAATATGGCCGTACAAATCCCGTTTGTTTTCATAAAGCATTTGTTGTATTTTTTCTATTATAAATACAACGTCCAACCAAAACCCTATTTTTCGTTCATCAAAAATAGCGACTATCATTTTATTTTCGCGCCGGACGTTAGCTCCAAAAACGCGAATGTTTTTTATAACATTGTTTTCGATTGTGACAAGCGTTTCGGGGCGCGTTCTCGCAAGCTGGGAACGAAATTTAAGAGAAAAAAACATTTCTATCATAATTTAGAAATCCTAATTAGCGGCTTTCCGCAAAGTTGGCTGTTTGCGGACAGCTTTGTGTTTTCTCGCGTTTAGTCTACAAAACGCGAATTTCGAGACGATAGCGCACCTGCGGCCTATTTCCCATAATACACCCGCATTATGGGCGGAATTTAATTGTTTGCAAAAGACTGAATAGAAACGCAGTCTTGTTTTTATAATATAATTTGAATTTATTATCGTCAAAAATATACATAAACTTTATATCTAAATATCTTATTCATATTTTTGATATGCTTAAAACGTGGATTTTGACTGCATTGTAACGGGTGGCGGCCACGCCGGAATAGAAGCGGCTCTTGCGGCGGCCAGGTTGGGGTTAAACGTGTGCCTTATAACCCAAAATCCAGACAGAATAGGGGCGCTTTCCTGCAACCCAGCGATGGGAGGCCTTGCAAAAGGAAACCTTATACGCGAAGTGGACGCATTGGGCGGGCAAATAGGCGTTTTAACCGACCTTTCCACCCTGCAATACCGCGTATTAAACCGTTCACGCGGGCCGGCTGTACAAGGCCCCCGCGCCCAAACCGACAAATTACGCTATCAGCGGCTCGCCCGCCGCTCCGTAGAAAACCAAAACAATCTTTCTGTATTTATGGACGAAGTTGTTGGCATTGTAACGGAAGATGGAAACGAAGGCCGGTATGTGTTATGCGGCGTTGTTACAGGACGGGGGCGCACAATTTCCGCAAAAACCGTTGTTTTAGCCGCTGGAACATTTTTGGAAGGCCGTGTTTTTATAGGCGATTATGAAGCCGGGCAGGGCCGGCTTGGGGAAGGGGCCGCTTTTGGTTTTAGCGGTTCGCTTAGAAGGCTGGGTTTTTCTGTGGGGCGTCTAAAAACAGGCACGCCGGCCCGCATAGCTGGCGAAACCGTAGATTTTTCCGCAATGGAGAAGCAAGACGGGGGCGAATCCGGGCGGTTTTCTTTTTGGGCTGAAGACGAATTGAACGCAAACGCGCAACCATTACGGCAAACCCCTTGCTGGACGACCCATACAACGGAACAAACCCACGAAATAATAAGGCGGAATATTCATCGCTCCCCGCTGTACGGCGGAAAAATCACGGGAATAGGCCCGCGATACTGCCCTTCCATCGAAGACAAAGTGATGCGTTTTCCAGACCGGAATTCACATCATCTTTTTATTGAACCGGAAAGCCTGGAAACCAACGAAATGTACATAAACGGGGCTTCCAGTTCACTACCGGAAGATGTTCAAACCGCGTTTATTCACACAATACCGGGGCTGGAAAACGCCCGCATAGTTCGCCCGGCCTATGCGGTGGAATATGACTACATAAATCCGCTGGAACTTTCGCCCACCCTTGAATCCAAACGGGTGGAAGGTTTTTTTTCGGCTGGGCAAACAAACGGCTCGTCCGGTTACGAGGAGGCGGCGGCGCAAGGAATAATTGCCGGAATTAACGCCGCTTGCAAAGTTAAAGGCGAAAAACCGCTTGTATTAAGCCGCGCCGAAGCTTATACCGGCGTCCTTATAGACGATCTCACCACCCTTGGAACTAAAGAACCTTACCGGATGTTTACAAGCCGCGCTGAACACCGCCTTATACTGCGAGCGGATTCAGCGGACTGCCGGCTCGCCCCTATAGGCCGTAAACTAGGGTTAATTGATGACAGACGGTGGGAACTTTTTAATAAAAAAATAGCCGCGATAGACGTTATAAAAGATTTAATGCGAAAATCAAAACAAGAAGCCGGGGGTTTAGAAAGCCGCTCCTACGGTTACAACTCTGAATGGGAAGAAACCGCCGCTTTGGACATTAAATACGAAGGCTACATAGAAAAAGAAAAGCGCATAATTGAGCGCCGCGCAAAAATGGACTCTATAAAACTTGACATTAATCTGAATTATAAACGCATTAGCGGCCTTTCCGCTGAAGCCCGCGAAAAACTGCTCGTAGTGCGCCCGATAAATGTGGGTCAAGCGGCGCGAATCCCTGGGGTCAGACAGGGAGACGTCGCCTTGCTTATGGCCCTGGCCTCAAAAGGCGCGTTAACCGGCGCCGTTTAATTTTATTGAACGAAAATCCGCGCCGGTAGGAAATTGACAAACCCGCAAATCAAACTCGCGCATTACCGCAAATAGATGCTCAAAAATAGAAGCCATAATATGTTCGTAACTTTCCCAAACAAAACCGGCGCAATAAAACCAAAGTTGTAAAGGCAAGCCGTGGGATTCTTGCGGCAGATGGCGCACAATAATAGGGCGGTCTTTTGCGACCATCGGGTGATTTTTGAGGTATAATTCCGTGTACATTCTAAAAAGCCCAAGGTTAGTAAGAAAAACCGCCCCGCCGGCAGCCGGTATGCCGCTATCCGAACCTACCGGCGCGTTTTCAAGCATATTTTTCCAGGCTTCCGGTTGCATTTGCAAAAGAGGCAGCCGTGAAATTTCATCAACTTTCGCCGGACTAAGAAACTTAACGGATTGCAGGTCTATATACATCGCTTGCTTTACGCGCCGGCAGCCTTCTTCCGAAATAACGCGCAGGTTGCGAAAACTATCCGAAACCATATTGTAAATTGGTATGGTGGAAGTCGTCATATCCCAGTTGCGCACAACCACAGATTGCAAAGTAACATCTATAACAGTACCTTCCGCGCCGTATTTGGACATATCTATAACATCACCAATACGTATCATATCGTTGAGTGAAAGTTGTAAACTGGAAACAAACCCAGTTATAGAATCTTTAAAAACCAGCATAAGAACGGCGCTTAAAGCGCCTATGCCGCCCAAAAAGCCTTTTGGCGAAACATTCAACATCGTTGTCACCATCAAAATTATGGTAATTATATATAAAAATATTTTAACAAGCTGTAAATAACTTTTTATGGGACGCCGGCGGGCGTATTCCTCCATGTTTTTTTGATAAATGAACTGAAGCGTATCCAAAAACAAGGCTATAATCCGGGCCGACATTCCAATAACAAAAGCCGCCGCAAGCCGTTGAGCGAATAGAGTAAAACCTTTACCTTCTTGTAAAACAACCGGTATTAAAAACAAAATTGCAATGGCGGGAACAATGCGCGACGCAAAACGTAAAAACCCGCTGCTTTCCATAGCGGCGGCCCAAATATTTTTTGATTTGCCAAAAAAATGAGGCAAAAATTTTCTAAACAGAAAACCGCTTAATTTGCCAAGCGCTAAAGCAATCAATACAAGCGCGGCTAAAGCGATTATAAAATCAACAACGGCTTCTTGCTTTGGCGAAAATTCCGCATTGTGGTAAATAGGCTTTAATAAATCATACAAATAATTATTCATATTTTCCTTAAATGCCGCTTATTTTTCACTGGTTATGCCATCGTGATGTTGTGCGCGGACTTTCGGGGGGGGGGGGGGGTGATTCTTTATTTTCCAAAAAGTCTTTGACATCTTCCACGAGCCCGCTAATATGTTTGCAGAATTGCGGCAGTTTTTTCTCTATTTCATCCATCGCGCCGGCTTTCCCGGCCGCCTCTAAAGCCGCCGCTTCTTTGGAAATTTCGTCCGCCCCTATAATTGCGGCGGCGCTCTTTAGCGCGTGTACGTCAATCGTAAAAAGAGAGAGTTCTTCCGGTGTTGGAACATGATTTACTACAGGAATACGCTCCAGCACGTCTTCGCAAAATTGCTCCAAAATACTGTGGTACACCTCTTCCGAGCCGCCTGTAAGAGTCAGCCCTTTCGCCATATCCACTCCCCGCACGCCCTTTCGAGCGTTGGCGGCCTCCGCCTTCTTCGCCCTATCTAACGGCGTTAATCCGGACGTCCGCTTCTTTTTGCCGTCCGGTATCCACTGCGACAAAATAGCGTCTAATTTCGTTATTTCTATCGGCTTGGATATGTAATCGTTAAAACCGTTTTCCAAAAACATGCTTCTCATTCCAGAAACCGCATTCGCCGTGAGCGCCACAATAGGCAATTTCGCGTACCGCTCGCCCTCCATCGCTCTTATCGCCTGCGTCGTTTCTATCCCGTCCATGCCGGGCATCATGTGATCCATTAAAACTATGTCGTATTCGTGCTTTTGTATCATCCCAAGAGCCTCGCGGCCGCTTAACGTATAATCAACCTCCATCCCGTATGGCGCCAAAAGACCTACCGCCACATCTAAATTCGTTTTTATATCATCAACAATCAAAACACGGGCTTCCGGAGCCGTAAAGTGTATGGACACCCCCTCCTCGTTGTACGTGTGAACTTCTTCCAGACCGTTCAAAATATTAGCTATACTAATCGAATATGCGGGCATCGCTATAAAGCGCGTCTGCCGCTCAACAATCACTTCGCCGTATTCCGCCATTAACACTAGCGTGCTTTCTCCCTTTATCTTTTGTATTTCATCAAACGCTTCGTCAAACAAAAAAGACGCTATAAATACAAAATCAAAGCTTTCTTTTCCCATAACAAAAATCAGTTCTTCCAATGTCGAAACCAGTCTGCAATATACACCCAAATTGTCTATCGAACATACCAACGAATTGCCGCAAATCTCCCGCGTCTCATAAATTAAAACTCGTTTATCCGCGGCGTCAAAAACAGACGCCAGCGGCCTCGCATCGCTTATATCCTGCGGTATCCTCGCCGTAAATGTACTGCCCTCGCCGTACTCAGATTCAACAGTAACGTCTCCTCCCATAACGCGGCATAAATTCTTTGTTATAGCAAGACCAAGACCAGACCCTTCCACCCCTTGATTTAAACGAGAATCAAGACGCGAAAAATCCCCGAATAATTTGCCCATGTCTTCTTGTTTTATCCCTATTCCCGTGTCGGAAACCTCAAACTTTAAAACCACAGATTCTTCATCCCGTTCCTCAGCTTCCACCATAAAAAGAATATGACCCTCATCGGTGTATTTAGAGGCGTTAGACAGCAAATTTAAAATAATCTGCCTCATTCTTATAATATCACCGCTAAATTTAGTCGGTATCTTGCTGTCCACGTTTACAATAAAATATATCGGCTTCTCACGAAGCCTCATCCGTATAATCGTAACCACATCGTTTATAAGCGAAGCAAAATCATATTCCGCGCAAATTATTTCCATCTTGCCGGATTCTATTTTTGAAAAATCCAGAATGTCGTTTATTATCGCAACAAGATTATTTCCGGCCTGTTTCACCGCCGCGGCGTGTTCCCTAACTATTGGCGACGTGTCCTCCCTTAATATAAGCTCAGACATTCCAACTATAGCGTTCATCGGCGTCCTTATCTCGTGACTCATCCTCGCCAAAAACGCGCTCTTCGCCGCATTAGCTTCTTCCGCCTTAAATTTTGCTTCTTCCGCCTCAAAACGCGCATCCATGATAGGCGTAATATCGCTCATATCTATAAAACGGCCCGGTGTGTCATCGGGAAATTTGTCAAAAATTATTCTAAAATAACGCTTTCTGCCGCCCAAAAAAAGTTCCACGGTATTGCTGTAAAAACCGGACGTTTCTATAATTTCTCCAATAACCATCTTTACTTCTATATCCGAAAAAAGGTCTATTATAGGGCGGCCTATAGCCATTTCGTAGTCTTCTATGTGAGTTAATTCGGCCAGTGTTTTTGATATGTAGGTTACGCGGTTCATTTCATCCAGAATGGCGATAAGGTTGGGAGTAGCGGCCATAAGGGGATTGAATGTATCCACCGCGCGCGCGGAACGGCTTGTTTTTTCGGTCGCCACACGAGATAAAAACAAAAAGAATAAAACACATAAAGTTGAAAGAAGCCAATGGATAAGAATTTCGTCCATTCCAACATTCGCGCCTAAAAGCGGAACGCCGGAAAAAACAATAAAACAAAAAGAAATTTGCGTTAAAAGGAAAAAAAAGCAAAAACGGGCGTAATTATTGTAAGCCGCGCCGAATCCGCATATAATAGCGTAAACTAAAAAATAAAATCTGTTTCCACCCGTCATAAGCATAAAAACAGTGGAACAAATAAAACTTAAAGCTGGAATATAAAAAGCCAGTTGCGATGCGGGCCTTATAAATTTCATCAATAAAGTTAAAAGCCCTATACATATAACAAGTAGAACACAACCAAGAATTATGCTTTTGTAAGCGTATTCTTGAAAAAGGCGTGGAATTATAAGAATAAAGAAAACAACGGCGGAATAGATGACGGCGAAGTTTATGCACTGATAATATACGGCGAGATCCTTCTGCACACCCTGTTTTTTTAAAGAATAGCGCACCGCAAAAAGAAAAATAAAAACCAGGCAAACATATATTATAATAGGTATATGTACAAGAAATTGTCCGCCATGGATGTAAGAATACAAAAAATTTACGATAAGCCCGATTGTATAAAGAGCGCCAGAAACCATCGTCGTGCGTAAATAACGTTTATTTTCGTTATTTTCATTCATTTATTCTTACCATCCTTTTTATTTCTTTAATTCCATTTTTAAATTAAACAAATTGGAGCAAACTCCTCTTGAGCGAGCCCGTTAAATCATTTAAATAATGGAAAAGAATGCAACCGCGCAAAAAACTTGCAACATACGCGAAGATGCGGGAAATGCGTATATCGCAATTCATTTTAATTTGCTTTTTAATAATATTGCGCATATTACAGTCAATAGAAGCGCTCATAGCGGCAAACTTCCTATAAAGAAACAAAATTGGTGACAAACAAACGATTACTTGTCCTTATTAGTATTCGGTTACTTAAAACACAAAAACAGACAAATTGAATACGCCAGTAAAATTCCTGTTTTACAGCCGGCGCAAATTCATTTGTATATTTATCAGCGGCGCCGTTAAGTCTTAGGGCGTAGATTTAGCGCACAATTCAACCTATGTAAAATTGCCATGTATAAACCCAGCGCAATCGTATTATTTAGCGTCCGTCCATAAAGCCGTTTACTTTGCGGACAGACCTTGCATTTTCTCGCCTAAAGGCTGCGAAAATGCGTTTTTCAAAGGAGATTGTCAAGAATGCGTCTACATTATGGACAATCTCTATTTAATCAAAATTTACAATCCATTCAACAGCTTCTTCCTTGGTGCTGAGAAATTTCAAATCTTTACGACCAGAAATTTGCATTAAAGATGAAACCATAATCCGCTTAATGCCGTCCAGGCCTATAACAACGCCCATTTTTATATAAGGTTTGTTAAACAACATCCAATCCGCCATAAGCTTTTTTGTTTCGGAATCATAAAATACGCCGGTTACATTTGTTATAGAAAAATATAATTTATCTTTTTTGTAAGAAGACAGGGTTTCTTTTGCGCATTTGATAAATTCCAGAAATTGGTCGTTGTTTTTAAAATGACTAATGTTAAAATAGAATATCTTTTTTTCGTTACACTCAAGCAATTCTATTTTGTTATCCATTTAGGCCCCCTCTCGTTCTAAATTTTTGAAAGACCAGCTACAGGTTAATTATACCGGCTAAAAGAACAGTATACAAGCGGACAAAGAAAACATTTGAATTGTCTTGCTATTTATTTGTGAATTTTTTGCTTAGTTGTTGGAATTCGTAAAATTTACATTTGTTTTTGTATTCGAGGCCGGCCGGCGCGACTATTTTTACAGCGTTAGATAAAACTTCTACGTTGATATTAGTTTCAAAAAACATCTCGCCGTCGATTCCCACAACCAATGGCTTGTCGGAGTGGATAGATATGGTTTTTGCGCGTTTTAAGAAAAATTCTTTGGGAATTTTATAGGCGCACCCAGACAAATATGGAATAATCGCTCCTAGCCCTCTAATTGGGGTGATGCCTTTAAAAAACATTACATCCAGGTAACCGTCGTTCGGCATGGCCGTAACCACCGGGTTTTTATCGCCGCCATAGCACGGCGAATTCGCCATGTTAATAATTGCGTATAAACCGCTAAAATTCCTGCCGTCCATATCAACGGTATATTCCTGATTCATAACTTTTCTGTTAAACATCGCCAAAAAACCGCAAATATAAATTATCATATTGAAAACAAAATTGCTTTTACGAAGAAAAACCGGCCAGTGGTTTATTACGTCTCCTAACATGTATTTAGCGCGAATAGCGGCGTCCGATTCTATTCCTATACTGCAATAAAGCAGTGAATACATATTGCCGCAATGCATTACATCAGTATCAACAACTGGCGCGCACGACATGGACGCGACGTCGCGGAACAAATCAAAAAGCCCTTCCCCGAAAGAACGAATAAAGTCGTTGCCGCGCCCGTACGGTATTGAAGCAAGTTCCGCGTTAGGCAGGCCCATCAAACCATTTAAACAATCGAAAAGAATTCCGTCTCCGCCCACCGCGTAAACACGCACGATTACGTCCTCGCCGGCTTGGGTTATGTATCCACGCACTATGCGTATCGCGTGTCTAGGAAAGCGGGAAATGCGTATATCGTAATTCATTTTTATTTGGGTTTCAAAAATATCACGTACGTAGTTAACAAACACATCCATAGATCCAGACTTTCTAAAAGAATTAGGATTAATAACAAACAAATGTTTCCTTACCACTAACAACCTCCGTTCTTACAAAATACAAATCGCGCGTACAAGACCGGTTTGCGAAATTACTTTTAGTAATCTTGACAAAAACTACAATTAGATTAACATTAATAAACAGTTATCATCAATTTATGTGATATAAAATCAACGCTATACTTTTGGAAGAAAATGCTGCTAGTTTTATAAACTAGAGTTATCTGGATAGCGCACACATAACAAGCTTATTTATAACAAATATTAAATAATACTTAATCTTAACAAACCCATTTTAAAACTTTTCTTAAATTATAACGGCTAAAAATACAATAAACAAGCTTATTATAAAAGCTTATAACCGTTTTGCTGTTTATTTATGGAAGTTTTATTTGTTTTTTAAGCTTCGTAAAAAGTCGCGCCTTTTTTTGTATGTAAGGCTG
Organism: Spirochaetaceae bacterium; assembly: GCA_031281945.1. Classification (GTDB taxonomy): domain Bacteria; phylum Spirochaetota; class Spirochaetia; order Treponematales; family Breznakiellaceae; genus JAIROZ01. Next base: position 73,205 of record JAITER010000092.1, on the reverse strand, counting down.
TCCGGCGCCGCTATTTTTTACCCTCCATGGCAATATCTCTATATCTATGGCGGTTTCAAAAAAACGCCTCGCCGCCCATCCCCGCCATCAACGCTTCGCCGGGACGGGCGTCAATAAATTTTGCGCGCCTTAAAAAGGCTTCAAAAAATTGGTATGCGCATCCCGTCAAACATACGGGGGGGGGGGGGGGGTAAATGGCTGACGTACAAGATTAAATCCTTTGTTTTTTGGCTAATAATTTATTGGCCATTTTTTGAACTTCGTAAAAATCGCGCTTTTTTTTATATGTAAGGCTGTTCGGCGCCACTATTTTTACCATCCATGGCAATATTTCTATATCTATGGCGGTTTCAAAAAACACCTCGCCGTCAATCCCCACCATCAACGGCTCATCAGAATGAATGGTAATGGCCTTTGCGCGTTTTAAAATAAAACATTCCGGATCGCGGTCAAATTCTCCATCTAAATAAGAGCCTATGTTAGCAATGCACCTTAGTAGGCCGGCTCCTTTAAAAAGAAGCGCGTCTATACAACCGTCGTTAGGCATAGCTGTAACCACCGGGTTTTTGTCGCCGCCATAACAAGGAGAATTCGCCATATTGAGGTTGGAATAGATTCCGGTAAAATTTCTGCCGTCCATGTCAATAACATACTTCTGTTTCATCAAATCTCTACTAAACATTAGTGTCGCTAGACCGCAAACGCTTGTAACCATGTTATAAACCAAGCGGCTCTTACGCAAAAACGCCGGCCAATATTTTACCACATTTTCCATAAAATTCAGGATGCGTTTGGTTGTTTCTCCGTCTGTTCCTATACTGCAATAAAGAAGCGAATACATACTGCCGCAATGCATTACATCAGTATCAACAACCGGAGCGAGCGCCATAGACGAAATATCGCGGAATAAATCGAAAAGACCTTCCCCAAAAGAGCGAATAAAATCGTTGGAACGCCCATAAGGTATTGAGGCAAGTTCGGCGTTGGGCAGGCCTATTAATCCGTTCAAGCAATCAAAAAGAATCCCATCGCCGCCCACCGCGTAAACACGCACGGTTACATCCTCGCCGGCTTGAGTTATATAACGGCGCACCGTGCGTATCGCGTGGCGGGGAAACCGGGAAATGCGTATGTCATAGTCCATTTTAATCTGAGTTTCAAAAACATTACGCACATAGTCAATAAATGAATCTACAGCGCCAGGCTTTCTAAAAGAAATAGGATTAATTATAAATAAATGTTTTTTTGCCATTACCACCCTCTTATCGCCGCCGCCGTCATAAAACAAGCATTTGTCCGCGTCAAATTACTAAAACCGTATTTCCAAGTTGGGCTTTTTCAAAATCAACCGGGTTTTAAAACAACCTTGGTTACATAAAAGCAATTATCTTTTATATCTTAACAATTAAATATGGCGGCGTTCAAGCGTCTTTAAAAACAGACTTAATAAATGGCTATTAATTTTATTAACTTTCCCGCCGATATTGACATTGGTAAAAAATAAAAAAGCAATGGAAGTTCTAAAAGGCACGGCGACTTCTAGCGGCATAGCAAGCGGAGAGGTGTACATTTGGACCGGCGGAGAAACGCCGGAAATACCGCGTTACAAATTCAGACGTATAGAAGACGGCGAGCGCGAATGGGCGCGTTTTCTTGCGGCTGTAGAAAGCGAAGTAAAACGCAAAGAACGCCAAGTTGAACAAATATTAAAAACCAACAAAACTGAAACAGACCTTTTAAAATCCCAAATAATGATGCTTGAAGACATAGAACTTCACGACCAGATTCACGAGCATATTTTTGAAAAAAACGAAAATGCGGAATGGGCCGCTTGGGATGTTTCCCGCGCATTAGCTCAAACGCTCTTTAAATCGCAGAACGCATACTTAAGGGAACGGGCGATAGACATCGCCGGCATTGGCAACGAGCTTATTTACAGGTTGCTGGGAACAGAACGCCCTGTTCTGGAAAAACTAGCCAAAGACGTTATTATAGTGGCGCACGATATTTCTCCGTCCGATGCTATAGGCATGGACAAAAAGCACGTGCGCGCTTTGGCTCTAGATGCGGGCAGCGCGGTTTGCCACACCGCTATTTTGGCCAGATCTTTCGAAATTCCAGCGGTAATGGGCCTTGGAAATATAACTCAAAAAGTAAAAAACGGCGATTTTTTGATTGTAAACGCAATTTCCGGGGAAGTTTTCATCAATCCAGATGAAGAAACTGTTAAACATTACCAAAAAACCGCGCGAACTCGTAATAAATCAATGTTTAGCAAACTGGAGACTATGCGCGATGTGGAAGCTATAACCAAAGACGGCGTCCGAATCACAATAAAAGCCAATATCGAATTGTCAGGTGAAGCCGAAAAAGCTTACCAGTATGGGGCGCAGGGGATAGGTTTGTACCGTTCTGAATTCCTGTTTTTAGCGCCTGGCCGCCCGCCCGAAGAAGAAACGCAGTATTTGGCCTACAGCGCCGTGGTAAAGGTTTCAAAGGGAGCGCCGGTAACAATACGAACCATAGATATAGGCGGCGACAAAATCGCGCCAACGCTTTACGAAGCCGAAGAAAAAAACCCGCTTTTAGGCTGGAGAGCCATACGTTTTAGCCTTGCAAATCCAGAATTATTTAAGACGCAATTACGCGCCATTTTGCGGGCAAGCGCGTTGGGCCCTGTAAGAATCATGTTTCCAATGATATCCGGTAAAGAAGAACTGGAACTAGCCCTAAAATTCCTTGAAGAAGCCAAACTGGAATGTAAAAGCAAAAAACAAAAATTTGATAAAAATATAATGGCGGGGACAATGATTGAAGTTCCTTCCGCGGCAATTATAGCCGATTCGCTCGCGCCTATGGTTAGTTTTTTCTCGATAGGCACCAACGACCTTTTGCAATACTCTATTGCGGTGGATAGAGGCAACGAAAAAGTAAGCTATTTAGCGTCCCCCATGCATCCCGCCGTTTTGCGCCTTATAAAAATTACTTTGGATGCGGCGCATAATGCGGGTATAACAGCCGCCGTATGCGGACAAATAACGGAAGATTGCTCCATGACGGCGCTTTTGACGGGATTGGGCGCGGACGAGCTTAGTATGACCGCCATAGCAATTCCCAAAATCAAATCGGTTATACGGAGCCTTTCCGCAAAAGAATGCCGCGAATTAGCCGAAAACGCTTTGAATTGCGGGAGCGCCTCGGAAGTAAAGGCGCTTTTAAAAAATTAGAGTTATTCATAAACTTCAGTCTTGAATAACTCTACTTTGAAAATGGCAAAATGAGGAACGTTTTGCGGGATTTATGAACAACACCCTAGTTGCCGGAAAAGTCTAAAATCGCTATAAAAGCAAATCATTAAGGAGTTTTTATGGAAAAAATAGCAAGCTTTCAGATAGATCATTTGCGGTTGCTTCCGGGACTATATGTTTCGCGCAAAGATAAATTTGGAGAAACAACGTTTACAACCTTTGACATGAGGTTTAAAACACCAAACAAAGAGCCGGTTATCGACGTTCCGGCTTTGCACACTTTGGAGCATCTATGCGCGACTTTTCTTCGCTCACACCCTCAATGGGCCGAAAAAACGGTTTATTTTGGGCCTATGGGTTGCAGAACTGGCTGCTACGCCATATTTGAAGGAGACCTTGCTTCCAAAGACGCGCTGCCGCTCGTTATTGAAATGCTGAACTGGATAGCCGGTTTTGAGGGTGAAATTCCAGGAGCGCATCCGGCGGAATGTGGAAACTATTTGGAACAAAACCTCGCTATGGCGAAATGGGAAGCCGCCAGATACGCCGCCGTCTTAAAAAACGCCGGCCCTGAAAACCTCAACTATCCAAAATAATTTTTTCAATACGGGAAGGCGAAAGTAATAAGATTCGCCTCCCCCCATCCCCCGGCAAAACAATTCGCGATCCCGCAAAAATGAGTTACACGCTATTGATTTGCGCCAAAAAAACTGCTTTTAACTTTCCCGTCAAAATAAAAAAGAATTAATCTGGTTTAAAATTCTTATGTTCACACTTTAAAAAACCGAGAATCGAGCTGTTGGAAGTATAAATTTTACAACATATTCTTGCCAAAGGATGGCGTATTTAGGATATATAATCATTTACTGTAGAGGAGGCGTAATATGACAAGCACGTTTGCAGGCTTGGAGATAGGTAAACGCGGCGTAATGGCGCATGAAAATGCGTTGCAAGTTACCGGCCACAACCTTTCTAACGCTTCCACGGATGGATACTCGCGTCAACGGATTGAATTAGGGGCGATGGAGCCGGTTTACCTGCCGGGGCTTAACCGGGAAGAAACGCCAGGCCAGATTGGACAAGGCGTTGTTGTAAGCAGAATCGAAAGAATTCGGGATGAGTTATTAGACAAACGTATAGTCGCCCAAGCCGGCGGCGAAGGCTACTGGGGAGCGCGGGATCCATACATCCGGCAAATGGAGCAACTTTATCTTGAAGTAGGGGAAAACAGCATACGCTCCAAAATGGATGCTTTTTGGGACGGCTGGCAAGAACTGGCGAACAAACCGGCTGATATGGCGGGGAGAAGCGCCTTGCTTAGACGCGGCGAAACTCTGATGGACGGCATACACGAGAGGTTCAAAGGTCTAAAAACCTTACAGAAAATGGCCAACGAAGACATAACTCTTACCGTGGATAGAGTTAACGAACTTTCCAGGCAAATTGCCGGTCTTAACCGCGATATTCAACGCATAGAAGCGCAGGGAGACCGGCCCAATGACCTTTACGACCGCCGCGATCTTTTAACGGACGAACTTTCATCAATCATAGACATAACTGTCGAACGCCGGGATTCAGATGAATACATGATACACACAAAAGGCATGATACTGGTGCAAGGTAAAATTGGACGGCAATTTGAAATAACCAGCGGCATAAACACTGACGGTTACGGAAGAATAACCTGGAGCGATACTCAGGAAGTTTTTGCGCCTTCCGAAAAAAGCGGCAGCCTCTCCGCACTGCTTGAATTGCGCGATGGTACAATAAAAAGTGAAATACAAAGTCTGGACAACATGACTATGAATTTTATTGACCTTGTAAACGAAAGCCACCGCCCAGGTTACGGCATAAACGGTAAAACGGGATTGGACTTTTTTACAGAGGCTCATTTTACAACGAATGTTTCCGGCAATTACGATAGAAACGGGGACGGCGAGTTTGATTCGAGCTATATTTTTCGCATAAACGGCTATAATGAACTACAAGAAAACGCGCAGATAGGAATAGAAGGCGTTATTACACTTTCCGCATCTAATCCTGCGAATCCTAACGAAACGGCGACTATACCATACTATCCTGAAGACACGGTAGCCGAACTAATACAACGAATAAATAACGCCGGAGCCGATGTAAATGTTCGTATAAACCACGAAGGGCGGCTTTCACTTAAAGGTACGCCGTCTGGCAACGAAGCCAACCCGGACTTTGTAATACGGCGCATAGAAGACAGCGGTATGTTCCTGGCGGATTACGCCGGCGTACTACAACGCGGACAGGTTTATGATTGGAATCAGGCGGATGCGGTAAACGCGCTAGCCGGAGAAGCGCCGGTTTTTTCCACAGCCCCGGTAGCAAATCCTTCGGCCTGGATAGACATAAATGCGGCCATAAAATCGGATATTACTTCAATAGCCTCCGGTTACGGAGAAAACGGGCGTCCGGCAAACCCAGGCAACGGGGACGCCGCCCAGAAAATAGCGTCCATACGCAACAATATTGTAATGGTTGGGCTCTTTGGAACATTTGACGATTATTTTGCCGACGCCACAGGCCGGATAGGAATGTTAGGCGAACAAGCCGGACGCGCTACGGAAACGCAGAATCAAATAATGAAACATCTACGCGATATGCGCCAATCTATATCCGGCGTAAATATGGATGAAGAATTGTCCAACATGATTAAATACCAGCACGGGTACCAGGCCGCAGCCCGCTTTGTTACAACCGTAAACTCTATGCTGGATGTATTAATGCGTATGGGCGCTTAAAATGGCGAAACTCGCCGCCTTTCTTTTTTTATGCTTAACTTCGCTGGTTTTCGCCGCGGAACCCGCAGGCAACATAACTGGAATAATGGATTGGGAAAGCCTAAAAATTGACGCCACAATCACCATAGATTTAAAAGGCGCAAACATACCTATACCTACGGGGCGTTCAATAGCGGAAGATAGTTTATTTTCACAATTTTTTACAAAAATCAGCGTTTTTCTGCTGTCAATACCGGTGGATTCATCTTCCACGCTGGGCGATTGGGTGGAAAAAGGCTTGTTAAACGCGGACGCTGTTGATTCTACTATACAGGAAGCCGAACATATTCCATCATCGTTTTCTAAAGATTTTTCAACTATGTCCGCATCATACACCATAGGTCTTGCCGGAATCACGCATAAATTGGTATCGCACAGAAGTCCGTCCGCCATATCTCCGGCGCTAACGCCCATAGAAACAGGCTCATATACCGGTATTTTAATTATCGCGCAGGAAGAACTGCCTATTCATGGCCGGCAAAAACCCGGACGCCTTGTCCCATGCCTGTTTCCCAAAGTGTGGGATACGGATATGAATCTGGTGTACGAAAAAAACATGGTGAATCCAGAAGCATTCAGCAAAGCCGGAATGATTCGTTACACAAAACCTGAAAACATTTTCCAGAAAACGCCTTCCGGCATTTCTTCCAGCCTGGAAAAATTTATAGGCGACAAACCTTTACGCATTATAGCCCGGAGCGTTTTCGGGATTTCGCCGACAGACCCAATAATTGACGCAACCGACGCTTTGGCAATACTTTCTTCCGAAGAAAACCGTATGCTTTTACGAGAAGGAAAAGTGGCGATAGTTGTAAACCAAGAAGTTTTATCAAAAAGAATATCTGATTAACAATTCATCGCTCATGTATACACGCAATTTTGCGTTACCCCGCTTACCGCGTCCGCTTTATTGGGCTTATTCCGTTTAATTATTTCATCTAATGTTATTACCGGTTTTTTCCCAAACATTTTTCTAATATGATTGGACTTGTTCGCCAACCTGGTTGGTTGTCGCACAAGTCTTGCAAAATGCTACGCATTTTGCGTTTTTTAAGCGGAAGTTGGCTGAACCAAACCAAGACTTGGTTCAGCTTGCGGAAACTGAAGTTTCCGAACAACTCTAATGTATTTTTTTGGGTATCGCCACAACAACCTTCTTCGTATCAAATATTTGCCGGCAAAATATTACGCCGCCGCCGCAAATCATGTTTGTTTCATTTTATTTACACTTGTAGAACATATTCCGTATTACGAACCGTTTTTACGCATAACACGTTAGGCGGACTGGAACGACAAGACGTTTCCGGCGGTATGCGGCGTTTGGGCGGCGCTATAAAGAAACCCGCAGGATTTCGCGTCACCCAAACGTGCCGGAGTGAGTTGCGGGAAGGAACGTAGCGACCTAAGCGAACGGAACCTTGCAATGACCGAAAGCGGCGAAGCGCAAACAGGCCTGTTATGCGTAGCGCCCTTTTTGCTATTACAATGAATTCTCTTCCACAATTTTGCCCCATTTTTCATTATAACTACCAGGGATATTTATATTTGAGGCAAATACTCTTAATTCATTTTTATAAATAGAGTTGTTCGGAAACTTCAGTTTTCGAACAACTTCCGCTTAAAAAACGCAAAATGCGTAGCATTTTGCAAGACTTGGGCGACAACCAACCAGGTTGGCGAACAAGTCCAATATCAAAAACTTTATTTTTATAACCTTTACCTTGTCCGTATTCCGCAATGGCCTGCTCCCATGTTCGATCATGGAAACACTTTTTTATTTCCAATTTTATAAATTCTTTTAACTGGCTTCGATATTCATTATAATCGTTTTCAAACTTTTCGAGGAAAACACGATAATTGATCTTATCTAATTCTGTGATGTTTCTGTAATTCATAAATTCATTTACCTTGTCAATAATTCTTTCTTTTGACTGAACAAAAAAATCATCGAACAAATTTTCAACAATTAGGCTAATTTCATAGAAAAAGTTAAAAGCATAATATTCTCCTTCATAACGGTTGATAGCCGCCAATCTTGCGGGATGAATATTTTGTAATTCACCAATAAATATTTCAAGAAGCATTTCAAAAACATTGTTGGGAGCATTAACATTTTCAACATATTCTTGAAGTTGTTCAAAATTCTGTAAAGCGTATTGATTGTTCTCAAAATCAAATTTTAACTTATCGTAAGCATTTTGTATTTCATCACAAAGATTATATAAATTACGTTTCTGACTGGAAATATTTTTTTCAATATACAATAAAATAGTTTTATTAACTGGGTTATTCTCTTTGGCATTATAAAAAAGTAAATTATTTTCAGAAAAACGTATATTTAGCTGCCTGAACTTATCAAGAATATCATCCTTTTTATACTTAACACCAACTTCCATAGTTTCAGCTTTACCATCGTCTGTCATTACTTCTTCTGCTTCTTTTCCAATAATATTTACAATTAGGTAAAATCGAAACTCATTACCTGTCGAAAGTCTTGCTCGAAATAATTCAGAGATACTTTGCGAGGGCGCCGGTTTAATACTATCTATGAAAAAAAACAGACAATCATTTTGTTCTTTATCAATATAGTTAAGGATATCTTCACGTTTCATTTTGTTTGAGTCAGATGACGATGAAAGAACTGTATCTATACCACGAGTGTCAATGATTGAAGAAATAAATGTATTCTCCGCAAAATCAAAAATAGAGTTGTTCGGAAACTTCAGTTTTCAAACAACTTCCGCTTAAAAAACGCAAAATGCGTAGCATTTTGCAAGACTTGGGCGACAACCAACCGGGTTGGCGAACAAGTCCAATATCTTTTGTAAGAAAGATTTTTATCCGTTTAGGTAACATTACATCCTTAATCTTACACAAATTTATTTCATTAAATTTTTCTTGACAATCCTTAAAAAAGGATCCATTAAAACCTTGACACTCGACAATAGTTCTGTTCCTATTTTGAATGCCAATTCTTCGAAAAATTTCTTCTTTAAATTCATTATTATTTTTGCAATCCTTGTGTAACAATTCAATATCTTTTTTCTTTAAATCAATCATGTTCCTTATGGAACGAGCAATTTCGGTTGGCAAATAAGAATTTTCACCTATGTTATCTCCATCATCATACATTGAGCAAAAGTCATCAATGTATTGTTTTAGTAATTGAATATCAATAGGTTCTATTTCAAAATATGTTACAGATGTATTACTTTTTAATAACTCTACTTCGCAAGTTGTTGTACCACCGGATGCGGTTGTTAATAAATCCTCATTTTTTCCGTTTATTTTTTTATTTAATCCAAACAATTCCAATATTGTCGTAGTTTTACCAATGCCTTTTTGTCCTATAAATACAAATTTATAAGTTCCAATTTCCAATTTTTCCTTTGTTTTTTTTAGAAAATCATGCCATGCTATATATTGATAACCTTTTTTGTCAGGAATGTTTTCAGAATCCGAAATTTGACCATTAATATCATCCATTAGAATTTCAAGTTCCTTAATATTGTCCATAAAAACCTCCTTTATTTATGTCATATGTGGCGCTTGAAGGGCAATTATTTACTGTTAACGCCGCTGCAACACCGTCTCCATTTCCACCGCCGCTGTCGCCGCCATCATCACAACCAGTCAGCATCAAACCAAATGCCAGAAACATTATCGCCAGCATTACCGGCCCAAATTTTTTATTTGCCATTATTTTCTCCTTTACTTTGGCAACAAAGTATTTAAGATTATGTGTTGAAATTCATAAAACCGTTATCAGTGTATTCCGTAGCGGCGGCATGAACTCCGCCGTCTTTCAATTCCGGAAACTTCAGGGTTTTATGGCACATAACGTTCCGGCTGTTTACGACGGTTTGGCGGCCCTGGAAATGAAGTGAAGCGAAATGACCTAGTCAGCCGGAACCCCGAGGGCCTTTAGGCCCGAAGCGTTAACAGACCTGTTATGCGACGTTTTTTCTGCTACAGTAATTTTCTTATTCTGTTTCTTCTAAATCAGAAGAAACATCTACTAATAATTTTTGCCCCACAGTATCATCAGATAAGGTCTCAACCTTTTTCAATGCCTTGTTTATTGCTTTTGTTCGTTTACCAACGGTTTCATCCAATGTAGCGCTTGCCTTATCAATCTGATCTTTTACCTTGACCAGGATATTTTCAAAGTTTCCAAATTCTTTCTTTACAGCGCTTAAGGTGTTCAAAATAACACTTGTTCCCTTTTCTACAGCCAAGCTTCTAAAACCTACCTGTAGCGCATTTAAAAATGCTGCTATCGTAGATGGACCAGTAACAATAATCTTATGTTCTCTCTGTATTCCTTCAAAAAGCTCAGGATCACGTACAACCTCCGCATACGCGCCTTCAAATGGCAAAAACATTATCGCAAAATCGGTGGTATTCGGTGAGTCAATATATTTTTCCTTGATTTCCTTTGCAAAATTTTTAACAGTTTTTGAAAAAGCCTTTCGCGCATTTTCAACGGCTTCTTTGTCTCCATTATTGTAAGCTTCCATGAGAATTTCATAGTTGCTGGTAGGTAGTTTTGCATCAATAGGCAGCCAGACATTTTTATCTGAATCTTCCTTACTCGGAATTTTAATGGCGAATTCCACATGTTTATCACTACCAACTTTTGTTTTTACATTTTTCTCATATTGGCTTGGATGAAGCATTTGCTCAAGAATTGCTTCAAGTTGATATTCGCCTAAAACCCCCTTCGTTTTAACATTAGACATTACCTTTTTCAAATCACCAACGTCTGATGCGAGATTTTGCATTGCTCCAAGCCCTTTTTGCACTTTTTCAAGATCGTCGCTTACTTGTTTGAATGAAGCGCTTAGCCGTGCTTCGAGGGTTTTTTGTAACTTTTCATCAACCGTCTCCCGCATTTTATCCAACTTTGCCTCATTTCCTGTCTGAATTTCCGCAAGCTTTCTTTCAACAGTTTCGCGATTTTTTTCAAGCCCTTCCCTGGTGTCTTTTGTTAAAGCTTCTATCTTTGCTGATGACTTCTCCTCAAATTGCTTCAATGAAGCAGCTAGTTCTTCACGACTTTCTTTCGTTGAATGGTTTACTCCGTCCTGAACAGATTTTAATTCTGTATTCAAAATTCTGGTCACTTTTTCTTCAAAGGTGATGATTGTTTTATTTAGTTCATCTCTGTTCGATTTTGACGATGTTGTCAATGAATTCAATATAGATTGAATTTTATTATCAACTAGTCCGGTAAAGTTTGTTATTGTGGTTGATAATTGTTCAGAAACAGTTTTGAGTGATTGTGATAGTTCGCCTCGGTTTCTACCGAATTCGTCACGGAGACTTGATTCAATGCCTGATTTGTTTTTATCAAGTTGGTCATCGTATTCTATCAACTTCTGTAATCCTTGCCTATTCTTTGCAAGAAGTATAATTATTACAATAAATTGTATAATTACCACTGCCAAAATTGCCAATTCAATAACAATATTTAAGTCCATACATCCTCCAAAACATACAAATTAGTCAACTACTTCAAAAATTTTCAGAAAAAATGTCGCATAACTATATTGTATACGCCGCGAATCCCGTACACTAAAATATCCGTCCCTTTCAAATAGATTTATTCTGTTCTCCACCCGCCTCATTTCGCTCCAGACGCTCCGCTATCAGAAGACAATGTAAAGCAACCGCAAAGCCGAATGAGTTTTTTATTATTCTTTACCTGGCTTCGTGCTACGCAAGCGGCGCATTCCTTTATGATGCGTAAAAACGGACGGCGCCTCCCGTTTTTACCGCAACACCGCAATAACTCAGAGTTGGTGAATCTGTTGAAAAATGAAAAGTCTTTGCCCGCGAACAGGGCGTATTGGTTTAAAAATGAAGCATAACGGCGCCTGAATGGGAAACAGAGGCGACCGGACAGAATGTTTTCAGGAAATGAGGCTGGCCGGGGGGGGGGGGGGCTTGACACACAACCCGCTTTGATTTACGAACTGTGAAAGCTTTATCTTTTTAACCGCCAGTTTCAAAAGCATAAAATCATTCTACTTTGTTACAACAAAAATGTCAAATGCTTGCGATTTGTTGCGGGGTGTAATGACAACCGCAAGGATTACAAAACATGCTTGCACGGACGGCGTTTCAGCGGTATGCGGCGTTTGGGCGGCGCTATAAAGAAAGCCGCAGGGTTTTGCGCCGCCCAAATGTGCCGGAATGAGGCGTGGGAAGGAGCGTAGCGACTGACCTAGCCGAATGGAGGCCAAGCCCGCTACTGTAGGCGTAGCGTAAACAGTCCTGTTATGCGCCGTAAAATCTGCTACGAAGCGCCACACTGCGGACGGCGCGGCGGCTTTCCCTATTGTTTGATCATCACCACTTCCGGTGAACCTTCACTCATATCGTCTGCGGGGATTTTCATTTTTGTCCCGTTTTGATTTATCTGAAAACCTTTCAGCATTTTCGCTATATCCTCGTCTTTAATTGGTAAATCATGGCCGTATTGCGTGGTTATGGAATGCTTGCTGTCATCAATTGTATAGCTTTCAGAGTTGAAACCTTCTTTTATCATTGTCCATGCCGTGTCGATATTCCCGCCGGAAAATGTCATTGTAATTTTAAAGGAAAAAGACTGCGTTTTATCGGCTGACTTAATGGTTGTGGTTATTTCCGTCAAGGTGGTTACTTTCATATCACCAAACGTTGTAGACATTCCCTCCTCCCATGTCTCGCCTAGAGCCACAATCATTTCTTTTATAGTCTGGGTTTGACTATAGGAACCTTTCCATGTCCCATTCAATTGGTTCAAATCTGTTACGTTTGACCATACGTCATATTTTTCCCCGGTCGTGTCATTGGGACAACCAAGTAAAACCATTCCGAACACCAGAACCGCCGCAAACATTTTCCAAAATCTGTTTTTATTTGCCATTTTTTTTCTTCTCCACTTTGACAACAAAGTATTTAAGATTATGTGTTGAAATTCATAAAACCGTTATCAGTGTATTCCGTAGCGGCGGCATGAACTCCGCCGTCTTTCAATTCCGGAAACTTCAGGGTTTTATGTCGCATAACCATATTGTATACGCCGCGAATCCCGTATACTGAATATCCGTCCCTTTCAAATAGATTTATTCTGTTCGCCGCCCGCCTCCTTTCGCTCCAGACGCCCCGCTATCAGAAGACAATGTAAAGCGACCGCAAAGCCGAATAAGCTTTTTATTATTCTTTACCCGGCTTCGCGCAATGCAAGCGGCCCATTCTTTTACGATGCGTAAAGACGGACGGCGCCTCATGTCTTTACTGCATCGCCGCAATAACTCAGAGTTGGTGAATCTGTTGAAAAATGAAGAGTTTTTGCCCGTGAACAGGGCGTATTGGTTTAAAAATGAAGCATAACGGCGCCTGAATGCGAGACAGGGGCGACCAGACAGAATATTTTCAGGAAATGAGAGAGCGGGGGGGGGGGGGGGCTTGACACGCCGCCCGTTTTGATTTACGAGCCGTGGAAAACGATCTATCTTTTTACCCGCCGGCTTCAAAAGCATAAAATCATTCTACTTTGTTACAACAAAATTGTCAAAATCACGGTTTAAAACATTAAAACCGCAAGCCCGGAAAGATTATTCATACCAAGGGTAAGAAATCACAAACCGGGCGTTGCGTGGAAGCGCATCCATTGGCGGATTTTATCGATTTTACGGTAAAATCATCGTTGACCGCCGGCGTCGCAGGCGCTCCAAAGCCTAAACGGCTGGAACAACCTTAAATTTTACTTTGTGCGCAATGCGGCAATTTTTCCGGGGCCGCCGCAACAGCCTGGGCTTTTAGAGACGCCCGTTTTTACAACACGCGCCGTCAAAAATACAGCGGCGGCTATCATCAAATGTATTGGCAATTTAGCCCCGCAACTCATCATTGGCGTAAGCAATACCGTGATAATTCTGCCGCGCCTGCTTTTTAATGCGCGAGAAGCCATAACCGCCGGAATAGAGCGGGAATTCACGGAGCCTTGCCGTCACCCTCCGGTCGAGCGGGCTGTTTTTCAAATAAACGCGCTTTTTTCCTTTTTATCACGTCTATTTTCACCTAAATGTGCTATTTTCTTGCTTTTTTACACCCTGTACCGTTATAATAGCACAAATGAATAATCGGTATTTTCGAAAGACAAAAATTGTCTGTACGATGGGGCCGGCGTGCGATAGTGACGAAACCGTACGCAAAATGCTCTATGCGGGTATGAACGTAGCGCGGTTTAATTTTTCCCATGGCGATTATGCCGATCATGAGGAGCGTATCAAGCGGGTCAAGCGGCTTTCTGAGGAAGCGGATTTGCCGGTCGCGCTTATGCTCGATACGAAGGGGCCGGAAATCCGGACGGGACTGGTCGAGGGTGGCGGCGTTGTCGAGTTCAAAAAAAACGACACGGTAATCGTCTCGACAGACGGCGGTTTTACCAAGCCCGCCCAGCCGGGAGAACCGGGACGTGTTTCGCTGACATGGCAGGACATTGCCGCCCGCGTCACGCCGGGGATACGGATACTTATCGCCGACGGGCTGTTTGAGCTTGACGTCCTGGAAAGCGATGGGAAAACAGTTACCTGCCGGGCCGCAAACAACGCGAAAATCGGCAGCCGGAAAAATGTCAACCTTATCGGCGTCCATTCGGGGCTTCCCATCATCAGCGAACAGGACAGGAAGGATCTTGAGTTCGGCGCGGCGCAGGAGATGGACTTTATCGCGGCGAGTTTTCTCTGTTTTCCGCACGAGGTAACGCAAATCCGCGACTATATCCGCTCGTTGCGCTGGCCGGCGCGGATTATTGCAAAAATTGAAAGTCAGGAAGGACTGGACAATATCGAGGCCATAGCCTCTCATGCGGACGGCATCATGGTGGCGCGCGGAGATCTGGCCGTACAGATACCGGACGACCAGATACCACTGGCGCAGAAAAAAATTATCACGGCGGCGCGGCGGCACTGCAAGCCGGTCATTACGGCGACACAGTTGCTTGATTCAATGATTGTGAACCCGCGTCCGACCCGCGCCGAGCTAACCGACGTCGCCAACGCGATTTTTGACGGCAGTGATGCGGTAATGCTATCAGGGGAAACGGCGAGCGGGGCGTACCCGGTGGAAGCCGTTACCACGATGGTGAAAATTGCCTCCACGATTGAACAGTCCGCCGAGTACCGGACGCACATCAGGAATTCGGCGGCTCTGTCCCATGATGCGGCCACGCACAAAAACGACATTGCGCGGGTCATATCGCGCAGCGCCTATGAAATCGCGCTCGCGCTGGAGGCAAAAATCATCCTCACCCCGACCACTTCCGGTAGCACAGCGCGGCAAATCGCCATGTGGCGGCCAGAACAGCCAATTCTCGCCGTAACCCCTGACGCGCGGGCGTGCCGGTCGATGCAGCTTGACTGGGGCGTCATCCCGAAACAGACAAAAACCGCGCTACACTCGGATGAGATGATCCAAAACGCGCTACAGATTTTAGCCGCGACATCCCTTGCTGGAATTTCCGATAAAATCGTGCTCACGGCGGGATTGCCCTTGCACAGTCCCTTGCCTATCAACACGGTGCGCATTCTGATTATGGGCAACGTACTCGCCCGTAGCGCGTCCGGCGGCCATGTCAATGAAAAAGTCCCCCGCGCCAACGGTAAAATCGTGCGGGCGCAAACGGCGGAGGAGGCCCGGCAGATCATCAAAGCGGACGGCGGCAATATTCTCGTATGCCCGGCGCTGACCAACGACTATATCCCGATACTACGGATTGTCCAGGGCGTAATCTGCGAGGGACACTGCCATATTGTCAACGCTGTAATGGAACAGGTGAATCCGAATCTCGTGTGGCTTACCGGCGTTCACAACGCGACCCGGAAACTGGAGTCCGGCCTCAACGTAACCATTGACGGCGGCCTACTCCTCGTGTATGAAGGGATGGTGTCGTAAAGTCCGCCCGCGCCATCGTCCGCACCGGCTTCACGACAGGCGGCGGTTTTTTTAATCGACGTCCAGGATTGATTCGAGGTTGCCGGCGGCGGCGATCCAAAACCTAAACGCCTTGAGCAACCTTAAATTTTACTTTTTGCGCAATGCGGACATTTTTTTCCGGGGCCGCCGCAACAGCCCGGGCTTTTAGAGGCAAACGTTTTTACAACACGCGCCGCCAAAAATACAGCGGAGGCTAAAACTATAGCCCCCACAACAGCAACTTCCATGTTCATAAAAGACTCCCAATTTGAAATACAAGAAAGCTAACAAACCAGCCGAATGCAGTCAGAAACACAAATTCAAAACCTAGCCATTTCCAGCCGAGTTCCGCTTTAATTACCGCCAAAGCCGCAAAACAAGGGGGAATAAGCAACATAAACAGCATAAACGTAAAAGCGCCCAGTTTGTTTAAACCAGATTCCGCGGCAAAAACGGCGTGCAATTCTTCGCTTTCTTCAGTTTCTTCAGAACCTACGCTATATAAAACGCCTAACGTAGAGACAACAACTTCTTTGGCCGCAAAACCAGTAATAACCGCAATCGAAATCTGCCAATTAAAACCAAGCGGTTTAAAAATAGGCTCAATCACTTTACCTATACGCCCAGCGTAACTATTTTCTAGCCCGGACTTTGCTTCAATGGTTTTTAGACGTCCTTCAAGTTCTTCATCATTCGCTTCCGGGTTTTCCGAAAGATAAGTTGATACGAATTCTTCTCTTTGAGCGCCGTCAAGTTCATAAGCGGGGAAAGTGGTAATAAGCCAAACAAGGATTGTTGTAGCCAAAATAATAGTTCCCGCCTTCTTTACATAACTCCAGGATTTTTCAAATACGTGCCAAAGAACGCCGCTAATTGTCGGCAGGCGGTAGGGCGGCAACTCCAGAACAAACGGCGTGGGATCGCCTTTTAAGACTGTTACACGCAACAGCATGGCGGAACAAACCGCGAGAAACACTCCGCACAGATAGATGAGCATCACCATATTTCCAGCGTTTTCCGGGAAAAAAGCGGCGGCTATCATCAAATGTATTGGCAATTTAGCCCCGCAACTCATCATTGGCGTAAGCAACACCGTGATAATTCTGTCGCGCTTGCTTTTTAATGTGCGAGAAGCCATAACCGCCGGAATAGAGCAGCCAAAACCCAGCATCATCGGGAAAACCGACTGCCCATGCAATCCTACGGTATGCAATAGTTTATCCGTCGCGTATGCGGCGCGGGATATATAGCCAAAATCTTCCAAAATAGAAATTAGAAGGAACAGAATTACAACCAGCGGCAGAAAACTTAAAACTCCGCCCACGCCCGCTATAACGCCGTCTACAATCAAACTTCGCAAAAGACCGTCTTCCATAGAATTATTTGCGGCGTCTGTAAGAAAGCCAAAGAAGGTTTCCAACCACTCCTGGGGATACGCGCCTATTGTAAATGTTATTTGAAACACACACCACAATATACCGGCAAACAGAGGCAAGGCGAGGAACCGGTTCATAAATACATTATCCAGCTTTTTTGTTATGGAAAAATTTGTTTTGGAAGAAGCTCTTACGGCGTATTCAACGGCTTCACTTATGTATTTGTAACGTTGTTCAGAAATTATAATTTCGCTGTCGCCGCCAAACCTGTCTTCCATCCAATTTATAATTTTTTGAGATTCGGTTTCTATCATAAAACCATCCGATCCGGCTTGCGACAACACAAGAGGATCGGCGTCTTTTTCCAGCAATTTTATAGCGAGCCATCGCAAATTCAAGCCGGTCGTTTTAACATTCCCCTGGATTATATTTTGTAGATCGCTTATTTTTTGCTCGATTTCAACATCATAAATATTTTTGGGGGCTAATACGGGTTCCGCCGGCTTTTCGGCGACAACTTGATTAATCGCGTCATATAGGCCGGCCAGACCTTTACTATGTTGCGCTATTATTTTTACAAAGGGCGCTCCAAATTTATCCAGAAGTTTTTTTTCGTCTATATTTATTTTGTTTTTGTCCGCTTCGTCCGACATATTCAACGCGCCCACAATAGGAACGCCCAATTCCTGAAGTTGCAGAAACAGGTAAAGGTTGCGCTCCAGATTGGTTGAATCCAGAACGTCAATAATAACATCCGGTTTTTCGTTCAATATAAAATTGCGAGCCACAACCTCATCTTCCGAGTAAGCGGTAAGGCTGTATACGCCGGGCAAATCTACAAAATGGTACGCCGTCCCGCCGCGTTTAACAATTCCTTCTCTTTTTTCTACAGTTACTCCAGGATAGTTTCCAACTTTATGATGCGCTTTGGTAAAAGCGTTAAACAGCGTAGTTTTTCCGCTGTTGGGATTTCCAGCGAGAGCTATTAATATTTTGTCTTTCAATCAAAATCTCCTTTAGCTTTCAACTTCTATACCTGACGCTTCAAAACGCCGTATCACCACTTCATATCCCATTATGTGCACCTGCAAAGGCCCCCCTAAAACTCCAGCGCGGACTATGTAACCCCTAACGCCGGATACAAACCCCATATCGGCAAGACGTTTGCCTATTTCTTTATTCAATCTAACTTTAAGCACTTTAAACGAAACGCCAGGCGGTATATTTGCCAATGTCATATTTAATCCTCCAAATTATTATTTTGTTATAACAATATTGTTATAACCGTATTGTTATAACCTCCTAACTTTATGTCAATATATTAGCGTCTGTCCGCAAAACCGGTTGCTTTGCGGAAATATCTTGCGTTTTCTCGCATAACGGGGCTATAAAATGCGGTTTTTTTAAAGATTTCTGTTCATAATGCGCCTAAATTATGAACACAACTCTAATTAAAAAATTGTGAAGATTATAACAGATTTATCCGGTTGATTCTGCGCCAGGTTTTATAATTTCTGTTTAAAGATTGGACTTGCTCGCCAATCCGGTTGGTCGTCTACTAACCTGCGGAGTCAAGTTTTGCCAAGTTGTTTTTAAGCGGAAGCCGGCCAAATCAAGCCTGGGCTTGGTTCAGCTTGAGGAAGCTTCAGTTTCCAAACAACTTTATTTTATAAAAAGGCGCATACTTTCCCAAAAGGCGGATTTTTTGATAATGTAACAATATGTTGATTAAGGGCGTCTTAATCAGCGCATCACTTTATTACACTTGTTTTTATTATGTAATAAAAAGATTGATAAAACATAGGTTTAAATACGCAAAAACGCGCAACAAAATGCTAAGGAGTACATCATGCAAGACGTACGAAAAATTACAGATGGAGTTTACTGGATAGGGGCTAGCGATCGCCGCCCGACGGCTTTCGAAGGAGTTTACAACATACCTCGCGGGGTTTCGTATAACAGCTATCTAATACAAGACGAAAAAAACATACTGATAGATACTGTAGACAAAACAGTAGGCGGGGTGTTTTTTGAAAACCTTGAATTCTTACTAAAAGGCAAAAAACTGGATTACATAATCATCCAGCACATGGAGCCGGATCACAGCGCGGTGTTAGGCGAAGTAATCTTACGGCATCCAGACGCAAAAATCGTTACAAATAAAAAAGTCATACAAATGATTAAACAATTTTTTACATTCGATATTGATTCGCGAAAAATTGTTGTAGACGAGGGCGACGAATTAAAAACCGGAAAACATACGTTTAACTTCATAATGGCTCCAATGGTGCATTGGCCCGAAGTAATGGTAACCTACGAAAGCAAAGACAAATTATTTTTTTCCGCAGACGCTTTCGGCACGTTTGGGGCTCTAAACGGAAACCTGTTTGCGGACGAAGTCAATTTTGAAAGCGAATGGCTGCCCGACGCCCGCCGTTATTACACAAACATAGTTGGAAAATACGGCCGCCAGGTGCAAAACGCGCTTTCCAAACTAAGCGGGCTGGACATAGCTTATACCTGCCCTTTGCACGGCCCAATCTGGCGTAAAAACTTCAGCTGGTTTTTGGAAAAATACCGTCTTTGGAGTTCTTATACACCGGAAGAAAACGCCGTTTTAATAGCCTATGCGTCGGTTTACGGCGGAACGGAAAACGCCGTCAATATTTTGGCGAGCGCGCTGGCCGAAAAAGGCGTACGCAACATCTCCGTATACGACGTCTCTCAACACGACACAGACCTTATAGTTTCCGAAAGTTTTAGATGCAGCCATCTTATATTCGCATCAACAACCTACAATGCGGGCGTTTTTATAAAAATGGACGAAGCGTTACGCGACATACAAGCGCACTATTTAAAAAACCGCGACGTCGCTTTTATCGAAAACGGTTCGTGGGCGCCTTCCGCGGGAAAGCTAATGCGTGAAATTATCGAAGGTCTAACAGATATGCGCATAATAGAGCCTTCCGTATCCATCACATCAACCGTAAATCCAGATGTTAACGAACAGTTAAAGTTGCTGGCGCAAAAAATAGTGGAAACTATGCCTAAACCCGCGATTCCAGAACACAAGACAGGCGCTGTAGACGCGCCCGCATTCTTCAAATTCAGTTACGGGCTTTACCTGCTTACGGTAAAAGACGGCGAAAAGGATTCTGGGTGCATAATCAATACGGCTGTACAGCTTACCGATTCGCCAAAACGTGTTAATATCTCGGTTGTAAAATCAAACTACACAAACGATATTATAAAAAAAACCGGCCTATTTAATGTCAATATATTAAAACAAGATACACCTTTTAGTTTGTTTAAACAGTTTGGATTTCAAAGCGGGCGCACGGTGGATAAATTCGAAGGCTACAAAAAACAACGCACAGCCAACAATATCGTTTATATGCCGGAAAACATAAACGCATTCATTTCCTGCAAAGTAATAAAATCTGTAGATTATGAAACGCACACCCTATACACCGCTGAGGTAACAGAATCGGCTCTTATTTCCAACGATGCGTCGCTTACATACCAGTACTATTTCGACAATATAAAACCCAAACCCCCGGTTGCGGCGCAAAAAAAGAAAGGCTACGTATGTAAAATATGCGGATATATTCACGAAGAAGAGGAATTACCGCCAGATTTTATATGCCCAATTTGCAAACATGGGGCGGAAGTTTTTGAAAGGATAGCATGATAACAATTTTATCGCTTGGCGGTTCCATAATCGCTCCAAACGCTGTAGATTGCGAATATATCGCCCAATTCAAAACGTTAATTGACGAGACGCTCGCCGCTGATAAAGAGGCGCGTTTTGTACTGGTGGTTGGAGGCGGTTCTACAGCCCGCCGGTACCAGGACGCTTACAAAAACGCGGCGTGTTTAAATTCCGCCGTAACTTTCTCCCCCAAAGAAGCGGATTGGATTGGCGTTATGGCCACCCGCCTAAACGCCCAGCTAATCCGCGCTGTATTCGCGGACGCCGCCGCCGAGCCTGTAGTAACAGACCCAACAGCGGATTTCGTTTGGGAAAGCCGCGTATTGGTGGCGGCGGGCTGGAAACCAGGCTTTTCTTCCGATAACGACGCCGTGCTTTTGGCGAAACGTTTTAAGGCTTCCCGCGTTATAAATCTTTCAAATATAGAAAAAGTGTACACGGCGGATCCCAAAAAAGATCCAACGGCGCATCCCATCAATTCAATATCGTGGAAAGATTTTCGCAAACTTATTGGGGAAGAATGGACGCCCGGAAAAAACGTCCCCTTTGATCCTGTGGCAAGCAAAAATGCTGAAGAATCCGGCGTCCAGGTTATTTGCGCCGCCGGTAGAGACCTTGCCAATTTACGAAACCTGTTTCAGGGCAAACCTTTTATAGGCACAACCATTGGTTAATGGACGCTCTTAAAAACGGATTACGTTCTATCTGCAACAACAGTCAAAGTTGCGCCCAATTAATAGAACCGCGTTTTGAAGAAATTATCAAAGTTTTACAGCTTTACATAAATGAAATCGAACTATTTAACAACGTGTACGGCCTTGTTTCGTACCGTGATAAAAACGAGCTTGTAATAAAACACATCCTGGACTCCGTGGCCGCCGCCGGAATCATTGCGGATAAATTGCCGGACAAAGCAAGCGTTTCCATAGCCGATGCGGGCTCCGGCGCGGGTTTGCCTGGGATTCCGCTTGCGGCTGTTTTTTCACACGTCCAATTTACGCTTATTGAACGAATGGAGCGGCGCAGCGATTTTTTACAAAACACGACCGCAGTTTTAAATTTAAAAAACACAATCATAATTCAAAGCGATTTAAGCGCGGTTGCGGCTTCCGGTTTTGATTTGATAACTTTTAGGGCTTTTCATCCATTGGACTTAAAGTTATACAAACAATTAAAAAGCAGGCTTTCTCCAACCGGATTTATCGCGGCGTACAAAGGCCGCATTAAAAACATACAGCAAGAAATGAACTCGCTACCCGTTAAACCGCTTTTTTGGGAAATAATTCCATGCGAAGTTCCTTTTTTAAACGAAGAACGGCATATTTTAATTATTAAACCATAATTTTATTCAGAAATATACGTTCCAACATCTTCCCAACGCACACCCTCGCCGGACGGTATTAAACGAGCCGCCGACCTGCCTATAAGATGCGGTAAAAATGCGGGTTCAACGCCGGGACGAAGAACTTTTTCCGTCCGTAAAACAGCCAAATTACCGCCGGAAAAAACTTCTCCCTTTTTAATTTCGCATAATGCGTGAATAGAACGGTTTGTACGTCCGTAATTGGCGGCTTCAGCAAGCGCTAATTGTTTACGCCCATTCCCCAAAACACGTTCAACGCGCTTTTTCCCATATTCCTCTTCAAGTGAAGCTATAACTGCTTCCGCTCCCTGTAGGTTAGTTTTAGCCGCGAGTAAAAGTCTTGAGGCGTCTCTAAGCGCCGAAGTCATTTTTTCAAATTCACAAACGTTTAGGGCTATTGGGTCGTCAAGGCCTCCGTCTTTACGGTTAAGGCAAAAATGCTTTTCTATAACTGTTGCGCCCTTGCAAAGAGCAAGCACAGGAACAAGAACCGGGTCTAAAGTATGGTCGCTTACCCCGGTTTTTACCCCAAAAATCGACTCCAAATTAGGAAGCAGGTTTAAATTATATTCTTCCGCCGGCGCGGGATACGCGGTTATGCAATGAAGCAAGGTAACATCATTTAAACTATTGGCGGCGGCGAAAATTGCAAGAGCGGCTTCTATATCTTTTAACAGAGAAACGCCCGTAGAAAGAAAAACAGGAATATGCCAAAAGGCGATTTCGCGCAAAAGTTGCGCGTAGTTAAGCTCCGGCGAAGCTATTTTTACACAAGCTGGTTTTAACGCTTTTAATTCGCCGGCGCTTTTTAATCCAAAAGGGCTCGCCAGAAAAACAACTTTTTTTGATTCCGCATATTCTTTAATGAGGGCGAAGAATTCCGGCGAAGATTCCAATTTTTTGAATGTATCGTATAGGGGAATATTCCCGCCGGGCAAAGGAACGATTCCTGAATTGTAATGCAAAATTTCATCAGCATATACAATCTGAAACTTAACACAATCGGCTCCGGCGGAGACAGCCGCGTCAATCAGGTCTTTCGCTTTGTTTATGTCGCCGCCGTGAGCCGTGCCAATTTCGGCTACAACAAACGGATGCTTCATAAAGCGCTGGTTTTAAATGCCGCAAGCTCCAAACGCACTTCTTCCGCAATTTTAGCGGCGCAATCTTTTAAAGGGACTGTATGCGCTTCTTTTTCCGTACGTTTTTTTACTTCCACCAAAGGAACGTTTTGACCAAGGTTTTTTTCGCCAATAGTTATCCGGTAAGGAATACCTATCAAATCGGCGTCGTTAAATTTAACTCCAGGACGCTCAGGCCTGTCATCCAACAGGGTTTCCACATTCAAAGCGTTGAATTGCGCGGCCAATTCATCCGCCGCCTCTTTTACAGACCCGTCATATTTTACCGGAACTATATGCACATGAAACGGAGCCACTGTCATAGGCCATATAATTCCCGCCTCATCATGGTGTTCCTCAATTACACTGGCAAGGGTGCGGTCTACGCCTATTCCATAGGTTCCCATTATTGGGGTTTGCGCTTTCCCGTTTTCGTCAAGGTAAGTTACATTCATACTTTTTGTATATTTAAAGCCTAGCTTAAAAATATGCCCCAACTCGTTGCCTTTTTTTTCGTATAAGACGCCGCCGCAAACCGGACAAGCGTCTCCGGCTTTTACGGTTCGCAAGTCCGCGACTATAAAAGGCTTGTAATCCCGGCCATATTCAACATTTATAAAATGCTTGTCTTTTTCTAACGCGCCGCAAATACCGCCGTAAAGGTATTTTACGGTTTTATCCGCGATTACAGGGACGGAACCAAGCCCAACCGGGCCGGCGAAACCCACAGGGGCGCCTGTTATACGCATAACATCGTCGTCGGACGCAAGAGCGGCTTCGCTAGCTTTAAGCGCGGCGGCAAGTTTCACCTCGTTTACATCAAGGTCGCCGCGTATACATACGGCGAAAAAAGCTTCCGGGTAAACAAGGCCGGAGCCGCGTTTTTCGGCTTTAAAAGCCCAGCCATTGGAAGCTTCCTTCAAGTCAAGCTCTACATTGGCCGCGCGATAAATTAAAGTTTTTATAAATTTCTTTGCGTCAGTTTTAAGAAAATTACATAATTCAGGGATGGTTTTTGCATCCGGCGTATCAATTTTTGAAACCTCCGGTAAATTTTTAGTTAAAACGGAATCTGGCGCGGGAGAAAAATCATCTTTACAGGCGGCTTTTTCCACATTTGCGGCTATGGAACATTCTTTGCAGACCAAAAGCGTATTATCTCCAATTTCACTTTCAACCATAAATTCTTCACTGCCGTCTCCGCCCATAGCTCCGGAATCCGCTTTTACAGCAATAACAGAAAGACCGCAACGGCTAAATACGCGCCTATACGCATCTCCCATAGCTTGATAATGCGCATCCAAGCAAGAATCGTTACGGTGAAAAGAGTAAGCGTCTTTCATTACAAATTCGCGCCCGCGCATTACACCGTATCTTGGGCGTATTTCATCACGGTATTTAGTGTTTATCTGAAAAATACTTACTGGTAGTTGTTTATAACTGGAAAGCTCGCCTTTCACTATAGAAGTCGCAACTTCTTCCGCGGTAGGCGAAACCACAAATTCATCGTTAAGTCTGTTTTTAACACGCAACATAGATTCACCCATCGTGTGCCATCGCCCAGACTCTTTCCACAACGCCGCCGGGATTACAA
Organism: Spirochaetaceae bacterium; assembly: GCA_031281945.1. Lineage (GTDB taxonomy): Bacteria > Spirochaetota > Spirochaetia > Treponematales > Breznakiellaceae > JAIROZ01. The sequence continues at coordinate 48,015 of JAITER010000092.1, read as the reverse complement.
CTGTAGGTTTTATTTCCCGCGAGCCTATATATTCCATTTCTTCGCGTATAATATTTTCAATTTTCCGAAAAGAACGCAAACCAAGCGGCAAATAAGCAAAAAGGCCGTTTGCTATTTTACGCATCATTCCAGAGCGTAGCATAAGTCTGTGGCTTGCAATTACCGCTTCGGAAGGAACCTCCCGGAGAGTTTGTATAAAGAGTTGTGAATATTTCATTTTTTTAGTATAGCGCCGCTTTAAGCCAGTGAACAATTAAGCAAAATTCAGCTTGCTCCAAAAATCAAACAGGTTTTGGAACAGACTGATTTTTATATAACTTAAAACAAGTCTTATTCTTCAATATTTATAAAATGATATTCCGCAGTTTTCAAAAGGTGCCGCGCCGTTTTTTGAGCTATAAGGTTGTTTAGCCTAAGCGGAAGGTAAGCTTCAGGATCTATCGCAAGGGCTTTATTCAAGTTTTCTTTAAATTCACGATAATTTTGTTCCGGTATGTTGATAGTTTTAGCCCACGAAACGTAAGGCCCCGCAGAACGTCCGGCGGATTTTTTAATCGCGGCTTCATAATGAATTTTAGCTTTGGCTTTATCTCCGCCCATTTCCGGCGGCAAAGAACCATAAAACAGGATAAAAAAATCATCCAAAGAGCCTTCGCTATAATCAGGGTCAAGCTCGTAAGCGCGTTTAATTAACGCGGTAAGTTCCGGTAATTTCACGCCCAAAGATACATCCATAGGGTTTATGGAAAAAGCCGCCATGGTTCCGGCTACAAGCCAATAAATCATTCCGGCGTCATCTTTTGTAAATTTTGTTAAAAATTGATTGAGCTCACCTTTACCGTAAGCTTCGTTTACTCCAGGATATTTTTTGTTAAAGGCCGTTCTAAGGATTTTCACCCCGCGCAAGTATTCTTTTTTTGCGCGTTGATAAGCTTTGTCCCGTTTTTGATAATCGTTTGCGGCAAGCATAGAAGCAGGCCCTTGAATAAAAGCGTTGGCGTACATAACGCAGTAAGAGCCGGTTTCAATTGATTGCGTCCAATCGCCCGGCTTGCTTCTTAATTTTGCTTCTCCAGAATTTATAACCATCGGCAAAAAATTTTTTATTGTGTTAAGGCTCATTTTTTGAGCCGCCTGCGCCATATTTTGAGTGGCGCAGGAAACGCAAAAAAAAGCAAACAAAAAAAGAACGGAGATAAAAGAAAAGTGTTTTTTAATCCCCAATAACACTTTTAATGTCCTTTTTAATAGCTTCAAGTTTTTTTGACATCGCGGCTTTCGCGCCGGCAAGTCCGTCTGCGCCTATTTCCTGGCAGGAAGTTGCGTAAAATTTAATTTTAGGTTCCGTTCCGCTCGGCCTTGCGCTTACAATTGTGCCGTCTTTAAGGAAAAACTGTAAAACATCACTTTTTGGAAGATCTACAGTTTCTTTTTTACCGTCTTTAAGATGTAAAATTTGGGAAGTTTTTATGTCGCGCACTTTAATTACTTCTATTCCGCCAAAAGTAGCGGGAGGTTTTTCACGGTAAGAAGTCATAATTCCCTGCATAGTCGACGGCCCCTCCGGCCCAGGGAAGTATTTAGAGACGCCGGCTTCTTGCCAGTAGCCTGTTTTTTCATAAAGTTCATTAAGGCGGCCAAGCAAACTTTTTCCTTTACTAAGCCAATATAACGTCATTTCCGCCGTCATCGCCGCAGCGGAAACGCCGTCTTTATCGCGCACTTCAGTTTCTACTAAATATCCGTAACTTTCCTCACAACCAAATACAATACTTTTATTAAGGGCGCCAGTTTCGGAAAGCCGCATTAAATTGGCTATCCATTTAAATCCAGTAAGGCACTCTAAAGTTTCAACGCCGTATAAGGCCGCAACTTTCGCCTGCATACCTGTAGTAACGATGGTATTTACAACGGCGGCGTTTTTCGGTAATTTTCCTTGTTCTTTTAAGGAAAGCAATACATAGTCGATAAGAAGGCTGCCTATTTGATTTCCGGTTACAGGCACAAATTCGCCATTCCCGTCTGGAACCGCAATCCCAAAACGGTCGGCGTCCGGATCCGTCGCCATAACAACTCCAGCCTTTTCTTTTTTGGCCAAGTCAATCGCCATTTTAAGCGCGGGCGGCTCTTCAGGATTCGGAAACTGTACGGTTGGGAAGGCGCCGTCTCCTTCGCGTTGCTCAGGAACGGTTATCACTTTTAAACCAAGGCCGCCAAGCGCCGCTTCTACGTGCATTGCGCCCGTGCCATGAAGCGGCGTGTAAACAATTTTTACTTCCCCGGCTTTTTCTTTAATTAAATCCGGGCGAAAAAGCTTGCCTCGAATCATCGCGTGAAAAGGCTCGTCAACTTCTTTGTCAATAATTTTTAAAAGCCCTTTTTTAAGGGCGTCTTCTTTAGTTATTTCTTTTATTTCGGTAACAGCGTTTACTTCGCGGATAATTCCAACATCATGGGGTTCAATTACTTGCGAACCATCGTTCCAGTAGGCTTTATAACCGTTGTACTGCGGCGGATTGTGACTGGCCGTCACCACAATGCCTGTATCCGCTTTAAATTGACGTATAGCGAAAGAAAGTTCCGGAGTCGGGCGCAAGCCGGAAAACAAATAGCATTTAATTCCATTTGCGGCGAGTACAAGAGCGGCTTCTTCCGAAAATTCTTTGGAATAACGGCGGCTGTCGTAAGCTATAACAGCAGCCAACTCGCCGGCCGCCGCCTTTTTTGGAAAAGCTTTTATTACATAGGAGGCAAGCCCCTGGGTCGCTGAACGCACAACAAAAGTATTCATGCGATTAAAGCCGCCGCCCATTACGCCGCGCAAACCGCCTGTGCCAAATTCTAAATTTTGAAAAAACCGGTCTTCCAAATCCTTCCAGTCTGCGTCCGCAACGGAAGCAAGCAATTTTTCCACCTCGGATTTAAAATTGACGTTTTTTTCTTTTGCTATATATTCTTTTGCTTTTTTGGTAATTTCGTTTTTATCCATAAAAAACTCCTTTGTTATTTATTGGTATGATTGGAATAGAAACCGCGCCGCCAAAAGCCGTATAAATTGGCGCAAAAATGAAAATCTTGTAAAACACGCCATATTTAACGGTTAAATCACATTATAATAATTTGGAGATAGGGGGAATCGAACCCCCGACCTATAGATTGCGAACCTATCGCTCTACCAACTGAGCTATATCCCCGATAGCATTTATCAAATTACCAGAAGCCGTCTATAATTTCAAGGGCGCGAATTGCGCCATGTAACAGTTTTGTTCATAAAAACGCGCTATATTCCGTATTTTCAATACTAACGCGAACACGCCCGTCTAAAGCAACGCCCTAAATCATCCGCGCTTCAAGCGCTTACACCGTTAAAGTTTGAACGCGCCCAATCAAAGCTTACCCGGGCGCTTGTTTTCGGAAATTAATTTAGTTTAACGCATCCATGTTTCCCGCCATCTATTTTCACCGTCATTTTGAAGAACCAGCAACGCATCGTTTGAATCCCGCAATACAGGAAGCTTTGCTTTTCCGTAAATTATTTGCATTTCTAAAAAATTTAAACCGTAAGTCCTAAAAATTTTATCGCTTGTACTGTTTAAAAGTTCTGTATTTTCGCTTAAAGCGGAACCCAAAAGGGTTTCTTCCATGGGTTTAGTCCAAAAAACCTGAACCGCCCGCCCAGGCTCAACTTGTTCCATAGTTACGCTTAACAAAACAATACGGCGGCCTCCTCCAAAAACCGGTATTGTTTTATCCGCGGCTATAAAAGCAAACGAATATTTTACAATTCCCGTATACCGTTTATCGTAAAATATATCCGCTATTTGGGCCGGCCCAGAATCCGTTTTAAACACATTTACTTTATTATATATAGGATTTATGTTTATTGCGTCTTCATTTGAGTATCTAATTTTTACAATAGGGACTTTTAGGCCGTCGAATGCGTAACCTATATAATAAAAATACATTACGCTTAAAATTAAAACAGAAGCCGCGAAAATTAATATAAAGCGCAAAACCGCCGAAAAAAAGAACGCGATAAAGAAAATCAATACAAAAAAAATAAAAACTATTAATGTTTTTTCGTTTGATATAATTTTGGGAAAAATACACAAAGAAACGGTAAGAACCGCAATAAAAAAAGAAAATATGTATAAAGCCGCCGTAATATTACGGCTTTTTTCACGCAGTTTTTTTTGCGGCAAGAAGGCCCCGGCAAATACACCCAATGCGGAGCCTAACAAAACGCCGGAAGCATACAAAAAATCTCTGGCCGCGGCAAATGCGTCATAACCCATTTGTACTAATGAAAAACTGGATAGTCCTGAATTACTTGTATTTCCGAAACCGCTTTTATTACGCCGTCAACTTCTTTTGCCGCTTCCAGCAGGGATTCTACAAAAGTAATCGCGTTGACCACGCCATACAGGGTTGCAACTCCTTGCGAAACCGATACGTCCAAAAAATGAACGGTTATAGCCTTTTCGTATAAAATATGATGCGCTACTTTTTGAGCCAGCCTAAGCTCATCCAGCCGTTCTTTTGTTTTTGTTTCGATTTCGTTATTGGATATAAGCAAACGCACATTGTTAATTACTTGTGCGCACACAGACGGTGATAAACAAGCTGTATTCAAGGTTAATTTATAATTTTCACTCTTGCGCCATTCCGCATCAAAAAAATAATTATGAAAACTTTGTTTGTCGTTATCGCTTTTGGAAATAATGCAACGGGCTTTTTTGTCATCGCAACGGAAGTAGCTTTGCACGCGCCCTATACGAACTTCAAGTGAAGATACAAGAAACACTGGTAAAACACATGGCAATGAGCTAAAAATAGCGAAAGCGCCGCGTCCTATAAAAACGCAATCACCTTCAGCCGCTTCTTCAAACATGGCTTTTTTTAAAAAGTGTAAATAATCATCCCTGTTATTCGATAGAATGGAAAAAAAACCGCCCTTACGTTCATCATATTTTTTAAAATTTTTATCGTCTAAACCATATTCGGAAATACGGCGTTCAAGCGCTTTTTTATCTATAAACCTGTAATTGGACAGCTTGGACAACTCCTTTACGGTTTCATCGCCCAACGCCGCCAATTCACGGCTAATAGTAATAATAGCCATTGCTTTTCCTTTTAATACTCAGGGCGGCCCTTTCTGGTTCTCTTCATTAATTTTCTACGAAGAGCTTTGTTTTTACGGTTAAGGATGGTGGAGGGTTTTTCGTAGTATTCGCGTTTTTTGTATTCACGAATAACGCCCTCTTTTTCTACCATGCGCTTAAAGCGTTTAATGGCTCGTTCCAGAGCTTCACTGTCGTCTACAACAATATGCGCCATAATAATCACCCCCTTTCCAGCAAAGGCCGTAAAACATTCAAAAACAGGGGTTTTTTAATGTTTTTGAAGGGCGCAAGGCCCCTACCACCGTCTATTCTTACAAAAATAGGCGTTCTTGTATAGATACCGGTAATAAAATTCATAAATTTAACCATTCAAAACGCGGTTTCGCAAGAGCCTGTCAAAACCAACCGGGTTTTTGTAACAGGCTCGCCTACTAAGTTGCGGGCAAACTTTGCTTTAGTTTTGCAAAACGCTACGCATTTGCTGTTTTTAGCGGTTGCCCGCGCAAACCGGCCAAACCCGGCTTGGCTGGTTTGCGGAAACTAAAGTTTCCGAACAACTCTAATGTTTAAAACATCGGCGCTTACGCGCTAATCTTACATTTCCCGCTGCGTTGCGGAGCTTATTTCAAGCCATACTCCGCCGTTTTGCAACCAATCAGAAATTGTTAAAGCCGCCCGCTCAATCTTCATTTTCTTATTTTTACCCTGAATCGCGCATTCCCAGACTATGCAAACTCTCCAGCCGATAGCGTGCAGATGATTCAAGGATTCTCCGTCGCGTTTGCGGTTCCTGTCGATTTTAAGAGTCCAGTATTCTTTATTTGATTGCGGTAATTTAGAATTTGGACACCCGGAATGGCCGTGCCAAAAACAGCCGTGAACAAAAACAACAGCATGGTATTTGGGCAACGCTAAATCTGGACGGCCTGGCAACTTTTTGTAATCTATACGGTATCTATAACCAAGCGCAAATAACGCTTTCCTTATTAAAATTTCCGGCTTTGTGTTTTTACTATGCACCGCCGCCATAGCTTTTTTACGTTGTTCCGGGGTAAGATTATCCATATTTCTAAACTCCGCTCTATTTTAATGCGTTAACATTCCTGGACGCCGTTTTAGAAAGGCTTCCGGCCAAACGCCTTCACGCAGAAAATCATTTCCGCCGTTGACGCGCCGCATTACGCCGTATTACAATCATCCGTATTGATGAAAAAGTCAGCTTTTGCCGCAATCCTATTGTTTTACGCTGGGTTTCAGGCGCAAACCGCTGATTTTACCGAAAATTTTGATTCGGGAAAGTTAAACGAAAAATTATGGAGCGGCGATTTCAAAATAACAGATTCCGCCGCCGAAACTGCTGGAAAAAACGACCCGTTTTTTGGCAACGGCACATCCTTTGTAAAATTAAGCGCGGGCCTTCAAACAACCAATATTTTAAAATTATCGCCGCTTGTTATAGAAGAGCCCTCCGTTTTAACTTTCCGTTACAAAACGGAAATTGATTCGCGAGCCAACCAGCAATTCACCGTTTCTGTAAATGGCGAAAACCCGGTTTCGTACACAGGGTCAAACGCCGGCTGGAGAACCGGGCGCTTATCGCTTAAATCTGGCGAACACACCGTAATTTTCCAAACTTCCGCAAAAAATATGCAGATTACCGGAGGATACAACGCTGTTTATCTGGACGACATAATGCTTATACCGGACAAACCGGTAAAACTTTCCATGTTTCCGGCGGCCGCTGTGGATTCATTTGTTGGGGCGGAAGGCGCCGCGCAAATTCATTTTTCGCCTTCCATGCTACGTTCTGACGGCTCTGTTAGGCCAAACAAAGAGGCGGTAACCTGGACGGTATACAAAGATAAAATCGAAAATGGCGAAGTTTCAGCTACAATAGCCAAAGTAAACCCGGACGGTTTTTTTTCGGCGGCGCAAACAGGGGTTTACATTGTATCGGCAAAATCCGCCGGCTTCACCGCTTTAAGCGGCGAAATTACGATTCATCCGGCAAACTATTTGCTTGAACCATACACATATCCGGGAACAGGAAAAACCTATTCGGGGTTTATAAAAGCGCAATCCGCTTCACCGCCGGCGCCGTCTTCCGCAAGCATACACATAACACAACCGCCCGCGCGCGACTTTGAAACGGACGCTTTTTTTACGCTGGAAGGCAAAATAACCAAGCCAAAAGCGCGTAATTATGGGCGTGTGGAAATAATTAAAAAAAGCGAAAAAGGCCAAAAAACGCCGCCTCTTAAAACCTGGTACATAATTAACGACTCTTTTTCCTGCCGAATTTGGTTGCCGTTTGGGGAAGGCGAATACACCGTAACTGTACAAATTTTCGATTCCGTAACTCTTACAAACCCGCAAAAAGGGGAGGGGGCGTTGCGCGGCGGGTCTTACACCGAAGAGCCGCTGGAATTCAATGTAATAAACACACGGCAAGAAAACGGCCTTGATGGAGACGGGCGCTGGATTTATCCCAGTTATTTCATACAGTCGGACAGTTTTGTTGTAACAAATCTAATGCGCGAAATTACCGCCAATTTAAAAACAGACCTGGAAAAAATCACCGCCATTCATGATTATGTTGTATCGGAATTAGTTTACGACCAGCAATCGTTGCGCAATCCGGGCCGTGCGCGAAAAACAGACGCTGTTTCGGTTATAGAAAACAAAACTGCGTTATGCGAAGGCTACTCTTATTTAAGCGCGGCGCTCATGCGCTCCGCCGGAATAAACGTTAGGATTGTTACCTCGCGTTCCATAAATCATGCGTGGAACAACGTTTATAACAACGGAAAATGGCTTTTTTACGACGCTACATGGGACGATCCCGTTCCCGACAGAGGCCCGGAAATAATAGGCAGAACTTATTTTTTACTGGAATCTCTTACCGGCGGCGGCTCGCGCCACGGCAACCAGGGAAAAATTATGATAGGGGATGTTGAATGAAAAAAATATATCTACCAGTTATCTTTTGTTTGTTTTTATTTAATTCATGCAAAACCGCGCCTGTTAATTTTGTTCCGGCAAGCGACTTTTCAATTTCTTCAGGCGTTAATGTCGCAAACATTGACGATTTTGAAGCTCTTGTTAAACGTCATAAAGTCGCCACCGTTTTTTACACGGACACGCATTTTATAGCGCAAATAAACGGCGTGCTTTACAGCATGGAATCTAAATCTTATACAAGCTTTCGTGAATATAAAGAAGGCAAACTTAAAGAGCCTGTTCCATGGGCGGTTTTTAAACCCGTATCCGATAAATAGGGCGCATTTTCAACCGCGCTTTCCGCCGCAATTTGCAAAGCAAATTCCGCTCCAATCGCGTTGCGCGGTTAAAAAAGAACGCTTCGCGTCCTTTAAGTTTGGCTAAATTTAAAGCGGTTTCGCCGTTTTATTTTAAATTCAACGCCTTTTAAACAAAGTTCGCGCATAATTTACAGGGCTTTTTAACATCATTTATACAGCCGCAAACCGGCAAAAGGAGTTTTTACGGGCGTTTTTTTAAAGTTACAGCCGGTTTTTATAATTTTATCCTCTTTACTGGGCGTCGTTTTTAGTAAAATCAATGCGGAAACAGCGCGAAAAGCCGGTAATTTTATCGAATTATTTTTAATAATCATGCTTTTTTTTGTTTTTTTTGATGTAAACATAAAAGATATTACAAAATCATTTAAAAATTTAAAGTTTTCCATTCCAGCCTTAACCATCAACTTTTTATGGACGCCTGTTTTTGCGTACAGCCTTGGCATAATATTTTTTCCCAGCCAAACAAGTTTGCAAATTGGGTTTATTATGCTTATGGTTACGCCTTGCACAGACTGGTATCTAATTTTTACACGGCTTGCGAAAGGGAACGTAACGCTGGGGTCTTCCATTTTACCGTTAAATTTAATTTTACAAATTATATTAATGCCGGTTTATTTATTTATTTTTATGAAAGAATCCATAAATTTTGACGCAAAAATAATTATGCAAACTATAATTTTTACGCTTATTTTGCCTTTAACTGCAGCAAACATAATAAAGGGTATAAATTTTCACTGCATAACAAACTTTATAAGCAAACACAGCGGCAATTTTCAATTTATATTACTTTGCGTGGCGGTGGCGGCAATGTTCGCTTCGCAAGGAGAAGCGATAACCGGAAATCTAATTATTTTTGCAAAACTATTTTTACCGGTTATGATTTTTTTTACGGCGGTCTTTTTGTTGTCTTTTTTTACAGGGAAAAAATTAGGGCTTTCTTTTCGGGATACGACGTCTTTAATTTTTACAACTTCGGCCAGGAATTCTCCGGTCGCTTTGGCAATAGCAATAATAGCCTTTCCGTCCAATCCCGTTATTTCTTTAATTTTAGTTATTGGGCCTTTAATCGAATTGCCTGTTCTTGCGATAGAAGCGGTAATTTTATCAAAAAAAGCATAACAGGCCGCTAACCGGCGGCGCGGCGCCTGGTTGCCGGCATAAAAAAACGGCTCCATTTCTGGAGCCGTTTTTCATTTTTTTGTTTACGGCCTTAGCCCGCTTTTTTTTCCATAACGCCGGCGGTGGGGCAAACTTTTACACATTCCCCGCAACCGTCGCATTTAGTTCCAACAAGGCTTCTGCCAAACGGGGCCAGCATACGTGTGGCAAACCCACGGTTTACCAGGCCCAATACGCTAAGTCCTTTAACTTCGGCGCAAACACGGACGCAAGCGGCGCAGTTGATGCATTTATTTGATTGCATCTTAATTTTGGGGTGGCTGCAATCAATTTGGTAGGCGCGGCGGGAATCCTCTTCGGAAGGCCGTCCAAAATAATTTTGGTCTGCGCCGTACTTTGTGGCGTATTCGCGCAACCGGCAGTCTTTAATAGCTTCGCATCCGCACTCCAGGCAACGTTCCGCTTCTTTTTTTGCATCCTGCGGATTAAAGCCTGTTTCCACTTCTTTTTCCGTTGTTTTACGCTCCCCGTCAGAAATAACAGGCATTTTAATACGGTCTTGTTTTTTTGCGTCTTTAAAAAGTTCTTCGCTTACAGTATCCAACGGGCCCATTTGCGAATTAAACAAGACTTCTTCGCCTTTTACTTCTTCGCCTTTAAGGAACTGGTCTACAGCAACAGCCGTTTTACGCCCATTACCAACGGCTCGAACCGCGATGTTGGCGCCGGTTTGGCAATCGCCGCAAGCAAAAATGCCTTGCCGGCTTGTCTGGAAAGTCTGGGGGTTGGCGGCTATGGCGCCATTTCTGACGAGATCCAAACCCAGTTCGCCAGCCAGTTGCGGTAAAACCCGCTGGCCTATGGCCCCGACAACCGCCGTGGCGGATACGGTGTACTCGGTTCCGGCTTTAGGCTTGGGAGACCTGCGCCCCGATGCGTCCGGTTCACCCAATTCCATTTTTATAAGGGTGAGTTTTAATTTATCGCCGTCTTTTTCTATTTTAACCGGCGCGGTAAGGTACTCAAACTTAACGCCTTCGTGTTCGGCTTCTTCAATTTCCATGTCATTGGCGGGCATTTCTTCGCGTCCGCGTCTGTACAAACAAGTAGCCCTGGAACCGCCGCGCACTGCGCTTCTAACGCAATCCATCGCCGTATTACCGCCGCCAACTACGTAGACGTCGGAGCCAAGCTTAGGCGTAGCTCCTTCGCCGGATTCTCCCAAGTACTGGATTCCAGACCAAACGCCGGGCAAATCCTCGCCAGGAACGCCTATTGGGGAGGCGCCTTGAGCGCCCACCGCCAAAATCAGCGCGTCGTAATCCGCTTCCAGTTTTTTTGCCGGAATATCTTTGCCAATTTCGACGCCGTATTTTACCTCAACGCCAAGAGCTTCAATTGCGCCGAATTCTGTTTTAAGAGTTTCGTCCGGCAAGCGGTAATAAGGTATTCCATAACGGAGCATTCCGCCGGAAACTTTATGTTTTTCAAAAACGGAAACCGCATGGCCTTGCAAACGTAAAAAATAAGCGGCGGTCATTCCGGCGGGGCCTGCGCCCACAACAGCTACTTTTTTTCCGGTAGACGGCGCGGGAGCCGGAAGCTGGGGTTTTCTTTTAGCCGCAAGCTCCGTATCCGCGATATGGCGCTTCATGTTGCAGATGGCCACCGGGCCTTCCACACGGTTACGGCGGCATTCTTCTTCGCACGGGCGCGGGCAGATGCGGCCCAAGACGCCAGGGAAAGGCGCTTTTTCGCGGATAAGTTTCGCCGCTTCTTCTTCTTTGCCTTCACGCACAAGCGCCAAAAACCCTTTTATGTCTATGGAAGACGGGCAGGTAGTTTGGCATGGCGGCAAACAATCGCCGCAATGGTCGGAGACCAGCAAATTAAGGCACATACGGCGGGAAGCGTCTACTTCCGGGCCGGAAACTGTAATTTTTTGACCTTCCGCAACTTTTGTAGCGCAAGCCGGCACAAGGTTGCCTCTGCCTGGTTCAACTTTTACAGCGCAGATAAAACAGCTTGTATACGGCTTTAAATTCCAGGAATGGCAGAAAGTGGGGATTTCAAACCCCGCCGCCGTAGCCGCGTTTAGAATTGTAGTTCCCGCCTCAACCTGAAGCGGTTTATCGTTAATGGTTATATTTAATGTTGCCATATTTAATCCTTTGGTTTTAGCTAACTTCTATAGCGGCAAATTTGCAGGCGTCTTTACAAAGACCGCAACGGGTGCATTTGGACGGGTCTATGCTGTGCGGTTTCTTTTTTTCGCCGGAAATTGCTTTAACCGGGCAACCGCGCAAACAAGCTCCGCAACCAACGCATTTATCTTCCAAAACTCCGTATTTAATTAACGGTTTACAAACTTTGGCCCGGCATTTTTTTTGCTTGATGTGTTCTTCGTATTCTTCCGGGAAGTATTTCATCGTTGTAAGAACCGGATTTGGCGCGGTTTGCCCAAGAGCGCAAAGCGATGATTTTTTAATCGCCGCCGCTAATTCTTGCAGGCGTTCAAGGTCTTTTTCTTCGCCGGAGCCGTTTGTAATTCGGTTTAAGATTTCCAGCATACGTTTTGTGCCTATACGGCAAAAAGTACATTTTCCGCAACTTTCGCTTTGCACAAAGGTAAGGAAGTATTTTGCGACGTCCACCATGCAGGTTTGTTCATCCATGACGATAAACCCGCCGGAGCCCATTATCGCGCCCGTTCCTGTAACCGATTTTACATCTATGGTGGTGTCAAAAAGGCGCGCCGGAATACAGCCGCCGGACGGCCCGCCCATCTGAACGGCTTTTAACGGAAGCCCCGTGGAGGAACCGCCGCCAATCCTTTCAACGAGCTCGCGTATTGTCATGCCAACAGGAATTTCCACAAGTCCGGCGCGTTTAACTTTTCCGGCAAGGGCGAAAACTTTTGTACCGATAGTGCCGTTAGATGTGTATTTGTTGAATTCTTTTGCGCCTTTACTAATGATGTAGGCTACGTTTTCGAAGGTTTCTACGTTGTTAATGTTTGTGGGACACTCAAACAAGCCGGAAACGGCGGGGAAGGGTGGTTTAAGGGTGGGCATTCCGCGCCGGCCCATTACGGAGGCCATGAGCGCCGTTTCTTCGCCGCAAACAAAGGCGCCGGCGCCTTCTTTTATTTTGAGGTGAAAATTAAAGTTTTTTCCAAGAATATTATCACCCAAAAAGCCGTTTTTTTCGGCTTCGTCTATGGCGATTTTAAGGCGTTTTATCGCGAGAGGGTATTCTGCGCGGCAATAAATGTAGCCCCGATCGGCGCCCGTAGCGTAAGCCGCTATAAGCATACCTTCCAAAAGGCCGTGGGGGTCGCCTTCTATAGTTGCGCGATCCATAAATGCGCCCGGGTCGCCTTCGTCGGCGTTGCAAACCATATATTTATGGCCGCCAGCCGGAGCCGGATTCGCCGCGAAAAGGCCCCACTTTACGGCGGTGGGGAAAAACGCCCCGCCGCGCCCCGCAAGCCCGGATTCTTTTACGATATCTATCACCTGTTGCGGCGTGTATTCGTTCAGGCATTTTTTTAAGGCTTCATAGCCGCCTACGGCGATGTAATCGCTGATTTTTTCGGGGTTGATGACGCCGCAATTCCGCAACACGACTTTTACTTGTTTTCCAAGATAGTCTTTGCCTTCCTCGCTTTCGCGCACGCGGTTTTCTTCGGGAAGTTTGCCGGATTTAACGCCTTCAAAAATTTTGTCGGAGAATTCTTCGTTTACATAACCAAAAAGAGTGCGGTTTTCGCCGGAAACCACTTCTACAAGAGGTTCGGCCCAACACATTCCTATGCAGGAAGTAATTTCTATATCCGCGAGGTCTTGCGGAACCACCTCTTTTAAATGATTGTAGACGGCCATTCCGCCCGCCGCGACACCGCAAGAACCCAGTCCAACCAATAGTTTAGGCTTTGCCATCTTTGTACTCCTTTATTACCGCTTTGACTTTGGAGCTGGTGAGCTTCGCGTAAATTTTATCGCCTATCATAACCACGGGGGCGAGCGCGCAACAACCCAAACAAGCTACTTTTTCGAAAGAGAAAAGCTTATCCGGCGTTGTATCGCCTTCTTCTATACCCAGCTCCTGGGCTATCACCGCCGCGATAATATCCGAGCCCGCTACGTGGCAGGCGGTTCCATGACACACGCGGATTAGATACTTGCCCTGGGGCTTAAAGCGGAATTGCGAGTAAAAAGTCGCAACTCCGTACAAATTGGAGACGGGGATTTCCGCCTCTTGCGCGACCTTTTCTACCAGGTCTTGGGGAAGGTATGTACGCCGTCTTTGAATCTCTTGCAGCAGAGGGATTGCGTATTCGGGGGCTTTACCCACTTTTTGAACAATCTCTTTTGCTTCGGAGATAAGGGCGGCGTCATCGTTACCACAACAACAAGCCATAAACGCTCCTTATTTTACTTAAATGAACCTGTTCCAAAACTTGAAGTTTTGGAACAACCTTAAATATAAATTAATTATAGTACGAAAAGAATGTTACGCGCAAGAAAATTACAATTATTTTACCCAATAAAGCCGTTCAAAAGCTAAAATTTCCGCAAGCCGGGCCAAACGCGGTTGTGTTTGGCTTGCACGGCCTGACCAACAAGCCTAAAAACAGCAAAATGCGGAGCGTTTTGCAAGACTTGTAATAACCAGGCGGGTTATTGAGCAAGCCTAATATTATTACGCGCAAAACATTTTTGAAGGAATAGGAGGCGAAAGCCAAAACAGCCGCCAAAGGATGGAATAAAAGGCGCCAACACCGCAGGTTTAGCCCTGTACACGACACGCCGGGCGGCGGCTTGCCGCGCAAGCACGGCGGCGATCCCGCTCCGTGCGGTAATAAATGCAGGTTATAAATTAAAAAAAACAAAAAAAGAGGGCGCGATAATAAAACCGCGCCCTCTTTACAAAGACCTAAACGCTGTTTTGTAACAGGTTATTGGGCGGTTGCCGGAGCCGCTTTGGGCGCCGGTTTAAAGTTAAGAATTATGCCGCCTTCAAGCCAGCTCTTGCTAGTATCAAACGGATTGGCAATGGTTGCGGCAGGGTCTTTACCGGGAACGCCTATTTTGACAAGGTCGCTTTGAATCTGGGCGTCCAGGCTAAATGTGTCGCTGAACGCAAAGTTCGCGCCAAAATTTAGCGTGGTGCCGCCGCCCAAAGATAAACCGGCAATACTCCAAGAAGAAGGCGTGTTTTTATATTCAACCTCAGTACCATCCGCGTTTTTATTCGTATACGAAGCCCAACTTTGCGATTCCACTTTAAGGAAGGTGAATGTTACGCCGGTGTACAAAGCGAATTTCTGGGTAACTTTATACTGGGCGCCAACCTGCATTAAAGGGCTAAAAGCAAAATATGTTGTGGGCGCAACAGAGTAGGTCACAGTTTCTATATCATCCTGAGCGGTTGTTGTGTTGGTTGTTGTTTTGTTTTCCGCGCCGGCCAAAACAAACTGCAACTGCGGGCGCAGTTTAAACTGCAGTTTTTGGTTGACGTCCGCCGTTATGCCGTAGTACAGGTTTAATGTGTTGTTATAACCGCCGGTTGTTACAGCTTTTATTTCGGTAGTAGAGCCGGAAACGCCGTTACTGGAAACTTTAAACGTCGACATCGTAGTTTTACCGAAATCAAGAGAAAGCTGATAGTCGGCGGAAAAATCTTTGTACGCGCCTTCCAGTTTTACGCCCAAAGCAGCCGCATCCCAGCTCTCCGCATTTTCAGTTGTGGTATAGGTTGAAATGTTGGTTTTTTTTTCGCTTGTAGTATGCTTAGGCCATTGAAAGCCGATAGTCGCTTTCGGGGTGAAAGACCCGATTTTTTTGCCCCACTGCACGCTGGTAACAGTTGTGCCAGTGCCTGTGGTTTTCTCTGTATGGGTGGCGTCGTTTTTATCGTATTCGCTTTTAGCATTATCAAACAAAAGGTCTAAACGTATGCCGCCTATCGCCTGATTCGCAAAAAGAACAGCGAACTTCTGGTTAATAGTAAAGTCTTCCTTAACAGTAGGAGGAGCAGGATCCGTGCCGGTATTCGTCCCTTTTCCACTAAAAAGTTCTCCGTTAAAGTAAAATCCCAAATAGTTTTGGCCGAGTTTTTTGGCGAGCCCGCCCTGAAAGCCTGTACCTATCGTCGTTGCTTTTCCGCCCAGGAAAAAGTAAACGTCGTCAAATTTAACGTTGGCCCAGTTTACAACGTTTAGATAGTTGTCTTCGTCCAAAGCATAACGCGGCGTTACACCGTTAACCATAGAACCGATAGTAGCCTGCAAGCCCAACAGTTTGATGGGTTCCGCTGGGGGCGTCGGCTGAGCAAACGCCCCAACCGCCAGGGCTGCAAAAACAGCCGCAAAAATACCTTTTTTCATGTTTTCTCCTTAAGATTTTTTGAAAAATCAAGTCTAATTAAAGACATCAATATTTTGCGTTTTATTTTACATTAATAACAACGGGGGGGGGGGGGGGCTTTACAAAAACGTTTTTTAAAAAGTTAATGATGTGCTTATCATATATTTTAGCAATTGAATTCGGCTTTTTTATACTGATTTCCGGGTTTTTAACAAAGAGCCTGGCCGCCGCCGGATTCTGAAAGTTTTAAATCGGAAATAATCAAAGTGGGCGTAGTGTTTCCCGCAAAATAATTGCGGGTTATTTTAAAAACAGCGTCCACAGAATCATTTTTAGTCCATTCCACGTTCACTTTATCAACCGCGTTCCAGTACATGGCGGGCCATTTGTGCTTGCCGCCGTCCAGCGTAAATTTAACGTGCTTTACCTCCGGCCTGCCCTGCAAAGTAATGTCCATAATTTTTAAACCGCGCGCCAAAAATAAAAGAGGGTCGTTGCCCCGGCCAAAAGGCTGAAACATATCCACAACGGACAAAATTTCCGGCTTTAACCACGAAAGGGGCAGTTCGGCGTCAATATTTAACACTTCGCCGCCTTCTTCCGCATCCTTTGGAAATTCCACCGTAAGAGATATGGTTTTTAGACGCTCAACAAAATCATTCCAACGCTCCATTTTTATAGAAAAACCAGCCGCAAAATCGTGGCCCCCGCAGTCTATAAAAAGATCGTTGCTTTGGTCTAAAAACGACTGCAAATTATAACCGCGAGCGGAACGCACAGAACCCGCCGCAACGTCTTCGGCCAAAGAAACCACCACAGCCGGCGCGTTAAAACAAGACGTCAGCCTGTTAGCAGTAAGGCCGGTAACGCCGCGAGGAATGTTTTCGCTGGCCGCAAAAACAATCTTGCCGTTGTAATCCGCCTGATTCTGCTGAACTATAGGCATGGCGGTTTCCATAGCTTTGTCTGTAAGTTTACGGCGCTGGGCGTTTAACTCCACAATTTGTAAAGCAAGAGCGCCCCGCCGCTTTAAATCCGGTTCCAGAAGAAGCTCCACAGCCAAAGCCGCATTGCCCATTCTGCCCGCCGCGTTTATCGCGGGAGTGAGCTTCCAGGAAACATCGCTGGAATCAAGCCTGCCTCCGCCTATCCCAAGGCTAAAAATAAGATCGGAAATTCCGGGAACCGCCTTTTCGTTCAACCGTAAAAGCCCGTGCTTCACCAAAATCCGGTTTTCATTTTCCAGCGGCATAAGGTCGGCGAGCGTCCCTATGGCGGTAAGCTGCAAGGCCGCAGCGTCTTCATCGCCAAAAAAACCTTCGCCTTTTTGAAACATCGCGTAAAAAACGCTAAAAAACACGTCCAACTCGGAAGGCGGCTCGCCATAACGCCCCAACCGCGACACCTCTTTAAGCCGCAAAAGGCTTTTTCCTTCCACAGACGGTATTATAGAGGCCGCCTGGGGAGCTATGTCCGCAAAACCAAACTCGACGCCCTTGCCAAAAATAACTTCCATGTTCTTTTTTTGAGCGCTTTCGTCCCAAACATAAATATACTGGCCTTCTAAAAACGCGGGGAGTCTAGTTTGCGATATGCTGACGCCGCCAGGAAGAACTATTTCTGTAAGAGAATCAATTTCCACAAGATTGCGCAACTTTTTAATTTCGATAATCCATGAACCGGCGTTGCCGGGGCGGGTATTTAAAAGGCAAACCTGCCGGTTAAAAAGCGAGCTTTTTTGCGCAAAATCTAAAGCCTGCGTAAGTTTATACGCAACCGCGCAACCCGCCAAATGCGGAAAAGGATATTCGTAGCCGCCGTCAGGCGACTTTATTTTAGGGTCTATCACCGCGAAAGCCGGCGGCGGCTCGCCTCTTACTTCATGATGATCGGTTACAATGACGTCAAGCCCCAACTCCGAAGCGCGCTCAATTTCGCGATGATTGGAAACGCCGCAGTCTACAGTAATGATAAGCGAACCGTAACCGGCCGCAAATTCTTCCACAGCTTGCATGGAAAGTCCGTAAGGTTCATCGCCCACAGGAACGCGCCAGCTTACGTCTATCCCTATTTTTTGCAAACATTGCACAAGTATGGCTGTGCTTGTTACTCCGTCTGTGTCACGGTCTCCAAATACAAGAACTTTACCGCCGTCTTCTTTTAATTCCAGAATTTTTTCTACGGCGTCTTCCATGCCGGACAATTTGAACGGATTGTGAAGGTTTCTTTTGCCGTCTTCTAAAAAATAAATGATTTTGTCGCCGGAAAGTATACTACGCCTAACTAAAATAGAGGCCGTTAGCTTATCGCAACCATATTTTTCGGATATGTCGTTTACCAAATCCGCGTTTATTTCACGTTTTAACCACTTCATTTTCAATAATTATGCAGAAACCGCCGCTTTTTGCACATACCTAGCCTGTTCCAAAACCTGATGGGTTTTGACAGGGTTTGCAATTTCTAAGGCTAAAGCCTTGCGAACCGCGTTTTTTAAGGTTGCCGTTTTTAAGGAGGCTCAAAAATAAAACAGAATTTTGCGGAAAAGGTTATACGCCGGTTTTTAGGACGCAACAAAGCTCCGATTCCGGAAAATTCGATGACAAAGGGCTGATTTTTGATACGTCAAGGTGCGCCGCCGCCGTTTTTGAAACAAGCACGCGGACTTTTGAGCGTTCCGCCAAAGATGAAAGCAAGCGGGCGCGGGCGGCGGCCTGACCGGACGCATGACAGCAAACGCCGTCCATGGAGCAAAAAATACAGACGCCGGCGTCCATGCCTATATACCAAGGCGCCGTTTTAAGTTTTGAAAAATCCACGCCGGCTAAAACGGACGCGGCTTTACGAACCGGTTGGAGCGCCGTTTTGTTTTGAGCCAACCGCTCCAGCGGGGAGCCAAAAGAAAAAACAAGCAAATCCCGCTCTATTCCCGCCAAAACAGCTCCCGCTTTAAAAAACAAAGCTTTCGCTTCTTCATGAAACTGCTTTAACAGTTTAAGGGCCGCTTCCGCTTCCTGGCGGCTTTCAACCACCGGAAAATCCGGCGCCCTTACCGCGACAAAAGCCGCAAAAGCCGGTGAATCTTTGCCGGAAGCGTATTTTAGCAGGGTTTTGGAATACTGTTTTGGAATAGAAGAACCGCAAATTAACGCGGCGTTTCTTTCCGCGTCCAAACGCGCGGCCAAAGCAATCAACGAGGAAGCGAAAGCCGCCGCCGCCGCGGGAACAGCCGGAAAAAACGGATCCAGCCAATACGGCGCCGCCAAAAACACTTGCGCGGCGGCGGCGAATAAAACGGCTGGAAAAGCCGCAGCAAAAACAAACGAAACAAGCGGCGGAAGAGCGCATAGCATAAAAACCGCCGTTAAAACAGCCAGAACCGCGAAAAAGCAAGCGTAGTTTAAACTTAGCGGGATAACGGCTTCGCCGCCTAAAAGGGCGTCGGCCAGCAAAATTGAAACTTCCGCATCGCTTAAACTTTCACCGGAAGCGGCCCCCATTACGCAAAAAGCGCCGTTAAGATTTTTGGCCAATACGTTGCGGGAATCACGCAAAAGAAAATAAATATCACGAGCTATGTAGAATTTTTCCAATTCTTTTTCACGCATTTCCAAAAGACGGCGCTCGCCTTCTTCCCCAAGATTTTCACTTTGGATTAATTCGTTAAAAGAATCCCGGACGGCCTGCTCCGTGGTTTCGCTAAAAAAGGCCTCGCAAGCGGCAAAATATGCTTTTCGGCCTTCTTGCCAAAGAATTTTCGCATCTTCAACAGCTTTCCTGGATTCTGCCGCCGCAACTTCATCCACGCCGCCTTCAACCCCGGAAAAATCCGGTTCTACGGCTTCCATTTCCGCGGCTTCCGGGGCGGCGCTTGTTTCAACAATAGGCCCGGCGGCGTCTTCAGCCTCAAGAATTGCTTCCTCATCAAGCCCCTCTGTTTCGGAAGCGGCGGCTTCTGTCGCGGGCTCAAGTTCGGCCCGTACGGCCAGGTTTGCCGGCGCGATTTCGGCGGCCTTTAAATCCAGCATATTTTGATACAACAGCGCATTTTTTTCGTAAATAAAAGGCGGGTAATTCTCCGGGTTGATTTTCCCATACTGAACAAGCGTAACCGCCTGGGAAAGCAGTCTGTACAAAGTTTTTCCGGCGTCATCGTAATCAATAAATAAACTGATTGGGATACTTTTAAGATTATGCGAAAAAGCGGAATGATCAAAAAGAACGGCGCCCGAATCGTCAAGCTCCAGCTTTATGCGGGCGTTTTCGCCGCCAGCCTTGGGTAAAAGAATCAAAGCCTGACCCCGTTCCGTTTTTGAAAAAGAAGTTTCGGCGAAGCGTTCTTTTAACGCGACCAAAACCACGTGCTCCTCCACCACCGCGCTAAAAGCGCCGCCGCCAGAAACTTCAATAGTGCGAATAGGCGGCGCCCCCCTAACAAGGCCGTCCGGCGAGGGATTCACCCGGGAAAAGCCCTGGGTGAAGGCGCCGCGCCGGAAACGGGCGGCCTCCTGGTTTTTACCCTGTATAAGCGGGACGTTTAAATCATTCGCCATAAAAACAGCCCCAAAAACCAAACCCGCTTTTTCAATTTGTTCGCTTAATTCCTCGCTACTTTGAAACGCGGCCTGTAAAAGCCTTTCTTTGCCGGCTTCTGTAAGCTTTACGGTTTCTTCCACAAACAAGGGCGCTTCTTCCGGCGGAATAAAGCCCATCAAGATTCCTTCAAAAAGATTTCGTATATTTCCCGCGATAATGCTAAATTCACGGTCGAATCCGGCAAGTAAATCGCTTTCGCCTTCCGCGCTGTTTGCGCCCGAAGCCCCCAAAAGCGGCGTTTGAATAACAAGAGCCTCCGCGTTCAGTTCAATAAGCGCGTCCACAACGGACAAAGCGAGGGCGCTTTCAACTAAAGCGTCAGATTCAACGCCGCCTGTATCTATAAGCAAAAGGCTTGGATCAATCGTTTTTTGGGGGCGCATTTTCATTAAAAAATCGTAGTGAGTAAACATGGAGGGAGACGCTACGACAGCGTATAAAGCCAATAAACCGCACAAAACCGGCGCTATGATGCGAATTACTATTATTTTTGTATTATGATACGTTGCCACAGTGAAGCCACAATCATTATAATAGTTTAGCTGTGGTTTCAAAACCCTGTTAAGAAAACCAGGATAAAAAAATCAACTTAACAGCGCTTTTAAAAACAAAAACAGGATTTAAAGAGGACTTTATGAAGAAGAAACTAATTATTACCGCCATAATCGCATTTGCGTTTTTCGCCTCATGCGCGAAACCGCCGGTTGAAGAAATGAACAACGCGATAGCCGCTGTCGCACGCGCTGAAAACGACCCGGATGTTATGGCCTACGCCGTGAATTCGCTTGCCAGAGCCAGAGAAGCCCTTAGCAATATGCAGACGGAAGCAGACGCAAAACGGTATGAACAGGCTAAAAAATTTGCGCTGGACGCTGAAAACCTGGCGGAAAGAGCTATAGCGGACGCGAAAAACTTTATAGGCAGGCAAAAAGACGAAGCGGCCAGCGCCCTGTCCTTAATGAAAGAAGCGCTCGTTACAACAGAAGACACTTTGCAAAACGCCCACGCCTCCGGCGGCAAAGGCTTAGACCTGCCGCGCCTGGATAACGATTTCGCGTCGGCGAGACAAACGGCGGGTCAGGCGGAAATGGCAAACGAAGAAAGCCGTTACGGCGAAGCTATAGAACACAGCCAAAACGCCCGTTCAGCTTTAAGCCTTATTACCAGCGAAATTTCACAAGCGGCCATATCCGCAAACAGAAAAAAATAAAATTTTATAACACAGGTTTTACCGTAGTTTTCTGTAGCAAACCCCCGAATTTGGGGGTTTTTTTTATTTTATTTTGCTATTTCTTCTTTTTTTTCTTCTTCTTTGGGTTTTACTTTTTTTTGAAAATGACGTGAAAAAGAAAGGGTGAAACTAAAACGCCAGCCTTCCAATCCAATTTGCTCGCCAAGAAACAATTCAGCAATGGGCATACTAACGTTAACCGCGCCGCCCAAAAACCAGCCGTTGACGAGGTGCGTTTCAAAACCCACACCGGCGACAGGATAAAACAAACGCCCGTTGCTCCAAAAATAATCCCGAATTAACGGCAACTGCTCGTTAACATCGTTTTTATCGCTTTCGTTAAGCCCCAGCGCCTCCGTAACCAAACGGAAATCCGCAGAAAGCCCAAGGTTAGAATAAAGCAGGAAATTAAACACGGGGAAAATAGCTTTCGCTTCCAGGCCGCCTAAAAAACCGAGAACAAAAGCAAGCCGGTTTTCGAGCGGGGCGGGGTAGGGCCTTCGGTTTTCCCACAAATAGTTATTCCAATAAAGATGCAGGCTGGAAGAAAGGGCCAAATTAAAACCGCCTCTTTTTAATAAAACCACATCCATTACAAAGCCCGGCTCCCAAAGAACAACAGGCGACGGGGCCGTATTTAAACCGCCATCCTCGTTAAAAAGAATAAAGCCGCTTTGCAACGAAAAGATAAAATCCGGCGCGGTAAGTTTTTTTTGTTCATTTTTTTCCGGTTCGGCGGAATCGGGAGCCGGTTTAGCCGGATTCGGCGGGGCGGAAGGAGCGGCGGACGGCGGAAGCGGGGTTTGCGCAAACAATCGAACCGCCGCCGCAAAAAAACAAATAAAAAGCAAGTTTTTACCGCTATTCATAGCGTTAATATAACAAAACCTGGAGTCGTTCCAAAAGCTTAAGCTAAATTATGAGTTTAAAAATTTGAAATAAATATTTTGAAACAGCAGAGGCTGTTTCAAAACCCGGTTGGTTTGAAACAGCCTCAACTACAAAGCAACCTTACGTATTTCGCCAAGTTGGCCGCAAGCGCCGGATATGGAAGACCCTTTTCGCAAACGTAAAACTGTTTTTACGCCATAAGTTCGTAAAGAATCGCAAAATCTTACAACCTGGTTTTTGCCGGGGCTTGCAAGAGGTGCGCCTTCAAAAAAAAGGCCTTTAACAGGGTTCCAGGGTATAATATTTACAATTACGTCCAGGCCGGAAGCAAATTCGGCTACAGCGGCGGCGTCTTCCCTGGAAGTATTAAGGCCGGAAAGTAAAACAACTTCCAAGGTAATGCGCCGCCGCCTTTTTTCCTGATAAAAAACGAGGGCTTCTTTTAACTCAGAAAGAGATGAAGAACCCGGCATTAAACGGCGGCGCAAATCTTCTTTACCGGAAGTAAGCGAAACAGCTAGCCGTACGTCAGGGCCTTCTTCCGCAAACCTTCGTATATAGGCCGCAAGGCCGCAGGTAGAAAGCGTTATCCTTTTTTTTGAAAAGAGAGGGACGCCCCGGTTTTTACCGGAATTTTCCGAAGTAAAAAGAATAGCGCAAACTTTTTGCAAAGCGTCAAGATTCAACATCGGCTCACCCATGCCCATAAAAACAATGTTTTCCACAGGCGGTTTTTCCCGTTTCACCAGAAAATCATTTATATAATACAATTGTTCAATAATTTCCGCGACGCTCAAATTCCTGGAAAACCCCAAGGAACCAGTTTTACAAAAAACGCAACCCATAGGGCAACCAGCTTGACTGGAAACACAAGCGGTATGGCGCCCTTTGCCGTCATTTAAAATAACAGCCTCCAGCGCGTTCCCGTCTTCTGTAACAAGGCGTAATTTGATTGTTTCTTCTTCGTTTTCTAAAACGGCTTCAAGGCGCGTGTCTCTAAGGCTGTAATCCGCGGAAAGTTCAGCGCGCAGGTGCGCAGGCAGGTTAGTCATTTGGTCAAAAGAGCCGGCGCCGTTTAGTATCCACCGGTGAACCTGGGCGGCGCGGTATGCGGGAAGCGGCGGATTGCGGCCAGAAAAAACCGCCCCTATTTCGGCAAGGGAAAGCCCGGCGAGGTTTTGTCGCATTAAATTAACGTCCGGCGCGGAAAACGCGGCGAATTAGGCTTACTCGCGTTTTAGTTCCTTGTAATTGCGTATATCCACCTCGCGAAAACGCCCGTTTTGCGAATCGAACAGCACGATACGGTTTCGGCCCCATTCTTTGGCCTTATAAAGAGCGGTATCTGCCATACGGTAAAGCTCGCCAGCAGACGACTGGGAGCCTCCCCGCATAATGTATACACCAAAACTAGCGGTAACAACCGGTGCGGCTTTAGATTTTTCGTGCGGAATGTTTAAGTCGATGATAAGCTGGCGCAGTTTTAGAACAATCCGTTCACATTCTATCGTCCGGTTTTCCGTCCAAAGCATAATAAATTCCTCGCCGCCAACCCTGGCCGAGTAAACGTGTTCTTCTTCGATTAATTGTTTTAATACTTTGCCTATCGATTGAAGCACAAAATCGCCTTTTAAATGGCCGTAATAATCATTGTACAGTTTAAAATAATCAACATCCATCATTACTACACAAACAGTTTGACGTACGTGCGTACAAACTGAAATATAAAAATTAACGGATTGATCAAAACTACGGCGGTTGTTCAGGCCGGTAAGCACATCCCTTACGCTTTCTTCCCTGTAAAAGTTGCGCTCTTCAATAAGAGAATGGTTCATAATCAAATTTTTTACATGGGAACGCGATGTAAACAAATTAAGCAGACAGCCAAGAATAGAAGCCGTCAAAATATTTAAAAAAACCAACAACCTGCCGTCAAAGATTTCGCCGGCGTTTTTATTTGAAAAAAATATACAAACCACATAAAAAGCGGCGGATATAATTAGGTTAATAAGTATGACGGCGATAGGCCGAAAAATAAAAACGACTTCAAAAATAAAAAAGAAAAGAGAAAAAGAAATCGCGTAAGCCAAACCAAAGTTAATTAAAACGGCGATACAAAAACCTGCTGTAGTTGTAACAAAAAGCGCGACTAAAGTATTAGCCTGTATCTTATTTATATAATCACGTTTTACAAGAAAAAAAGAAACGCAAAAAATCGCAAGCTCTATCACGGCGGGAATAAAAAAAATTAGGCGATTGCTCTCTCCCCGCATTTCCGGATAAAAAAAGAGGAGGGTCATTAAAAAAGCAATCGTAATAGAGCTAAAGCAAACGGCTTTAACATTGTGCCTAAAAACATTTTTTTGGCACTTTGCATAATCACTTCCGTCTATGCCAAAAAAGCCCCATTTCTTTAAAAAAGAAATAGCAATCCTCCGCAACAAGGCATAGATTTATAAAAAATATGATTAAGCGTCCGCTTATTTTTAATCATGATTTTTAGATGCCCCAACCACATAAATAAGCGATATTATATCATTTAAAAACTCTTTACATAAGTATTCGTAATAAAATCTTAAAAAAACATATAAATGGGCCTGTTCCAAAACCCGGTTAGTTTTGACAGGCTCTTGCAGTTTCGAGAGGCCAAAAACTTGCGAAACCGCGTTTTTAAAGGTTGCGGTTTTGGATTTGTCAAGGCTTGTTAACAAGCATTTCCGAATAGTAACGGCTTTCAATTTTTTCTGGAGGGACGCCGCAATCATCAAGCAATTGAATCAAGATTGCCCGCGCTAAATCCACGGTTTTTTGGCTTCCGTCTTCCGAAAGAATTTCCATTTCCAAAAACCATCCCAAGCCGTCTATTTCCGTCAATTCCGCAGTTACACCGCCGCAAAAATCTTTACAGTCATAACACCAGCTTTTTCCGGTCTTTTTTTTTGAAAAACCGGGAGCGAAACCGGAACGTTCCATAAATTCTTCAAAATTTTCCGGGCCGTCTGCCACCCGGAATTCTTTTTCTTCGTTGACTTCTACGCCGTCCCGCGTTTCTTTCGTCTTATAAGTTATTAAAAGCCTGTTTTTAACGGAGTCTTCCGGTAAAATTTGTTTTTCATTACGCAACCGCACGCCTGAGGGAAAAGCGTTTTTATTTTCGCAATACCAATATACGTCTTCCTTTTGAAAAGAAAACAAAAACCGGGCGATTTTATTTAAACGCGCTTCAGTCTGTTTAACATCGTCAACCCATGCTTTCAACTCAATTTCGTAGGCCATGATTTTCCTTTTTATCAGATATATTAACGCCCGAAAAACAGGTGAAACCGCCGAATTAAGGCGCCTAAGGCCTATAATTTTTTACAAACAACGCAATTGCGGGTTTTATCCAGCATAAAACGCACGCGGTTTAAATCTTCGATGACTGGGTACTGCGCATTGCAGATTTTTACAAAAGTTCCGGCGTATATTTTCCCAAAAGCAATCAAAGTCGCGTTTTCATTTTTTTTTATATTTTTTTTATTTTGCTCCAGCCTGATTTGGGTTTCTTTATACTCTTTAATTAACGATCTTCCGGTTTTTGTTATCGCATTAAGTTTTTCCAAACCGCTTTTCCCTAATTCTTTTTGCTTTTTAAAAGCAAGCGTTAAAGCCGCCAGGTCTCTTTTAATATGAAACAACCTTTGTTTTATAAGCTCTATTTCCCGCGCAACCATCCAATCATCGCCTAAACAAATTATCGTACTTTGGGCGGTTCTTCCCCCTATACGCCCCGCCCTTAACCCACAAAAAGAGTTTATTTTGCTGGATACAATTACTCCGGAATCGCCCAAATCCAGATCGCCCATAACCCATAAATTTGAATTTATTATTTCGCGGCTAACTTTAACGTCTTTTTTGCAGGCTATTTTGCAATTTTGTATAAACCGGGCCGTTATGGAACCGTTTACTTTAGCAATTCCTTGTTTACGCCCTATAATCCCCCCGGACACTCGTAAATCGCCCGCAGAAAGGCAGTCGCTTACAAAAAAAGTTTCTCGCACGGTAATATCGCCGCCGGAATACACTTTAAAGCCGTCGGCAACAGGGCCTTTAATTATAACATTGCCGGAAAAATCAACATCCCCCGTCTTGCAACCTATCTTTTCATTGACGCAAAGCGTGTCTTTTACGTTTATGCAATTTTCCTCAATCATTAGTTGGCCGGAAATTTTGGCGTAGATGCAATTATTTTTAATATATACGCCTTCACTTTCTACCAATTCCTTGCGCTGAACGAATTTAAATGGGACTTCTTTTCCGGTAACGGTTTTTCCAACACGGCCCTGAACCGCGTCTTGCAACCGCGCCAATTCGTCTCCTTCTTTAACCTGGATGTAAACGGAAGAGTGAATATTAAATTCTCCAGCCCCAGGCTCATTTTGCAACCTTGGCGGCGTCATATTGGGGTTTATTTTGAAATACGCCGGCGAATCATCAACCGGTATAAAACCTCGCGCTATAATTACACCTAAATTCTCGCGCAAATTTTCATTGCAATCGTCCGCGGCGTCATCAATCGCTTTGTATTCAATTCCGCAACAAATGTTTAACTTTTTTAGAACTAAATCAATATATTCTTTTGTAAAAGGGCGCCCTTTTTCTTTTGCGGGAAAAAAATCAGCTTTTGCTTCTATGTGGTCTTTCGAAAGGTATACCTCGATATACGCATCATTTTTATTTTTACGGCGTATTTTAAATTTTATCCAATCTTTGTGATTTGGAGGAAAGTGATTTTTCATGTTTAATAAAAAGGCGCCAACACCGCAGGGCTTGCCCCGCGCGCGCCGCAGACGGCGGCTTCCGCAACAGGCTACGGGATACGCCCTTCGTCTCCTCTATCGCTCGATTCCGGCCCGCGCAAGCGCAACCGCGATTTCGTTCCGTTCGTCAATAAAACCGTTCATAGGGCAGATATTCGTAATTCCACGCTTCCATTTTTACGATTTCCGTTACATCTTCCATTATTATATCATCAAGGTATAATTTTTTATCTTCATCTTCCATAATGTATATGGAACCTGTCACCTCCGTTTCACGCCCAAAAAAACGGTATAAAAAAGAAAAACTGCCATCCGGCTCCACCATTCCGGCCCCCACCCTGTATTTCCTCGGCGCAACTTCGGCAAGCTTTACAAGCAACTCGTCCAATGTTTCATCGCTTAAAGTTTTTAAAAAAGAGCTGGATTTATTTTTCATAACCAAGTCGTACAAGGCGTTGCGGGCGTACCTATAAGGGTCATTTCCAGCCTCTCCCACGCCAAGCTCGCCGATTACGGCATCGCGGGGGTAAACGGGCGCGGCTCCACGCAAAGGCCGCCGCAATGCGTCGGGGATAACGCCTGGAGATACAGGAGGCGCCCGCGAATCTGCGGCAACGGGAGATTCGCTTTGGGACGTCAAAACAAAAGGCAAAAACAAAACAAAAACTGTAAAAAACCACTTTTTCATAGATCAAATTATAATATGAACTTACTAAACAACCCACGCCAGGCCTTTTGGGTAAGCTCTACGGATTTTAGGGCTTACAAAGCCGCATTTTTTGCGGAAGCCGTTAAAAAGTTGCTGTTCTTAACGGCTCTAATTTACAAACTTTATTAAACTTTAAAAAGCGATTCGTTTACAAAAATTTCTTCAACTTCCGCGATATACATTGTATGAAGGTCGTTTTCTGGATAAAATTCCGTTAAAATTGTTTTATCTACAAAAGAATCTTTAAGAAAAGGCTGGGCGAAAAATTTCCGGCAAATAAAAACCGTTTTAGATTCGGCGAAATAAGGGATTTTGTTTTCATAAGCTACGGTAAGGCCGGATTTTGCGATTTTATCTTCTGCGCGTCCTGAAACCGCGCCAAAATAATTAAGGGTTTTACGGTGGGATGCGGGCAGTATGCTAATGGAAACCCCGCTGGCGGCGTCTACAAATTCTTTTGTATAACGTTGCGGCCTTATAAAAAAATACAGCACGTTTTTCCCAAAAATATGGCCTATTCCACCCCACGAAGCCGTCATCGCGTTTACTTTACCGTCTTTTTCCGCCGTAATAAGCATCCATTCTTTAGAAATTACAGTAAAAGGATTTACCGTAAAGTCTTTAAATGAAATAGTTTTCAATTGGTTCATAATTACTCCTTAAAAATGGCTGAAGAACTTTTACCGTTCTTAGCCGTCATATATTTTGTATAATACATGAAACTGTTCAAAACGTTTTTAAAACCGGCGGTTCCCGCCAATGGTTTTTGAAACAGCTTCAATTATTTAATAATTGTTTCTTTAACAAAAAATAGCAACACGTACACAGCCGTCCCGCTAGCTATGCTTAATAAAGCGTTGCGCTTCCAAATATGCAAGAAAACCGTAACCAAAGACGCCGCAAATAGCGCGAAGGCGTCTTTGTTGGCCGAGACCGCCCCCGACGAAATGGAGTTAAAGGCTAAAACCGTTGTAACTACAGCGGGAGCGGTATTTTCAACAAAAGCAATAAATTTATCCGCGCCGGTTTTTACGCCGTCTGTTTTATTTCTAAAAACAATAAACGGAAAAATCCGGCACAAAAAAATCGTAACCGCCATAACAAATGTGTACAAAAACGCCTGGCCAAGATTAAGAGCCATCGCGGCCCCGTTTAGCTTTATCAGCCATAACACGATAAGAAGAGCCGCCGCATATCAAATGAACCGCGGCCAATGAAATGGTCAATGCGGATAACAACGACAAACGTTCCGGAGCAAAAATAACGCACAGAACGGCGACCGCGCCGGATATTATAAAAGGCGTCTTTTTTTTAATCACATACATTTGCTCAATCATTAAAACTATAAATAAAGCGGTAAGCGCAAAATCAATCCCATTTATTTTAAATGGGATGAATCCGCCCATAACGGCTCCAATGACACTGCCGGTTATCCAATACAAATGATTTAAAAGCGACACAAAAAAAATAAAAAGGGTTTGCTCATTTTTTTTAGAGAATTCTTCACTTTCAAAATTGGTGGAAGAAACAAGAGCGAAAGTTTCATCGGTTAAAGCAAAAATCAAATAGGGTTTATAAAAACCGCAACTGTTATATTTCTTTAACAAAGCGATGCTGTAAGCTATATGGCGGGAATTTACAGCAAGCTGTATAAACACAGCTTCCCATAAAGGCGAACCTCCCGCAAAAATACCTACGGCTATATATTGCGCCGATCCAGCATACATAAAAACACTCATTACAAGCGCCAGGTATGGCGGATAGCCGGCTTGCCGCAATAAAAGCCCAAACGCGATTCCTATCGTAATATAACCCATAAATATGGGCGTTGAAGCTTTAAGCGCGGTTAAAAAAATACTTTTTTTAATCTTTTTTTGAAGCATTTGAACTAGAAGGCAATCCATTTTGGTTAAAAACCTTTGAAAAAAGAGTATAAAATTCGGTTATAGTTGTTTTTTTTGAAAGGCTTATTTTGTGCGAATCCAACAATTCCGGCGTATAACCGGCAAGCGGGTAGACTTTGTAACCTATGTTATCAATATCATAATGCGTTATTATTGGAATAATTTCCGCTTCTGTGATAACAACCTGTTCCGGCGGGGCTTTATCAGGCGTTTTGGTTATAGTTACACGAGATAAAGCGCCAAGTATTGTGGGCGTTTCTTTTTGGCTGGAAAAAAAGTTTCCCAACGAAAAAAACACAAGCGTTTTGCCGCCATCCGGCCTTGCAAATTCCTCTACGGGTTGTATAACGTGGGGATGATGCCCTATAACAAGGTCAACTTTATGCTGGGCTAGAAAAACAGCAAGTTCCCGCTGGCGTTTATTTGGCGTATGCTCGTATTCATCCCCCCAATGCATAGAAACTATTAAAAAATCGCAGAGCAGACGCAATTCATCTATTTCTTTCGCCATAACCGCTTCGTCTATAAGAGAAACAAGGTAAGGTTTATCTTTTGGCAAAGGAATGCCGTTGGCGCCATAGGTGTAAGCCAGCCAGCCTATCCGTATATTGTTTTTTTGTATAACGCTTTTTGTTTCAGAGCGGCTTTGAGCGTCGCGATGCAAACCCAGCATTAAAATTTGCGGCTGTTTTTCCCAAAAATCTATAACTTCAAAAACAGCGCGCTCCCCTTTGTCCATGGCGTGATTAGTGGCGTGATTCACGACGTCAAACCCCGCATCCACAAGGGCTTCGCCTATTTCTTTAGGCCCGTTAAACAAGGGATAGCCGGAAAATCCGTAAGTTTCGCCGGCTATTAAAGTTTCCTGGTTTATAAACGCAATATCCGCGTTTTTTATGTAGGGTTTTATTTCAGAATAACACGGCTTAAAATCATAACCAGTTTCTTTTTTTGCGTCTTTTATAATTTCGATGTGGATAAGATTATCCCCTGCGGCTATAAGGCTAAGCGAAGTTTGTTTTCCCTGCCGCAACTGTTTTTCAGTTTTCGTAACCGCGCCGTTTCTTGTGGCGCAAGACGAAGCTAATAAAATTAAAAGACCGGTAAGGAAAACAAATTTCCGCATTTTATTTTTAATAATTGGCAAGACGGCGGCAAGCTTCCTGTATGTCGAAACGGCGCCCAAAAGCGCTAAACCTTATAAAACCCGCTCCGGCGGGCCCAAAGCCGGAACCAGGGGTAGTTACAACATGGCATTTTTCGAGTATGCGCGAAAAGACCTCCCAACTGTCTTCCTTGCCGAAATTCGCCCAAATATACGGCGAATTATCACCGCCTACGCACTTTACGCCAAGTTTTTGAACGGCCTGCCGTATAAGGGCGGCGTTTTCAAGATAAAAGTCCGTTAATTTACGAATTTCTTTTAAACCTTCCTCATCCAGCGCCGCTATGCCGCCCGCTTGCGCTATATTTGAAGCGCCGTTAAAAATTGTAGCCATAATTCGCGACCAATCCTTGTTAACGCTTTCGCCGCCGGAAAATTTCATAACTTTTGGAACAACAGTCCACCCAAGACGAACTCCGGTAAACCCGGCGGACTTTGAAAAAGAATTTACTTCAATTGCGCACTCCTGTGATCCGTCAATTTCGTAAATAGTCTTTGGCAGGCTTGCATCGCGTATGTATTCCGAATAGGCCGCATCGTAAATAATGACAGATTCTGTTTCAAGAGCTCGTTTTACCAAAACGGCAAGCTGTTCCCTGGTTGCGGCGGCCCCGGTAGGATTGTTTGGGGAACAAAAATAAACCAGGCTGTTTTTTGAGATTTTCCGCACGTCCGGGAAATAGCCGTTGTCCGCAGTGCAAGGAAGATAGCAAATAGAACCGTAGCCTTCCCCCTCCCAGTCCAACGCCGCGCCAATAAGAACTGAGCCGTCCACATAAACCGGATATGACGGATCCTGCACGCAAACACGGGCTTCTTTTCCAAAAAGCAACTGAAGCCGGCCAATATCACATTTTGAACCGTCCGAAATAAAAATTTCGTCCACGCAAAATTTACCGCCATAATAAACCGCGCTTATTTGTTTGCGCAGTTGCTCTAAACCTTCGTCCATATAGCCGCTGTAAGTTTCCTGTTTCCCAAGCGCCCCGGCTCCTTCAACAAGAGCTGAACAAATATGCGGAAGTATAGCCTCCGTTGTATTGCCGACACCCAAACTGATAATTTTTGCGGCAGGATGCAAAGCCGCGAATTCACGCCGTCTACGGGCGATTTCCGGGAATAAATAACCCGCTTTAAGGCGGCTTATATTGGGATTTCGTAAAAGCATAATTATCTCCTTGATTTATACGATATAAAATTTCTACGCTTCAGCGCGCATTCGCAACACGTTTGCATTGCGGATGAACTCTATTTTTAAGGCAAACCGTTTGAGCCGGTTTTATTTGCGGTAAAATCTTCCGCAAAGCCTGTCTGGAGCTTTTTATTTTCGCACAAATTACATTCAAATTAAAGATAAGCTAACATTTCTAAAAAATTTGTCCAGCGAAACAGCATATTCACGAATTTTTTAAGATTGATTTTTATTTTTTTAACAGAAACGCCGGATCTTTAGATTTTCCGTCCTGCGACAATTCAAAATGAAGATGCGGCCCTGTTGAAAGTCCGGTTGAGCCTACTTCGCCTATAACGTTTCCCGCCGCAACTTTATCGCCCTGTATGGCGCGTATTTTGGAAAGATGGCCGTAAAGGCTGGTCCAACCGTCATCGTGGGCTATAATGACATAATTTCCGTAAATAGCGTTTTCGCCGGAAAAAACAACGGCTCCGGCGCGAACGGCGTACACTGGAGCGCCCAGAGGGGCGGCTAAATCCAATCCTTTGTGCATCATGGTTTTTCCGTTGATGGGGCTTACACGAATTCCGTACCTGCTTGTTATTGAATATGTTTTAAGCGGAAACGTGAATAAGCTTGGATTAAGAAAAAGAGCCCGCTCGCTGGGAGAAAAATCAGCGCCGGGTATAAAACGCAATGTTTTTTTTACGCCGTTTACCAATAGCGTTATAAGCTCGCCTTCTCCGGCGCGAGCCGACAAAAGAAGGCTGTCAAAATCTGAAACGGGCGGGTCATGAATAAAAAGCCCCGGAATCGAAGGCAACAAAACGACTGTTCCGGCGGGAACGAAGGCTTTGCTGTTAATGCCGTTAATACTTGCAATGGAACTATAAGGAATTGAACAACGGGCGGCCATAACAAAAAATTCATCTTCTGGACGCAAACGATACGCATAAATAGCCAACGCCTCCGCAAGCGCGGAATCGCTTTCTTTACGGCGGCGATTAAAAGCCAATCGGCGCCCCGCCTCAACATCTTCCTGATACTGCCTAAAAACAGGATCCGCAACCCGCCTTTCCATAGAAACAATCAGCGGGTAACTTATATTCTCTTCACAAAAAACAAAGCCGGCCAAAAATGGAGCCGTCAACACAAAAGCAAAAAAAAAGCCGCCCCAGAATCTTTTAAAAGAACCGGAGCGGCCTTTAAGCGTCAAGATTAAGCCTATGCTTCGCTAATGGCGTCGCATGGACACGCTTCTTTGCAAGAACCACAATCAACGCATTTTTCTGGATCAATCCAATGGACTTCACCTTTTTCTAAAATCGCCTCATTTGGACACTCGCTTTTACAAGATCCGCAATTTCCACAAGTAGTGGCGTCAATTAAAAAAGCCATATTTTACCTCTCTATAAATAGATTTTGATAAAATATAACACAATAATTTAAAAACCGGCAACTGTTTAAAAACCGATGCCAAGCCGTAGCGGTTTCGGGTTTTGGGCCCATACAACCAACCGGCAAGGCGCGGCTTGGCCTGGGTCTGGCTTATACGGTATCGTTTTACTTGCTTTGTCATTTGAGGATGTCAATCGCCGGAAACAAAACCGGACGCGGATTTTCCCGGAACGGCTTTATCATTGGACTTGTTCGCTCGCCCTGGTTGGTTGTCGCCCAAGTCTTGCAAAATGATACGCATTTTGCGTTTTTTAAGCGGAAGTTGTTCGGAAACTGAAGTTTCCGAACAACTCTATTAAACGCGCCGGCGTATAGCGGGAGGCTTATGAACGACACACCCAAACACCCATTGCCAAAATGGGCGGCGTCGCTTGCATTTTCGGTTGTTTTCGCCGTTATCGCCTTGATTATAGCAAGCCTTATTTCTAAATAACGCCGGAATCTTTAACACCGTTCAAAACTCGCTCTATTCCGGCCCGCGCAAGCACGGTCGCGATCTCGCTACGTTCGTCAACAAACATTCATGCATGAGGGTGGGCTTTACGGTAAGTTTCTTTTAGGCCTTCTATGTTAAGGTGCGTATAACGCGCCGTTGTGGAAATATTGGCGTGTCCCAACAATTCCTGCACAAGCCTAATATCGCAACCGTTTTTTAGCAGATTGGTTGCGAAAGTGTGGCGCAAAGCATGGGGATGAACGTTCTTTTTGACGCTAGAAAAACTGGAATAACGGCTTATAATCCATCTAGCGCCCGCCGGAGAAAGGGCGGCCCCCCGTTTATTCAAAAACAATCGCTTTTCCAAAACCGTTTTTACGGGAGATTTTCCGCCGGTTTCCTTTAACAACGCCTCT
This sequence comes from Spirochaetaceae bacterium, assembly GCA_031281945.1. Classification (GTDB taxonomy): domain Bacteria; phylum Spirochaetota; class Spirochaetia; order Treponematales; family Breznakiellaceae; genus JAIROZ01. The sequence continues at coordinate 13,306 of JAITER010000092.1, read as the reverse complement.
CTTTCCGGCAAGTATGCGCATAAAGCCGCCCGGCACTCATCCGAAAAAAACACCACTCTTTCTTTAGCGCCTTTCCCAATTATACGCGCTCCGCTGTAATCTGTTTTTAGAGAAGAAAGCGTCAAACTCATAGCTTCGGAAATACGCATTCCACTTGAATAAAGCAATAAAATTAACGCAGAATCCCGTTTTTCCCAAAGCAATCCAAAATTTTCCGGCGTTTTCGCAAAATCCGCCATTTCATCTTCCCACAAAAAAACAGGCAATTTTTTCGGCGTTTTTAAATTTTTTATTAACGCGCAAGGATCGTCTTTACGGCGTCCAAACCTAATAAGCCACCCAAAAAAACCCCGCAAAGTTGAAAGAGCGCGATTAACGCTAACAGCGGCAAGGCCGGAAAAACTTAAATCCGCAATAAACCGCTCAACCATGTGGAATTCAGCGTTTTCCGGCATTACTCCGGCATCCTCGCAAAACAAAGCGAACTGTTTAAGGTCGTGGCGGTAAGCTTTTACCGTTTGCGGAGAAACTGAACGAATAGATTGCATATAATCAATAAAACCGGAAATTAAATCCATAATATTATCCTTGGAAACAAGCGCCGCAAAAAATATCCTAAAACCATGGAACACGCGCCGCAAGACAAAACGAGTTTAAAATTTTTCGTTACTAACGCCTTAAAACCGTTTATAAGACTGAGTCCGCTTAAAAACCCGGTTGGTTTTGGCGGGCTTTTACGGTTTCGAAAGGCTTTAACCTTGTAAAACCGCATTTTTCAAGGTTGCTGTTCCAATATTTAAGGTTTTGGAACAACCTCAATTTAGATTTTCACATCAAAAAACGCCGGAAGACAAGGCGCTGTTTACAAAACGCAAGAAGCGGTCCAAAATCGCCGGCGTTTTCGCGCTATGCCGTTTATCACGCTATAATCTGGAACAACATTTTGGCGTCAATTGCTTGACGCCTTTTTTGAAACTCATATACATTCCTGGATATGTATGCTACGAAACCGGCGCTAGACGCAATAGACCTGTTTTGCGGGGTAGGAGGGCTTTCGCTAGGGTTTGAACAGGCGGGGATTCCAATTTTGGCCAGTTTTGACAACTGGGAGCGGGCTTTAGAGATTTACAACGTGAATTTCGCCCACAAAGCGGCGAAACTTGACCTTTCCGATATTGACGGGGCGGTTGCGGAACTCCAGAAACACCCTGCTAGTATGATTATAGGCGGCCCCCCATGCCAAGATTTTTCCCACGCGGGTAAGCGCACGGAAAAAGAACGCGCCGGATTGACCAAATGTTTTGCCGGGATTGTCGCCGCCTTAAAGCCCCGAATTTTTGTGATGGAAAATGTAGACCGTATTATTAAAAGCAAGGCATGGGAAAATGCAAAAAAAATTCTAAAGATTGGCGGTTACGGCTTGACGGAAAAAATTCTAGACGCTAGTTATTGCGGTTGCCCGCAAATTCGCAAACGTTTTTTTTGCGTCGGCTTTTTTGGTAAACCCGACAATGTTTTAGCGCCTTACATAGAAAAAAACCTTTCTAAAAAACAAATGACCGTTCGTGATTATTTTGGCGATAAAATAGATACAGATTATTATTACCGGCACCCCCGCAATTATTGCCGAAGGGCTGTTTATTCCATAGACGAAGCAAGCCCCGCAATTCGCGGCGTTAATAGACCAATACCTAAAGGCTACCCGGGTCACCCCGGCGATCCTGTAAATATTTCTGAATCGGTGCGACCTTTAACAACATTAGAGCGTTCACAAATTCAAACCTTCCCTAAAAATTTTAAGTGGGAAGGTTCAAAAACGAATATTGAACAGATGATAGGCAACGCCGTGCCTGTTAATTTGGCTAAATTTGTCGCCCGCGCAATTATTGATTATTGCGACACGGAAGCGAAATAAAAATGAATGAAAATTATTACGCCTTTTGCGAATGGCTTCAAACGACAAAAGCCTTAACAAAAAAATCCGCCAACGACGTTGTTTCGCGCCTTAAACGCGCAAAAAACATTATAGATGTTGACGTTCCTGTTGATATTGACGCCCTTTTGTTTAATTTTACACGCAAAACCGGTTTTAAGGCTTTAACAACCACTGTTAGGTCTCAATTAAAACGCGCTATCAAGTTATACAGGGAATTTAAACCCTAAAAAACAAACGTTAAGAGCGTCTGGAATTTTTGGGCCAAGATTTTATGAAACAACGTTTATCCGGCGTTGCTTAAAGCAAATGGGGCAAAAAGCGCGTTTTGTTCCAGTTCCAGCAACTTTTGTTTTACATCCAGCCCGCCCGCAAAACCGGTTAATTTTCCATTCCAGCCTATAACACGATGGCAAGGAATAAAAATGGAAATCGGGTTAACGTGAACCGCCTGGCCTACAGCCCGGCAAGCGGCGGGGCTTCCTGCTTGCAAAGCGATTTCTTTGTATGTGCGGGTCTCTCCATACGGTATTTTTTCAAGATTTTTCCAAACCGCGTTTTGAAAAGACGTTCCGCTATAAGCCAATGGAACTGTAAAAGAAGCGCGGTTATGTTCAAGATATTCAGTTATTTGGGAAGCGGCGGCTTTAATTAACGGGTTTTCCGCAACGGTAACCCCAGACGGCAAAGGCCCAAACAACGCCGCTGTTATCGCGCCATTTTCCGAACAAATAGCAAGATTAAAAAATTGAAATGAATAAACAAAGCCTTCCGCCATAGTTAAACCTTTAACAAAGGGCGTCAACACCGCGTGGCTCGCCCCGCGCCCGCCTACGGCGGTTTCCGCAACAAGTTGCGGAGTATTAAGCCCTTCGTTTTCTCACTCGCTCGATTCCGGCCCGTACAAGCACGGTCGCGATCTCGCTCCGTTCGTCAATAAAAGGCTGGCGAATTCGTTTTATTCGCCAATCACCCGCACAAAAAATTTTCTTGTGCGCGGGCCGTCAAACTCTGTAAACCACAAGCCCTGCCATACTCCCAGCAAAAGCCGCCCTTCCGTTACTATAATTGTAATAGAAGGCCCCACAAGCGCTGTTTTTACATGAGCGTCTGAATTTCCTTCGCTATGCTTAAAAGCGGGCATATCTGGAGAAATAGAGTTTAACGCCATAATCGCGTCCCGCGGCACATCAGGATCGGCGTTTTCGTTTATTGTAACAGCGGCGGTTGTATGCGGCGTAAACAAAACGCAAAGGCCTTCTTTTACACCGGAAGAAGCGATTGCTCCAGCCGCCTTATCCGTAATATTAAGCCATTCATTGCGCGTTTTTGTTTGTACAGAAAAACTATAGAGTTTTGTAATCATTTAATTAAATTTACCACGCATCAGCACAATATACAACTTGAGGCTGTTTCAAACGGCTGGCTTTGAAGCGGCGCCCTTAATATGCTTTTTTTGTTAAATGTTTTATTATTGGAATTCGATTGTAAAATCACGGAGCGTAAACCGAAGGTGTTCAAAATAAAAATCCACCCTGGTTTCTCGCAAAAACAATAAAGGGTATTAATACCGCAGGGCTTGCCCTGCACCCGTAGCTTGCGGCGGCTTCCGCGGCAAGCCGCGGGGTATTAAACCATGGCTCTTAGAGCCTCCGGTTCCTCACTCGCTCGATTCCGGCCCGTGCAAGCACGGTCGCGATTTCGCTCCGTTCATCAATAAAATTGATCCGCAAAGCACTCAGCTTTATGGATGGAAATTAAATGCTGTTAAAATAAGGATTTTTTATGTCAGAAGAAAAAACGGAAGGTCAAAAATTGACGGAAAAACTTGGTTTTAAAATTAAAAGCGCATGGGAAACAGCAAGTCCAGCCGACTTGGACGATATCGAAAAGTTTTCCACACGTTATAAAGATTTTTTAAATGCTGGAAAAACAGAACGCGAGATTACGCTTCAAATAGATTCAATTTTGTCTAAACTAGGCTTTATAGACGCAAAAATCGCGTTTAGTAAAGAAACGCCGCTTTTACCTGGCGATAAAATTTATCAAAACATACGCGGCAAGGCGCTTAACTTTGCCATAATCGGCAAAAAACCAGTAACGGAAGGCGCCGCAATACTTGGAGCGCACCTTGATTCCCCGCGCATAGATATTAAAACCAACCCGCTTTACGAAGATTCAGACGCCGCTTTTTTCGACACGCACTATTACGGCGGGATTAAAAAATACCAATGGACTACAGTTCCGCTCGCCCTGCATGGCGTTATTTTTGATTCCAGTGGAAACAAACAAAATATTTGCATAGGCGAAGATGAAAACGATCCTGTTTTTGTAATTACCGACTTGCTTCCGCATCTCTCCCAAGAACAAGCGGAAAAAAAGATGTCCAAAGCCATAACAGGCGAAGACCTGGATATTCTTGTTGGTTCCAGGCCGTTCTACGATGAAAAAGCGGAAGCTAAAGTCAAATTGAACATACTGCGTATACTTAATAAAAAATACGGAGTTACCGAATCCTGTTTTGCAAGCGCGGAAATAGAGGCCGTTCCCGCGCAAAAAGCCAGGGATGTGGGTTTCGACCGCAGTATGATAGGGGCGTACGGCCACGATGACAAATGTTGCGCTTTTGCCTCGCTAGAAGCGGCGTTGCATTTTGCAAACCGCGGCTCCGCGCCGGAAAGAACTGTTATTTGTTCGTTTACAGACAAAGAAGAGACGGGTTCATCAGGCAATACAAGCGCGGAATCACGTAGTTTTGAGGATTTTATTACCGGTATTACAGCTAAAACATCCGGTTCTTACGACAGTTTTAAAACGCATCTCGCTTTAAATAACTCATTTATGATTTCTTCGGACGTTAACGCGGCTTTTGACCCTGCTTTCGCCTCCGTTTTTGACAAAAAAACCTGCTCTTATTGCGGAAAGGGAATAGCAATTTCAAAATACACCGGCCACGGCGGAAAATACGGCTGTTCGGACGCTAGCGCGGAGTATGTTCAAAAAATAATAAAAATATTTAACGCCGAAAAAGTACGGTGGCAGTATGGAAATATGGGCAAAGTTGATATAGGCGGCGGCGGCACCATAGCAAGTCAGTTCGCCCGTCTTGGAATAGAAGTTATTGATTGCGGCGTCCCCGTGTTGTCTATGCATTCCCCGTTTGAAGTAATTTCAAAAATAGACCTCTGGACGGCGTATAAGGGCTATTTAGCGTTTTTAAAACACATTTAATTCAACCAACCCAAATCGCAAGCGTTTTTAGAAAGTTTTAAAAAACGCTTGCGCGTTCAATCAACAACGGCGGCTATATTAAAAAAGCGTGTGCGGGCCGGACTGCCGCCATAGCCTAAAACCCGCGCACACCTTGTTTTTCAACGCTAATTGGGCTATATTAGCCGGAAAATCTAGTTTTTCAGATGGAATTAAGGAGTCGCCATGATTATAAAACCAATGATTCGCAGCAATATTTGCATAAACAGCCATCCAAAAGGTTGTGAAAAAGCTGTAAAAAATCAAATTGCATTAACAAAAAAATGTTTTACGGGCGTTAAGCCGGAAGGCGCCCCAAAAATCGTTCTTGTAATCGGATGCTCCACCGGGTATGGTTTAGCCAGCCGCATAGCGGCCGCTTTTGGATATAACGCGCACACAATAGGCGTTTCTTTCGAAAAATCCGGAACCGAAACCAAGCCGGGCACGCCGGGATATTACAACAACCTTGCTTTCGATAACGCCGCAAAACAGGAAGGGCTCTTTTCTCAAACATTAAACGGCGACGCATTTTCCAACGAATTAAAAACGCAAGCCGTCAACGCTGTAAAAAATGTGGCGAAACAGGCGAATATACCCGCAAAAATCGACCTTATTATTTATTCGCTCGCTTCCCCCGTCCGCACAGACCCCAAAACGGGAATTTTATACAAATCTGTAATTAAACCCACGGGAAAATCATTTACAGGCGAAACTTTTGATATGTTAACGGGAAAAATCAACACAATAAGCGCGGAACCGGCGAATGATGAAGAAATTGCCAACACAATCAAAGTTATGGGCGGCGAAGACTGGGAACTCTGGATGGAAGCGTTAGCTGGCGCCGGAATATTGGCGGAAAAAGCAAGAACTGTTGCTTACACCTATATTGGGCCTGAACTTTCCTGGGCTATTTACAAAAATGGAACTATAGGCAAAGCAAAAGAGGATCTAGAACGCGCCGCAAAAGCCATCAACAAAACCGGCGTCGTTAAAGCGTGGGTTTCCGTAAACAAAGCGGTGGTTACGCGGTCAAGCGCGGTTATTCCAATTATTCCGCTTTATATTTCCTGCCTATTCAAAATAATGAAAGAAAAAGGCGTTCACGAAGGTTGCATAGAACAAATTATCCGGCTTTATAAAGAACGGCTTTACACAGTGGAAGCGGCTGTAAACGCCGAAAAAGTTCCGGTAGACGCTGAAGGCCGTATACGCATAGACGACCTGGAGATGAATCCGGAAATACAAAAAACTGTTGAGAGCCGGCTAAAAGAAGTAACAGAAGACAATATTTTTGAAAAAACAGACGCCGCCGGATTTAAACATGATTTTCTTGAGGCGCATGGTTTTGATATAGACGGCATAGATTATGAAGCGGATGTTTCAACAGCAGGGCTTTAAAATGACGGAACAATTTATACTTACTTTAATCGACAGATTTGAATCCGGTTCTATGAGAGAGCTTGCTCTTGACGATGGGGCGAGCCGTTTTTTGTTAAGCAAAAACACATACACAAGCCCTGTTAAAATACTGGAAGGAAGCCATACGGCGCCCGTTCAAGATTCTGTGGCTGGCAGAAGTGTAGTCGCGGACAACGCGGCAAACGCTTCTTCCGCTTCAAAAAAAGAAACTTTCGAAAAATCAACATTAAGCGAACAATCTGATTACACAAGCATAATTTCGCCAATAGTCGGCACGTTTTATGCGTCCCCCAGCGCGGATTCTCCAGCTTTTGTAAACAAGGGCAGCACAGTTAAAAAAGGCGACACTCTTTGCATACTGGAAGCAATGAAAATGATGAACAAGCTGGAAGCCGAATTTGATTGTGAAATCCTGGAGATAAAAGCCGGTCCAGGCGATCTTATAGAATTTGGACAGGTTCTTTTTGAAGTAAAAAGGCTTTAATCTTCTTAAAAAAGAAAAGCAAAATTCCTTTTTATGCGATATATTGTGTATGATCGCTACATTTCCACAAAAAATAAATTACGGCTTTCGAAGCATCGTACACACAGCAAAAAAAATACCGCGCCACCCATTAACCGCTTTGATAAAAGAGATTATTTTTCCGCTTGACTGTCCTATTTGCGGGGCGCATTTATTAAGTCAAAATGAAGCGGTTAATGGAATTTGCAACTCTTGCGCCTTATATTTTAACGTGGAACCGGAACTTCGTTGCGAAATATGCGGGAAACCTCTTATCTCAGAAATAAAAGTCTGCGTTTCTTGCAGAAAAGCAGAAGAAAAACCCGCTTTTAACGGAGCTTTCGTCATTTATCCATACACCGGTGTGTATCAAAAACTGCTAACGGCTTACAAATTCGAAAATCACCGCCCTCTGGCGCATTTTTTCGCGGAAAAATTAATCCAAATCGCTTCGGACATTCCGGCGCTTCTACAAGAAGAATGGGTTTGGGTTCCAACGCCGCCTCAACCTAAAAAAATAAAAGAAAAAGGCTGGGATCAAGTTGAAGAAATCGCCCGCGTTTTAGAAAATAAATCTGAAAAAAAAGTAGAGCGCGTATTAAAAAGGCTGGCTTCAAGAAGTCAAAAGGAACTTAACAGGGAAAACCGTCTGTTAAATTTAAAAGGGCGTATTCTTACGGTAAAACGCCCGCCACGCAATGTTATTTTATTCGACGACGTGTTTACAACAGGTTCAACAGTCAACGTATGCGCACAGGCGCTTAAAGCCGGCGGCGCGGAAAACGTTTTCGCCATGTGCCTATTTTACGACTAAGGCGCGTTTATTCCCACCGTTTCTGCGGAACGGCTACTCCGGCTACAAAACGGCTGCGGTTTTCCAAGGTAAATTTGGCTATAGCTTCTTCTAAAGATGCTGTTTCGGGCGGCTTGTACGGCGGGATTGAGTCCAGAGTTGTAGAATTAGCCAAAGTAACGGAATCTTCAACTAAATTAGAATAATAAACGCCAAAAAAAGGCCCCGGTATAGGCGTTCCAACCCAGGCGCTAATTGTATGGCCTTCTTCGGTATACCTGGGCCAGCCGCCGCCAGTGTATTCAATTATTATAACGCCGGATTTAGAATCAAAGCTTTTCACGTAACGAACCACACCTTTATAACTTATATCCCAGACGCCTGGTTCCTGGCCGTCCTGATACTCAAACAAAGTCTCGCTTATGTTGTAGCCTTCGGCGTTTTCGTAGGGAAGGGAACGCCATTTGCCAATTAAAAGCGAATCAAGCGCGTACGGCCTTTTGGAAAAATCATCACCGGAATTATTTTTACCAGAATCGTTCTCACACGAGGTAAAAAAAACAAACAACGAAAACAAAACCCATAAAAAAATTAACTTTATTGACGAACGGAGCGAGATCGCGATCGTGCTTGCACGGGCATGATCGAGCGAGTGAGAAACCAAAGGGCTTAATACTCCGCAACTTGTTGCGGAAACCGCCGTAGGCGGGCGCGGGGCGAGCCCCGCAGTATTAACTCCCTTTATTGGTTTTGTTTTTTCGGAGCAAAAATCAAGCCGCACATCATTTTCCTAAAAATTAAAAATGCAAATCCCTTGCAACGCCGCTTTCACATGAATACTCGCCCAAACCGCCGCCATCTTTGTTCAATCCTGTTTGCACTTTTACAAAATCAATATATTCCAAAGACACAGGGGCTCCGCTGTCATCCACCGCATCGCTTATGTCAAATCTTGTCGCGCCCGCGTCAACATACCCGCTTAAATTTCCATCTTCCAAAAACACTCCGGTAAATGTAACAAAAGTTCCGGCGTTCCCCGTTATATAATACGGGTATCCGTCATTAACGTTAGAAAAGTAAATAAAAGAGCCGTTTAACCCTTTGTTATCCATCCAAAAAGCAGACGGCTTGCTGTTAGCGCGGGGTTTAAAATACGAAACCGCATGGCGCGGCCTTTCGCCGGCCAGGGAACCTTTTAACCTATACCAAATTTCGTTGGGTTCGCCGTCTCCGTTTACATCACAGCTCACCCAAACAACGCCCGCTTCCGCCATACCGGCGACATTGTAGTTGCTTAAAATCTCTAAATCATCGTCTTCTAAATTGTGTACGCTGTGGTCAAATTTAACGGTAAAATATCCGCCCCAGCCGCCAAGGGAAAAAACCTCGCCATCCACCGAACTGTTATTAAAAGGCGTTTTACCATCCATGTAATCTTGTATAATATTTTTTACACTGGCTTCCGTTTTTTGGGCGAGGTTTGCAATTGATGGGTTTGAATACCCATTTCCTACGCCTACAAACTGTCCTGGAGCCGAAGTAAATTCAACGCAAACTGCGGCTTTAGATTTGCTGGCTTCCGTTTTAGGGCGGTACGGCGCGAGAGGAACCGCTTTTACCAGCAAACTTGCGCTTGCGCTGGTAACAGCGTCAATTTTCATAACGGCCTTTACTAAAGTTGAAGTTGCGGTAAATTGTTTTGTCAAAATTGGATTGGTTGCGCCAGCTTCCACAACTCCGCCCAATTGCCATTCGTAAACGGCGTTTTCCGGCGGGTTTGCCGTAACGGGAGCCAAAACAACAGGTTTACCGGCTTCCACAAAATATGTGTTTTGGGCTTCCCATTCCGCCTGGTTTGATGGAAAGTCCGCATCTGTGATTCTTCTTCCAAAATCGAAGTAAAGGCCGGGCTTAAAACTATAAGCGGCGGGAAAAGAACCGGCGTCTTCCGTAAATGCGGTTTTAAGAGACGGGTAAATATGCGCCAAAACCGTTTTTACGGCGGTTTGTTCAACAAACGGGTGGCCGCCGCGTTTAATGCTTAACGTTAAAAGGTAAAACCCGGCGGGTTTACCGGTTACAAGGCCGGAAACTGAACCGGAAGCAAGGGAAGTAACGAAATCTAAAGTTTGCGCGTTGTTTGCGTTTTTAAGCTCTTTTATTGTAAGAACAGCTTCAACGGCGTCTTTTGGAAATTTTATATTGTACGACAAAGAACCGGCGCCTTCCCCCATTTCCAGGGCCAAAACAAGCGGCACGGTTGCGGAAGACGTCTCTCCGGCATTAATTGTAACATCCGCGCTTCCAGCCGCCGCCAGAGTTTCTTCTCCGGCAAAGGCCTTTACAACCAGGCTGTAAATTCCGGCGGGCGCTTCCACTAAAAAGGGCGGTTGCGTTAAATTACGCTCTATTTCCACACCCGCCGCGGATGTAAGAACGGCTTCGTAACGGTCGAATGACGGAAAAACGTTGCGCGTTTCATCTTTTACTGTTAAATTTAGCCGTAGAATTCCACAATTTCCGGCAGGCGAGACGGCTTTTTCACCGTCAAATTCTGTTTGCGAACAGGAAGAAAAAACAGCTCCCAATAAAAACAAACTCAAAACAAAACGCATAAAGCCTCCCTTACGGGCCTACAATAAAAAACAATCCGGCGTGATAAACGGATTCACCCAACACGGCGCTTGCGCTTAAATAATGTGAGCCCAACGTGTAATCTTGCGCTTTTAAATTAAAATGTCTGCTTCCGGCAGCCGCAGCTTCCCCATCAACATACCATTTGTAATCCGAAAAAGGCGTATTTTTTGAATCTTTGGGGGCGGCGGAAACCAGCGTATCCTGGTTTCCAGTTTTACCGCTTTTAGAAACGCTCGCCCCGTTTTCAATGAACAGAGGATTTTCCACAACAAGCTCAAGAGTTACGCCCGTTTGATATTCTTCCTGCGTTTGCGAATTGCCTCCCTGTGAAGAATCCGAACAACCCGCCAACGCAAAAAAACCGAAAAACAAAATTATTTTTAACTTTATCCGCAATTTCATTATTAATATCCCCGGAAAACGCCCGCCGCCTTTAACGCCGCCAGCCGGCTCAATTCAACCGGCGGCTTGCAAGAAAAGCGGGCGAAAATCTTTTAGAATCCTACGATTTTGGCGACAATGGTAGCAGTAGACCAACCGCTGGCGGCTTTATACGCATCCACCGATGCATTCGGAACTTTAATTGCCAAACTCGCATTGGTTCCGCTAAAACAACTCGCTGACGTCAAAGCAGGCGGGGTAGTCGCGTTTATTTTAAATTCTGTAAGAGCGCTACAATTTAAGCACAAATTCTGGCCGATACTTGTTACCGAAGCGGGAAGCTCTACGGCCGTTAAATTTTTATAATACTGCAAAAACTGCATTCCTATGGTTGTAAGATTGGCGCCAACTTTTACAGATGTAGCATCCGGAATAATGGAAGAAGAACCCATAAGAGCGGCATTTCCAATAGTAACAAGGCCTGCTGGGAAAATCAGCGTGTTTTCTATTTTGGCATCGGCGTTTGTATACATTGATTTTAACTTGCAAGCGTTAAAAGCTTTAAGCCCAAATTCTGTAACTGAAGACGGGAGCTTCACTTCTACTAAGTTGCTACATCCATCAAAAGCACTTTCTCCAACAATGGCAAGAGCAGTGCAACCGGATATGTCCACCGTTTCAAGAGCGGTACAAGCGTTAAACGCTTTGGTCATAGTATCAAGCCCCGTGGCGGCTATGGTTAGTTTTTTAAGCTTATTCCACGCCATAAAAGCATTTCCATTCAATACAATTATATTTTTAGGCAATACTAATTCTGTTACCGGTACATACTTCGTAGCGCTTGCATTGGAAATTACTTTTTCGTTAAATCCGCCTATATCGCATTCGGAAAGGTCAAGTTTAATGTATCTATCGTTTTCGGATAGGTTTTTTGGGTCAATTATTCCCACCCCATTAATAAGCAGGCGCAAATCGTCTATAGAGGTTATAAGATTTTTAGCCAGCGCCGCATCAACGTTGTAAGGGTTATCCTCACTATTACCCGTAGTCGCTTTAATATCCTCCACCAATTCTTCAATGGTTTTTATTTGCTTCGCAAGCACTTTAAAAACATTTACTGTTTTTTCTCCGGCGGCTACGCCCTCCATGCTAACTGAAACTTTTACTTGGCCTTCGTCAACAACGGTTATTGGCAATACCACTGTTTTTGAAAAGCCGCTTACACTTGATACATCAGAAAGAACGGCGACATTTTGTGAATTAAAACTTACAGCTTGCGCTATGTCCGCCGCTTCCACCGGTCTTGCAAAAGTAAGAGTAATAGCGGTGGAAGCTATGCCTGTAGAACTGCCATCCGCTTTCGCCCTCCAGGTAATTGACGTTTTTTTGTAAACAGGCAACAGCGTTGTATAAGAAGCCAAGCCGTTTTTACGCAGGGTAAATTGAACGACTTCCTCAACGGTTACCGGTTTAAGATTAAGCTTCCAATCGCTTCCGCCGCCAGAAACTCCGGTCGCAACCGCTTCTCCAAGAATTTCAACATCGTCTAAAGTTAAACCTGCTACGGGACTGACGAAACTAATATTAATCGCGGAAGTTCCAGCGTCACGGCCTTCATCGGCGGAAACGCTCCAGTTTACCCTGTTTCCGGTATCTTCGCCCGCTTTGTGAACCAGTACGGGCTTGCTGCGTTCCATAGTGCGATAGACGCCAAGATTGTCAGCGGCGCGTTTGTCAATTTCCACCGTAATATAACCGGCCCTTGCAACATTTACGTTAACCGTACAACTGGTCGTTCCAAAATCACCCTGATTAAAACCCGTTATCGACGCTTCGCCGCCATAATTACTAATTTTAATGTTGTCTTGGGTAAGAGAAACGCCGTTAAACGAAATTGTAAGTTTTGTAGTGGTTGTTTCATTGTTTTTACCGTTGGCGCTTACAGACCATTTAAAAGTATTCTCGTATACGGCTATCTTTTTTTCTTCGCTGGTAATTCCATCTTTTTTTATGGAAACCCAAACATTACCCTGTTTAATTTCATCAACATACAACGTCCAGGTTCTGCCTTCGCCCTGCAAACCGCTTTTTTTAGCGTGTCCCGCGGCGATGCGGTTTGTACCGTCGCTTATGGATATATTGCTTTCCGTAAGGTCTTTAACATCCTGGGCAAAATAAAATGTAAGGGTAGTGGTGGTTTCATTATCAAACTCGCCGTCTGAGGCGACTATATATTGATCTAGAGAAGTGAATTCGGGAGTATTGCCCGGGTTAGGCGGTAAGGGATCCTGGCGCCCCCCCCCCCCCCCCCCCCCCACCCACAAAAAAAAAAACAAAACCACCACAAAAAAAACAAAAAAAAAAAATAAAAAAAAAAATTAAAAATAAA
>JAITER010000091.1 GCA_031281945.1 Spirochaetaceae bacterium | reverse complement strand
CATTAAAATCTACTTGTAAAACGCAGTTTTTATTAACTAGAGTTGTTCGGAAACCTCAGTTTCCGAACAACAACCGCTTAAAAAACGCAAAATGCGTAGCATTTTGCAAGACTTGGGCGACAACCAATCAGGTTGGCGAACAAGTCCACTGAAGGCGCCTTTTAACGCCGCTCTGCGGCGGGCTTGTTTATTAAAGCCGTATGCGGCGTTAAAAGTCGCCGTTCTTGGCTTTACCCTGCGCCGCCACGCCAAAATAATATTTAACCGTCTTTAAAAACCCGCGCCTTTTAACGCGCCTTGCGGCCGTTCTTAAACGGACTAGCGTTTTGGAAAAGGCGTTTTCGCCGAATTTGGCGTATACGCGCTGTTCCGCGTTTCTGTTTTCCAGCCATTCTTGTGAATGATACAACGAGCTGAAATGATGCACGGTGTAAGCGTCGTCCGTTTTTTCGATTTTGCCGGTTAATATATTTTTCGCGGTAAAATAAGAACAGGGGTAAAAATTAAACGCCTCTTTTTTAAAGAAATCATCGCCGGCGTTTTTCATGACTTCCGGCAAAATAAGCGGGTTTATAAAACTATGCCTTTCTGATTTTGGCAGGCTCATAATTTTTTCTGACAACGAAGGATTAAAGAGCGGCGTTTTTTCAAAGTATTCCATGCATTTTTTTATGTACGGATGATTTTTCGCCGCGCCGAAACAGCCCGCCTCAATATTTTTGTTTATGTGATTTTCGTAAGCGAGTATTAAATCGTTGGATAAAAGAGGGTCGAACGGTTTTACAACCTCCATATCCATATCAAGATATATTCCGCCGTGGTTGTAAACCGCGTATAAACGAATATAGTCGGCGGCGCAGGCGTAAACTTTGGCTTCATACGCCTGTTTCACCCACAAAACGCTGTTTAAGTCGAAACGCTCCGCGTCCCACAACACAAACTCGTAACCGGGGAGGTTCTTGTTCCAGGAATCCATGCAACGCTTGTAATCGTCCGGGACGGCGTCGCCGGAGAGCCAGCAGTAATGTATAATTTTTGGAATCATAAAACATCCTTTATAATATCAAGCCGTTTGGCGGCGGCCGTTAAAAAGGGCCGGATTTTTGAGCGGTTTCAATTATAATCTGTAGGGGAGGGGGAAACAAGCGCTTTTTGAAACTCTAAATATGGATTTTTAACCCGTCGAAAGCGGGTTCCACCGAGGCGCCGTTTAATCCGTACCGTTTAACGGCGGCTTCGCAAAACCGCTTTATTTCCATGTGGGAGCTTTCGTGTGAAATATGCGTAAAAAAGATTTTTTTTAACGGGCTTAAAGTTCCGCTTTTAGCGCGTAACGCCGCTATCAATTCAAAAGCTTCATCAAAACTAAAATGAGTGGGATGCGGGTTTACGCGCAAAGCCCCTAAAACAAGCGCGTCGCAATCCGCGAGAGCGTCAAAAGACGTCTTTCCGCTTTCCGCGCAATCGCCTGACGGCTGGGCGCCGCCTGAAGCAACGCGGGAAGGCGGCGTTCCAGGCACGAAAGAGCAGTCTGTAACATAAGCGGCCTTCTTTTGGTTTTCGTGAAAAATGTAGCCTAGAACGTCCAAAGAGCCGTGTTTAACAGGAACCGGTAAAATTTCCACGCCCATAAATTTAACGGCTGAATCAATTACAAATGTGTTTATACGGGGCTTGCCGCCGCCTTTTTGAGTTTCTTTAAAAATGTAATCGAAGCGGTTGCGAAGAGCGCTTATTGTTTCCCCGCCGCCGTAAACCGGAAGAGGCGTCCTCCATGTAAACGGGCGCACGTCATCAAGGCCGTGCAAATGGTCGGCGTGCGCGTGGGTTAAAAACAAGGCGTCCAAAACGTGAAGGCCGCAACGCAAAGCCTGCGCTCTAAAATCACAACCCGAATCTACAACAAAAACGGCGCCGCTTTCCGTTTCCACAAGTATGGAAGAACGCAATCTTGAATCCCGTGCGTCTTTTGAGCGGCATACCGGGCAATCGCAACCTATTACCGGCACTCCGTGGGAAGTGCCGGAACCCAAAAGGGTTATCGTCAATGCAGTTCGGTCTGTTTTTGTTCTATTTGAAGCCGGACGCCGGATATTTCTTCTAAAATAGCGGATATATTCGGATGTTTAGCGGAAATGCTTTCCTGCCCGTTTTCAACAAAAAGCTGATACGCTTCAAGGCCTAGCTTTTTAACAAGCCGCTCCATATTAAATTCCAGTTTTTTTATTTCCACCGTAACGAGGCCTTTTTCTCCGATTTCCTGCGCCCTGGAACCCGCTTTTGAGGCCAAATCTTTGGAAGCTTCCCAGCCCTCGCTTAACGCGCTTTTCATTGATTCAAAAAAACCAGCCATGTTTACCTCCGTTTGATTCCCAGAATGGTTAAATCATCGTATTGTTCGTCTTCTTCCATTCCGTTGTAATAAATATAATTTTTACTTTCTAGAAAAGGCTCCTTATCTGAACAATATTTATTGTACTCCAAAAAATGATTTTTTAGAAAGGCGTCAACGCGGGAATCAACCAGGATTTTAGCGTTGGAAGATGAAGCCGGGTTGTAATACATACGAAACACTTTTTCCACGGAAACCATAGCCATAATCACTTCTTCCACCGTGCCGGAGCATTTTGTAAAATCAAAATGATATTCAATTTCGCCCTGAGGGTCGTGATATTTAAATAAATTATACGTGGATTTATTCATCACCGCGTTTATCACCGCTTCCACGCGCGCCGGCCCCATTTCCTCATCCCATTGGCCTACTGTATGGAAGCCATGAGCGGAGCCGTCCGGCTCGCCGTTATGCGCGCATTGAATTTCCTGGTAGCGCTCGTTGCGGAATTTACGCTTGGACTCTTCTATGCCGTCTGTATATAAAAGCAATATATCTCCATAATCAAGATAATGCGTTTCCATCCGGTAGGCTCCGCCTTCCCTAACCATGCTGCCGGGAAGGATGCCGGCGGCTGGAGTTTGAGATAAAACTATCTGCTTCATTTTTTTGTTGCTTGCGTCATACATGTGAATAATGTTGTCGCCCGCGTTGCAAAAACGCAAAAGGCCGGTTTCCGCGTCAAACAGGCAAAGCGTAAACGCCGCGAAACGCCCTTTAAAACCCAGGTTTTCTATGAATTCATTTATTTGATACACAAGATCCTGAAACTGGAAATTGTTTTTTTGCGGATCCCAGTCCAGAAAATAATTTATAAACATAGTGGCCACCTGCGCCATAATAAGGGCCGCCGGAACCCCCTTGCCGGCCACATCGCATTTAATTACGGCGAAATAGCGGTCGTCCAGTTTGCGGTAATCAAAGTAATCGCCGGATACGCCTTTAGCGCCTTCGTAATAGCCGAAAAAATTCACTTTCGGAGTTTTCGCGTAACCGTAAGTTTTTTTATTGCCGGAATCGTCCATTTCCAGAGGTATGAACTTTTTCTGCATTTCCTTGCCTATGGTTAAGTCCTGGCTTGCTATCGCGGCCTTTACAAGACCCTGGGTCATCTCGTTTATCGTATTCGCCAAAACCGCCAGTTCGTCCCGGCTTTTAATGACGATTTCCCCGCCGCTTAATTTGGATTTGTCCTCTGTATCGCGTATCTTTTCAACGTGTCTTACAAGCGCTTTTAACGGCCCTATAATAATTGAGGAAAGCGCCAAAGCCCCCAAAAAGCCTACGACAAGAGCCGCCAGCGCTATAAGCAGTATGGCCCGCAATATTTCCGCGCGCCCTTCCATAAGCCTTTCGCGTATGGATTCCACTGATATTTCTATGCGCACAAACCCGCGCACATACAAATCGCTTGAACCCTGCCGAAAAAGAATTGGTTTATACAAAATGAATATATCATTTTTCGCGTAATTTTCGATTGTGTATTCCGGGTAGGAGTTCACTTCTTTGTTCATTATGCCCAGAACGCCCGTAATGCGGTCTTCCAGAGCGCGCGCGGTCTCCTGTATTTCGGCTATGCGCTTTTGGCTTTCCGCGTCGTTTTTCCCGATTAAGGTTAAACTTTCGGCGTTTAATTCGACGACCGTTTTTGCTAAAGTTCCGGCCAAAAGGCCGGCCTGCGCATTCAAATTATCCTGATATGTTTTTAAAAGAGGCGTGATAGCGTCCTGTATGCGCGATACGCCGGGCCTTAATTCCGCGGCGTCTATTTTTTCAAGTATATTTGGGTCGTTAGTAGCCCAAACATAATCGGGGCTCGTGGAGGCCCCCTCGCCGTATCCGGTAATGGTTATATAGCGCGCTTCCGGGACGGATACGCTTTGCGCGGGAAGATACCCCAGTTCCAAAAGGTTGTTGGCGGGCAAAAACACCTTCGCGCTTGTGCCCACCGCTTCCAGCAAAACGGACGCCCTGTCGTACAGGCCGTTTAACAGCGTGTCGCGCTGGGCGTTCATCATCATGTAGTATAACGGTATGGAAACTATCGCCACAACGAAAATAACCAGACTGGCCGTAAAAAGAGTGAGTTTAAGCCGCAGGCCGTAGCGCCGTTTGCCTTTTCGCGTTTTTTTTATTTGTTTTTCTTCTTCCGGCATAAAATTTCCACTCAAAACAGCGAGCGCCTCCAGGGCCGTAGCTTCTTTTTCTTTTATTATAAAAGCAAAAGTCCAGCAGGTTAAAAAAATTAAACCAAAACAAAAAACAGCGGCGGCGAAAATTATTATGACGGACGGATTTAAAATAAAAACGTTTTCTAAGTTCGCCCGCCATAGCGGTTTCCATAACGAAGTGTAATCGCCGTGTTTTACCGTTTGCGTACGGCCTATATACACGGAATTGGGGCTTTCCGCTTCTCCGCGCAAAGGATGGTCTACCACGACATAATACTCGCCCTCTGGAATATGTTCAACGGACGGAACATAAATTTCCCTGTCGCTTTTCACCAAAAAATCACGCCCGTCTTTTAAAATCCTCTCGCGGCTGGAACCGCCTTTTCCCCTAAACGAAACAGTCCGCGCATTCCCGCCGGATTTAAAACCGCGCCCTATAATTCTAAGCGAAAAAACTCCCTGTTCATCCTGGAATGAATTTAAAACAGTTATAAAAGTTCTAACTATGTATTTATTCAGTTTAAAATAATATACGGCCGGACGGCTTACGTTTCCGGCTGAGTCTATAGCGTATAAAACAAATCTATACACCCCGTTATCCGCGTTGGTGTAATAAGCGCTTTCCGCCGAACCCATGACGCGCAGCGCTTTTTGGGAGGGGGCGGAGAACGTTTTTTCCAGGGAAGCCGCGACCCCCGCCCATTCGCCGCCTGAGCCCTCCAGCGTTCCGGCGTATTGAAGGCTCCAGTTGTAGCCGGCGGCGTCTCCTTCCGCGCCCCCCTCCCATTTTATGGAAAAGGTGTTCGATAAAAAATATCCTTTCGCGTCCAGCGGGTTATGTGCTATAATCGGGGTTTCGGGCGGCTTCGTATCCCGCAAAAAAACCGTTCTGGCGGGCTGCGACCAATTTCCGGCGGAGTCGCAGACGGACAGGGCGAAATGGTGCGGCCCGTCTTCGTAGACGGGGAATTCCGCGCTTAAGACGCCGCTTCCGGCCATCACCTCCCTGGGCGGGGAGGCGTTTTCGTCCATGCTCCAAACCCATGAAAAACCGCGTATGCCGGAGGAGTCGCGTGGGGGAATCCAGGAAATTCGCGCTAAATTTGAGTTGACCGGCTCGCCGTAAACGAAGTTAAGCGGCGTAACTTTGGGCGAAAGAACGTTTTCGTCCTGTGAGCAAATGTAAATGCGCCCTCCGTTAGCGTCCTGCCAAAATATGTAAACCGACGACTCTGTTTGCGCGACGGCTGGCAGGATGGAGGCGCCTGAGGCCTGGGATACGCGGCGCCTTTCCCAGCCGTAAGGCCGGCGCACGGCGGCGTAGACGGCGTTCCCGGCGCCTAAAGTTTCAAACCACACCACAAGGGCCGCGCCGCCTGAACTTAGACTGCGCGGCGCGTAGCCGGACGTTTCGCCTGAGCTTATTCTTTCCGCCCTGCCTAAAGGCTCGCCGCTTTTTCCAATATTTAAAGCGTATATAAAACTGCCTCCGTTTATATACTTTCGCTCCCAAACAAGAAGCATGGAAGTTTCTCTCGCGCTTATATGGGCTCTTTCGTTGTTAAAAAAATCGGGGCTTTCCGTTACATTGGAAACCGGATCCCTAAAATCCGTCAAACGGCGGGCGGGCGTCCATGTAAGGCCTGAATCTTCACTTTTTTTAATGTATAGCTGAAAAGACATCCGGTTGTTCTCTCCGGGGACGTAGGATTGAAAAACAACATATTCACAGCCTTCAAAACTCGCGTGTTCCGGCAGAAAGTTAAGAGTAAGATTTTTTTCCCCGTCTTGTTGTATAAACGGCTCAAAAGGCGTCCACGAAACCAGGTCTTTTGAACTGGCGTAAAATAAAGTGAGCGCCTGATTTTCACTTCTTTGAGTGAACATCAGGTAACGCCCGTTTGACGTTTGAAAAACTTTAGGCGCTATGGTTTCTTCTTCCGCGCCGTTGTAAAAGTTTTGCGAATTTTCAGGCGGGGGCTTTTGCGGCAAAAAAGAGCTTGTAAAAGTTTTTCCGCCGTCTTTTGAAACAAGAGTTTGCGCGGCGAAGGCGGAATAAGACGCGGTGAAAATTATTTTTCCGTCTTTGTCCACATACAGGTTGTATATCCACGGCTGTTCCCCGATAAAAGCGTAGGGGCCGGCGAAACGGCTTGTTTTATTCCAAACCCCCTTTTTCTCAGCTCCGCCGTCCGCCGTTTCCGAATAAACCGCGAAAGAAAGGTATATTCGCCCCCCGCCGTCTGAAATTTCCGCTTCCTGCCAGGCCAAAACCGAAACGCCTCCGCCTGAGGCGGCGAGCGGAAAACTGGATGAATAAGAGGGGCCGCCGTCAAAAAATTTTGGATCGTCCCAGTAAAAAGAATCCTGGGCGTCTAAACGCGCTCCGGCGCACAATACGGATAAAAAAAAGAATGTTGAATTTTTCCAAAAAACCGGCCTGCTTCGGGAAAAAATTATTTGAAAAAGACCGGAAAGGCGGTTTTTCCAGCCGGATCCGGCGCCGTTTTTCTTAAACTTAAACTTTCGGGAAACTTTTTTGCATAAAAATAATTTATATTTGAAAACAAGAGTTTTAGTATTTTTGGATTTCGTCATGCACATATTCTAGCTTTACGCCGGAAGCTTTAAACATGGCCTCTGAATCGGAGGCGTCCTGATACCTGCGCTGGCAAAGCACCCGGACTATTCCGCAGTTTATCAGCAACATCGCGCAAGTCCTGCACGGCGTCATCCTGCAATACACGGTGGCGCCTTCTATCGCCACGCCGCGCCGCGCCGCCTGGCAGACGGCGTTTTGTTCGGCGTGTACGGTTCTAACGCAGTGAGTTGTAACCGAGCCGTCTTCGTGGGTGATTTGTTTTAATATATGTCCGGCCTCATCGCAGTGCGGAAGGCCTTTGGGCGCGCCGGCGTAGCCTGTAACCAGGATTTGGTTGTCTTTTGCTATTACAGCCCCGCTGCGGCCCCTGCCGCAGGTGGAGCGCAGTGAAATCGCGTCGCATACGCTCATAAAGTATTCATCCCAACTTGGGCGCGTAAATTTTTCCATACATTATTCCCATTCTATAGAAGCCGGCGGCTTGCTTGACACGTCATAAGTTACGCGGCCTATTTCTTTTACGGCGTTTGTAATGGCCGTGGAAATTTCGATTAGGTCGTTTATATTAAAAGGATATACGTCCGCGCTCATGCCGTCCGCGCTTGCGACCGCGCGCAAAGCGGCGACAAAGCCGTACTTGCGCTCGTCTCCGGCCACCCCCACCGAGCGTTCTTTTAAAAGAACGGCGAAAGCCTGCCATATATCGTCGTAAAGGGTTTTAGAGCCGTCTTTTACGCGCCGTTTTTTAAGCTCGTTTATAAAAACAGCGTCCGCCTCGCGAAGCGCGTCAAGTTTTTCTTTTGTAACCTCGCCCATAACACGCACGGCCAGCCCGGGGCCTGGAAAAGGATGCCGCATAACATATTTATCCGCAAGCCCCAAAATCCGGCCCAAAGCGCGGACTTCGTCTTTGTAAAGCGCTGAAAGCGGCTCTATAATAAGCCCCTTTTCGCGTTTCGCCGCCACAAGCGGGCTTGCGACGTTATGATGGCTTTTGATAACCCGCGCGTTTTTTCCGCAGCCTTTGCCGCTTTCTATCATATCCGTGTACAAGGTTCCCTGAGCCAAAAGATAATCGCCGGGCAGTTTAAGCTTCGCCACCTCGGCTTCCTGGACTGTAATAAAAAGATCGCCTATAATCTTGCGTTTTTCTTCCGGATCGCTCTTTCCTTTAAGAGCGTTTAGAAACAAATCGCCGGCGCGCGCGATATGCGTGTTTTTCGCGTTAAGGAGGGCGAGCGCTTCCAATACTTCTTCCGTTTCTCCCTTGCGCATAAGGCCGGTGTCTATATACATAAGGTGTGTTTTTTCGTTTGGAAGAGCTTTTAAAAGCAAGGCTCCGCAAACCATGGAATCCACCCCGCCTGAAATAAGCAAAAGAACGGTTTTGCCGCCCGCCTGTTTTTTCACCAGTTCAACCGCTTCGTCCGCGTATTTTTCCACGCTCCATGTCTTGTTGCATTTACATACATTAAACGCGAAAGAAGCGAGTATATCATTTCCACATTCACAATGAGTTGCTTCAGGATGAAACTGTACGCCGAACCAGTTTTTTTTGTTATGCGTTACAACGGCCGGGAAGCCGGAAGCGCTTTTGGCGCGGAGGGTGAAACCGTCCGCAAGGCGCGAGAGCGTGTCCGCGTGACTCATCCACGCGCGAAAAGTTTTTTTGGGGAACCCGTTTAAAAAGGCGCTTTCGGCTATGCGCGGCGGTTCGCCGCCGTCTTCCATAGAAACCTCGACGGCGCCGTACTCCACGTTTTTTAGACGCTCAACAAGCCCGCCTGAATCTACGTTCATGCGCTGAAGCCCGTAGCAAATTCCAAGAAGCGGCAGGCCGCATTCGTATATAAAAGGGCGGGGGGCCGGCCCTCCGTTATACACCGAAGCCGGAGAGCCGGAAAGGATTATTCCCAAAACGTCTTTTAAAACATCTTGCGAAAGTTCAACCTCCCCAGGCTTTATTTCCGCGAAGACGCCCATTTCGCGGAGGCGCCGGCCTATCAACGCCGTAGTTTGGCTTCCGAAATCCAATACTAAAATTTTTTCCATTTATAAAAAGATTATATCAAAACGCGCCGCCATTTACAATCAAACTTATTTATCAAACGGCGTTTTCCGGTTTTATGGAAATTTTACGCGCTTTAGAGGCTTGTGATTGTAAGCTCTGATAATCAGCGGCTGGCGGCGGGCTGTTGGGTTTTGCCGCGGCGAGGGCCTTTGCGCTACGCCACTGGCGGCGGGCTGTTGGGTTTTGCCGCGGCGAGGGCCTTTGCGCCAGTCCCGGCGGCGGATTTGACGCAAAGACCGGGCTATCTAAATGAAGCCCGGTTTATAAGGTTCGCCTGATAGCCCGCGCCAAAACCGTTGTCTATGTTTACTACGGAAACCCCCGGCGCGCATGAAGTGAGCATTCCCAAAAGCGCGGAAATGCCGCCGAACGCCGCCCCGTAACCTACACTGGTTGGTAAAGCGATTACCGGAACGGAAAGCAGGCCGGCTAAAACGCCCGCAAGGGCGCCTTCCATCCCCGCGGCCGCCACAACCACTTTGGCTTCGCGCAATTCATCCATGCGCGAAAAAAGCCGGTGTATGCCGGCCACGCCTATATCCGCTATCAGGCGCGTGTTGCTGCCGAAAAATTCCGCCGTGTTAAACGCTTCTTTCGCGCGGTTTATGTCGGACGTTCCGGCGCAGGCTACAATTACAAGCCCGGCGCGGTCTTCTTTTTTTACAAATTCGCCTATGGAAAGAGTCCGCGCTTCCAAATCGTAAACGGCAAGCGGGTTTTCCTTTTTTACGGCTTCAAAAATGGAAGGGCGGGAGCGCGTGGCAAAAACAGGGCGCCCGTTTTTGGCCGTCTCTAAAATTATCGCGGCGGCTTGCGCGTCGCTTTTGCCCTCGCAAAAAACAACTTCCGGAAAACCAGTCCGCTCCTCCCGCCGTAAATCTATGTTCGCAAAACCTAAATCAGTTGAATAAAGGGCGGAAATACGCTTTTTCGCTTCTTCTAAATCGGCCGCGCCTTCTTTAAAAGAGCGTAAAACCAGCTCCAGCGCCGGATTCTTCACTCTTTTTCACCGCCGCAATCCCGCAACGCCTCTCTTAAAAGAACGTCCGCTTGAAAAAGCGAAATATTTTTTTTATTCGCGAAATTCAACCGGTCTTCATATTCAATTTTGAAAGTCTCCATCCCGCCCCTGTTTACGCTCTTTTTTCGCAATTTTCCGTAAATAGTATTCGCTTCATGTATATCGCGTTTAAGACTTATTCTTTCAACTTTAAAAACGCGCAACCCAAGCGTGGCCGATTTTTGAAAAAAACATTCTTTTACGCCGTTAAACGCCTTTATATCGCATAACGCGGAAATTTCAGTTCCAGGCCGCCCTTTTTTCATTACACAGGGAGAAAGCGAAACGTCCAAAGCCCCGGCTTTGAAAAGAGATTCCGATAAAAAGGCGAGCTCTTCCGCGCTCATGTCGTCAATGGCGGCGCGAGATTCGTACAAAGTTTCGGTTATAAAATCAGAGCCGCCGCCCGGCGCCGCTTCTTCCTCGCGCCAGGAGACGCAAAGCACATTCGGTTTGTCTAGAATCCGAGCGCCTACGCCCCAGCCGGTTTTTAAATGCGTAAAAGCGCCCGTTTGCGTAAAAGAGTCCGCGCAGACGGCCAAAATTCCGGCCCCCGTAGGCGTGGTCATCTCGCGGTTAAAACCGCCCGTCTTAACGGGAAGCCCTTCGCAGAGTTTTAACACGGCTGGAACCGGAACGCTTAAAACCCCGTGAGCGCACTTTACAGAGCCGCCGCCCAGTTCCAAGGGGCCGGCCGTTATCCTGTCCGGTTTGAGTATGCCAAGACAAACGGCGGCCCCCGCCACGTCTATAATCGAATCGACCGCCCCGACTTCATGAAAACAAACGTCTTCGCAATTTACGCCGTGAACGGAAGCCTCCGCCTCCGCTATGCGCGAGAAAATTCGCAACGCCGTATTTTTGGCGTCCTCCCGCAAACCCGATTCCAGCAACATACGCCGGATTTCCCGCCAACTGTTATGCGGCGCTTCGCCGTCGTGTTCATGGCTATGGCCCGCGCCGCCGCCGCTGGAGGCGTTTTTGACGTCCGCGTTTACAACGGCCCTGGTTCCGTATATTCCGCCCCTCTCCTCCCTGGAAAAATTCAGGCTCCAGCCCTTTAGCGGAAGTTTTTTTAATTCTGTTAAAAGTTCGTCCTCGTTCACCCCCAAATCCACAAGGGCCCCAAGAACCATGTCGCCTGATACGCCGGCGAAGCAATCAAAATGCAGAGTTTTCATAGCCGCCTTCCAAAACAGGAGCGTTAAGGCTGCCGGTTTTGTAGCCCTCC
This sequence comes from Spirochaetaceae bacterium, assembly GCA_031281945.1. Taxonomy (GTDB): domain Bacteria; phylum Spirochaetota; class Spirochaetia; order Treponematales; family Breznakiellaceae; genus JAIROZ01. The sequence continues at coordinate 37,574 of JAITER010000091.1, read as the reverse complement.
AGTTCAAAACAAACGTAAGTAAAACCGGTTTTTTTTATGCCGGCGGAAAGCGCGTCCAAAAAATCCTCATTAAAAAAAAGACGGCGCTCTTTCGCGTCAACTTCTACGCGAGCTATATCCCCGTGGGAACGCACGCGAAACTGGTTGAAGCCACAATTGCGCATAACTTCTTCCGCTTCTTCCACCCGCTTTAATTTTTGCGCCGTTATGCGTTCTCCGTACGGGATGCGCGAGGCCAGGCACGCCGCCTGCGGCTTGTCCCAGGTTGGAAGGGAGGCTTTTTTGGAAAGCAGGCGTATTTCGTCTTTTGTAAAGCCGCATTCGCGCAAAGGGCTTAGAACCGACAGTTCTTCCACCGCTTTAAGACCCGGCCTGTAGTCGTTCTCGTCGTCGGCGTTGGAGCCGTCCATAACCGTGAAAGCGCCGTTTTCTTTTGCGGCCTGTATAATGGCCCCAAACTCTATTTTTTTGCAGTAATAGCAGCGGTTTTTTGGATTTTCCGCCACGGCGTCTTCTATGCCGCCGTCTTCTAAAATAATGTGCCGTATGCCGGTTAGGGCCGCTATACGCCGCGCCCACTGGAGTTCGGTTTTAGGAAGCATGGGTGAAACTAAAGTAATCGCGATTGACGCTTCTCCCAAAGCCCGCGCCGCCGCGTAGCAAAGAAAAGAGCTGTCCACGCCGCCTGAAAACGCCACCGCGGCGCTTTTTTGTTTTTTTATAAGGTTGAGCAAGGATTCGTATTTTTGGGTTAATATGTCCATGTGATTTCCGTTGAATTAAACGGCGCAACAACCGTTTAATTGCCCAGAGGGAGACTTGAACTCCCATGCTTTTAACGGCGCTGGCACCTGAAGCCAGTGTGTCTACCAATTTCACCATCTGGGCGCAATATCGTTGTAGTCTATCAAGGATTAAAAATGAACGTCAAGAACGCCGGTTGAACGGCGCCCGCCTTGCAGACGTCAAAACATACAAACGGCGGCGGACGGCTCCCGGCCTAAAAGCGCCCGCGCCTCCGCAACGGGGCCTTCAGCGCCCTGTTGCGCCGCGCGGCTTCCTGGGATTCGCTTTGGCGGCGAAAACTCTTGTGTCGCGGGCGTTTTTATTCGGCCCTGTCTATTTTCGCTCCTATGGCGGTAAGGCGTTTTATGATGTTTTCGTAGCCTCTTTCTATTTGGTAGACGTTGCGTATCACGCTTTTTCCTTTGGCGCACATCGCGGCTATAACCATAGCCATGCCCGCCCGCACGTCCGGGCTTGTAAGCACGCTTGCGGTAAGTTCCGCCGGGCCTGAGATTACGGCGCGATGCGGGTCGCACAAAACTATGCGGGCGCCCATGCCTATAAGCATATCCACAAAAAACATACGCGATTCAAACATTTTTTCGTGAATAAGGCACGTCCCCTCAACCTGCGTCGCCAGCACGGTGATAATACTGGTTAAATCCGGCGGGAACCCCGGCCATGGGGCGTCGTCTATCTTTGGTATCATCCCGCCTATATCGTTGTTTACTTTAAGTTGTTGTTTTTTTGATATATATATGGTTTTTTCGCTGTGTTCCCACGACACGCCCAGTTTGCCAAAAGCTATTTTCGCCGGCCTTATTTCGGAGGCCAGCACCCCTTCAATCTCCAGCTCGCCCCTTGTAGCGGCGGCTAATCCCAAAAAAGAACCTACTTCCATAAAATCAGCGCCAAGCTGGAATTCACAGCCGCCAAGCTTTTTCACTCCTGTTATGTGTAATATGTTGGAGCCTACACCGGTTATTTTCGCGCCCATTAGATTTAACATTCGGCATAAATCCTGAACATGGGGTTCGCAGGCGGCGTTTGTTACAACGGTTTCACCGGACGCGAAGACAGCGGCCATAACCGCATTTTCCGTAGCCGTCACCGAAGCCTCATCCAAAAAGATATCCGCGCCCGACAGCTTTTTGGCCTTAAACTCGTAAACGCCGTTCACGCGAACCTTGGCGCCAAGCAGAGTCAGCGCCAAAAAGTGAGTGTCAAGGCGCCTGCGGCCTATAACGTCCCCGCCGGGCGGCGGGAGCACGGCTTGCCCGGTGCGGGCTACAAGCGGGCCCGCGAACAAAATGGAAGCGCGAATCTTTTCGGCCAGAACTTCCGGTATGGCGCACGATTTTATATTCGCGCCGTTCAATTTCCAGCAGTTATGTGCTATTTCTTCCGCCGTTCCTCCCAGAGTGCGGTATATTTCCAGCATAACATGAACGTCTTCTATATCAGGCACGTTGGAAAGCGTTATAGATTCGCTTGTTAAAAGAGAAGCCGCTATGCAGGGCAGAGCCGCGTTTTTGTTCCCGCTCGCTTTTATTTTGCCGCTTATCGGGCGCCCGCCCTCAATTATATACATACTCATCGCGCAAATCCTTATTTTTTAGCATCCGCCGGCCAAGATGCGCCCGGCGGCCGCTCCCGGCTTGCGGCAACTTAAAGTTTCTGAACAACTCTAACGTTGATTAGCCCGCAATTTTTTTGTTTTTCCGCGTCAAGCCGCGCTAACATAAGCGCGCGCCGGTTTATTTATGACGCGGCTTTTAATAGACTTGTTCGGAAACTTCAGTTTCCGCAAGCTGAAACCCCAAGCTTAAGGCTTGGGTTCAGTCAACTTCCCCTTAAAAAACGCAAAATGCGCAACATTTCGCAAGACTTGGGCGACAACCAACCGGGGAAGAGCGAACAAGTCCAATCATTCAAAATGATTAAAATTATATATGCCGTTTATCATCGCTATTATCGCAAACGCAAACGGCCTGTTGACTATGTCCGCGTTTTCGTAATAGTAAGATTCTTCGCCGCGTTCGCCCAGCGCGGTTGTAACCGTAAAAAACAGCTTTAGGTGTTTAAGCGGTTCTATGCGCAAGCCGGCTGTAGCCTGCGCCGAAGCCGAGTTGTAAGAATACAGCAGGTTTACAAAAAATATGGGGTTTAAAAAAATCCCCGGATTAAATATAAGGTTGGCGGCGGCGTTAAACCCGGAAAAAAGCGGCGTTTTATCATCTTCGTCAGTTTTTAATTTGTTTTTTGTAACGCTGTAATCCGTTTCTTCCGCGTCGTAAAAAAATTCCATGTTTATATTAAGTTTATCCGAAAAAAAAGGCTGTAAAAAACCGGCGTTGTACGAAAATAAATATTCAATTTCCTCGCCGCTCCAGTTAAATAAATTAAGATTTTTATATGTAAGCATGCCCTCGGCGTATAATTCGGTGTTTTTAAACAATGTTTTTCGCGCCGATATAAACGAGCGCAACGGAAGCAGTTTTTGCCCGAAAACCCCCATATCCACGTCTATAAACGGAATCGCGAAGTTGAATTTTAGACCGTAGCCGAATTCTTCTATCCTTGGTTTTTTTGTTTCAGCGAGCAGCTCGTTACGCGCTATCACCACAAATTGAAGCCCTCCTATGCCTATGGGGACGTCCATTTTTAGATTGTAGGCGGAGCCCGGGCTTTCTATATCCGAGGGCAGCCGGGACAACAAATCCGTGTAAGGGTAGTTGGGCGAAACCCCCCACTTTATGTCAAATTTTCCGGCTTTAAAATAGGCTATGTTCAGCAAATTATAATCCACAAAAAATTCTTTAAAAAGTATCGGTATTTCGTTTCCCTGCGATTCCGGTATGGAAAAAGTTATAGTCTGGCGAATTCGCAACACGCTGGAAGGTTGTATGTCAAGGCTAAGGGATGCCTCCATAGAGGCTCCTATTATAGTGTCGAATGTTTCTGATTTTTCATTGTAACGCCAGGGGTCTTTAAAATTCCAAGGCGTCTCGCTAAATCCGGGAAAAACGCCGAGCCCAAGCGAATAATTCGCGTCCATGGAAAAACCCGGCCCAAAAACAAACGAGGTTTTAGCGCTTTCATTAATTTTTTGAACTCCCTGGGCGGAGTTGAAAACAGAATCGCCTTCCGAATCCAAAAGTTCTTCCTGCGAAAAAACGCACGGCTGAATAAAGAGGAATAAAAATAAGACGTGTAATTTTTTCATTTATTAACTTGTTCCAGGTACGCTTTGGAAAAAAAACCGTTGGAAAGTTTTTTAAAAGACGGCGTTGTAATCGTAATCTGGGTCTTTTCTTTTACAAATTTACCGTTTATTTTGGCTCCGCGCATTTCGTCCGTTAGCAGTATCGCTTTTGGAATATACCGGCCTTCCAAAATATAGTAGTCGGGAATTGCGCTTGAGCGCAAAAGCTGGCCGGAAAGGCTGTAGTCTTCGGTTTTACGCACAAGGGAATCATCGCTAATCCAGATTTTCATTTTAGGGTAGGCGACTTCGTTTGTAACCGCTTCCAGCGTTAGTATGCGGCAGTTGAACCGGCCTAACTTCCCGTTCTCGCCTTTCAACACTTTGTAATCTGTGGAAAGCGTAGAGCGCGTAAAATCGCTGTTGCGGGCGTTTGAATTTTGGAAGCGCTCCTTGCTGGAAGTGGAGTTGAATTTTTTACTTTCAGGATCGTAAAACCAAAGCGTGTTTCCCTGTTTTAAATAACCCTGCCCCCTGCTCACCGGCGGTTTTTGAATTATAATTACATAAGTTTCGGAGGAGTCGCGCCTGTACACGAGCGCTTCCGTGGCGCTGCGCCCCTGCCCGGGCTTGTCCTGCACTATCGTGTACAGCGCGGAAAAATCGGCGTCCATATAGCTTGCCAGCGAATCGGCTGTTTTTAACAGCTCCGCGTCATCCGCGAAAACCGCCCACAAACAGGCGGCTTGCAGGCAAAAAATAAAAATGGTTTTTTTCATTATGCGTTACTCCTTTGAGGCTCCCGTCAGCATAAGGGCGAGCGGCGAGCGCGAAAGACGGAAGGCCGGCGGAAGCACCGCCAAAGACAGCATTACAAAAACCGCGCTTGCGTTTAGCAAAACAATTTTTGTTTTATACACAACTGAAAGGCGCCCGCCCTCTAAAAATGTATCCAACCCTGGAATCCACGAAAACGAAACAAAAGAAAAACATTTATTTACAATCAAAGCCAGAATAAAACCGGACGCTATCGATACAATTGACAGAAACGCGGTTTCCAAAGCCAGAACCGCGACTATCGCGCCGGAACTAAAACCTATGGCGCGCATTGCGCCGATTTCTTTTATTCGCTCGTGAAAAATTAAACGGTATGTAACCGCGGCGCTCACAAAAATTATCATTAACATCATAATATACAGTATAAACGAAATCAAATTTATTGACGAAAGTATGTCGGTGACTTCCGTAAGAAAGACCGGAAGCGAAAGCAGAAAAATCATTATCCCGTCCCAGTTTTTCGCAAGCTCGCCGCGCCATTCGGCGCGGTTGCGCGTGTACCCGCTTATTTGCAGCTTGCCTTCCAGATTTTTCTGCAAATCGGCCCTGGCTTCCTCGGCTTCTTTTTCGCCCGTAAAATAAAGCCCGATTACGGAACATTCGTCCGGTTTAAATCCGGAAAGCGCGTTAAGCCGGGCGCGGCTTGTAAAGCACTTGTAAAACCCGAATATTGAGTTGTCTTTAAAAACGCCCGCCGCCACAAAATACGCCGTGTCCATTTGGCCGGCGGCGTTCTCCACTTCTAAAATAATTTTATCGCCCGCTCTGGCGTTTATTTTTTCCGCCAGCGGTTGCGAAAGAAGTATGCTTTCTTCCGTAAGTTTAAGCGGCGGCGCTTTTTTTAGCTTTGAATTCTTTACTTCAAAATCAATCCTTGAGTCGTAAGAGAGGGCGTTTATGTAATCCGCTTCGGCTTCCCAATCCACGCCCAAAATATATTTCGCCGTTACGTTTTCTCCGTCATGAAAAAGATTCGCGTCCCCAAAATATTGGGTGCGCATAATCTGTTTTACGGGAGTTTTTTTTGACCGCAAAACCGCGCTGTTTATAATTTGTATATATTCGTTTGATATATGGCCTGAAATTTCAGATTCCGCGTCCCTGCCCATAACAACCACGTCGCCGGAATAATGGCTCTGGGCGGAGAGAAAAACGTTGCGTTCCATGCCGTCTTTTATGGACATAATCACCGTTACGGCGCAAAATCCAAAAGACAGGGCGCAGAACAAAAAAAAGTACCTTTTGCGGTGGCGGATTAAATATTTTAACGATAATTTAAAAGCTTCAGCCGCCCTCATTTTCAACCCCTCGACAGAGCTTCTACAGGCTCTATTTTTACGGCGATTCCTACGGGGTACAGCGAAGAAATAACGCTGAGAGCGAGCGCCGCGCAAACCGAAGCTACGGCTGTTCCGAAAGAAAATCCTATGTTTAATACGTTTCCGCCGAACATATTGGCCAGTATTTCATTTTCTATATATAAGCCGCCGCTGTTTAGCGCCTTTAAAAAAAGCGCTCCGGCAGAGGAGGCCAAAACGCCGGAAAACAGCCCCAACGCGGCGTTTTCGCCTATTATAAGGGCGCGTATAAAAGCGTCCGATGCGCCTATCGCTTTTAAAGTTCCAATTTCCCGCGTTCTTTTGAACACCGATATAAGCAGTATATTAACCGCGGCTATTACGCCCGCTACGCTTACAATTATAAGACCCGCGTTAAAAAGCGCGGAAATCATAAACACCACGACCGCCGATCCGCCCGCGGCTAAACGCCAGTTTACGGCTCGCGCCCCGTATTTTTCCAAAATCTTGTTTAGTTGAAAAATAAAGACGCCGGCGTTTGTTCGCGGTTTTAATTTTACAATTATAAAGTTCCAGTCGCCGCCGTCCGCCGCGGCTGCAACTTCTTCCTGAGCCGGCGGCTCCGCGCCGCTGTATGTTTCGCCGGGGGGCGGTGCGTCCGGCAGAGCGTTGAAAAAAACGGCGTCTTCATCTTCCATATCCAAAAGCGACTGGGCGTAAGAAGAAACTTCCGCCCCGCCGCTTGAAGTTTGTATGCTGGAAAGAGTTCGCGCCGTCTGAACGTCCATAATTACAAGGCCGTTCATAAAACGGCCCGGGCTTTTGTACGAAAAAATTCCGGTGAGAACGGATTCCCTTATCTTAAAACCCGATCTTCCAGCCGCCGTAAACGTAAAATAAGACCCGGTCCGCGCTTTTAACCCCGTGTCGCGTTCGTAGTCCATGGCCGCCTCGGCTGTAATCATAAAACCTTCTTCGCCGTTTTTAAGAAAAGACCCTTCTTCCAGCTTAATTCCGGGAAAAATAGGGAAGTATTCGGACGGGTTTACGCCGCATATTAAAACGCCGTAGTTTTTTTCCCCGTAACGCAGAACGGCGCTGGAAGAAACCTGCCCGGCGGCGCTTTCAACCTCATCTTCCCCCATAATTAGGTTGTATATCGCGTTGTAAGCGCTTAAAACCGGAATGGTGAAGTATTCGCTTATAACCGGGGCGTTGGCTCCAAAAAGGTTCATCGTTACGTCGCCGGTTTTTTGCACAACCAGGTCTCCGGTGAGGCTTTCGGTGTAAGAACGTTTAAGGCCGTCTGAGGTTTTGGAAAGTATGCTGTTGCCTATAAAAAACAAAAAAGTTATCGTTGTAATAAGCAAAACTATTACAAAACTGTTTTTTTTATTGCGTAATATGTTTTTTAACGCCAGGCGCCAAATCACGCTTTTTCCCCCGCCGCGCTTTTCCCGCCGCTTTCACTTTTTATAAGACCGTCTTGAAGGTATATAACATGGCCGGCCATCTCCCATATTTTTGAATCGTGGGTGGAAAAAACAAACGTGGTTCCGTGCGAGACGTTCATGCTCCTCATTAAAGACAGTATTTTTTCACCGTTATGGGAATCCAGGTTTGCGGTGGGTTCATCCGCTATAACAAGCGCCGGTTTTGTAACAAGCGCCCGCGCCACGGCGGCCCTCTGCTGCTGCCCGCCCGACAGCTCGGAAGGCAGGTGGTTTTTACGGTCCGCCAGGCCCACGGCTTCCAAAAGGCTTTCCACCCATTCGCGCCGCTCAGTTTTGCCGCTTCCGCTTTGTGTTTTTTTGCTTAAAAGCAACGGCAGTTCCACGTTTTCAAAAACGGAAAGCACCGGCAGCAAGTTGAAAGACTGAAAAATAAAACCAATCGTTTCCCGTCTTATGTTTGTAAGCTCGCCTCTTGAAAGGGTGGAGGTTTCCCTCCCTTGGATAAAGACTTTTCCCGAAGAAGGTTTGTCGATAAGGCCTATTATGTTCATTATTGTGGTTTTGCCAGAACCTGAAGGCCCCGCGACGGCGGCGAAGCCGCCTTTTTTGATGGAAAGATTTATTCCGCGAAGAGCGTCTATTTTTACGCTGCCAAGGCTGTAGCTCTTCCAAACGTTAGAAAGATTTATAATCACGAAATTAACTATACAGAATCCGCGCCCGATTGAAAATAGCGCGGCGTTAAATAGATGTAACGCATTATTCGGGCGTTTTTTCGCCGTTTCAAGGCTTTAACGCCTCCCCGTTGCGTTAAAGCCGCGCGTCTTTCGCGTAAAATCCGCCTGCCGCGGCAAAAGCCGTATTGCGAAGCCTTTTTTTTGCCGTTATACTGCCAAAAGAATTTATGAATCTCCCAAAAAAAGTTTTGTTGTTAGGCTCCGGCGCCCTTAAAATAGGGCAGGCCGGCGAGTTCGACTATTCCGGCTCCCAGGCGCTAAAAGCTTTGCGCGAAGAAGGCGTTAAAACGGCGCTAATCAACCCGAATATCGCGACCATTCAAACCAGCAGCGGCATGGCGGACGCGACTTATTTCTTGCCGGTTACCGCTGAGTACGTAGAAGAAATTATAAAAAAAGAAGCGCCGGACGGGATTTTGCTCTCTTTCGGCGGGCAAACCGCGCTTAACTGCGGGGTGGAGCTTGAGCGTTCCGGAGTTTTGGCTAAATACGGCGTGCGCGTGCTGGGAACCCCCGTTTCCGCTATAAAAGACACCGAAGACCGCGAGCTTTTTAACGAAAGGCTGGCGGAAATAGGCGCTCTTTCCGCCAGAAGCCGCGCCTGCGTTAAAACAGAGGCGGCTGTTAAGGCCGCAAAAGAAATCGGTTACCCTGTAATGGTGCGCGCGGCTTTCGCGCTTGGCGGCGGCGGCAGCGGGCTTTGCGAAAACGAAGACGAGGTGCGCGAAAGATGCGAAAAAGCGTTTGCGCAGACGGCGGACGCCGAGAAGCCCCAGGTTCTTGTCGAGGAATGGCTGGGCGGCTGGAAGGAAATTGAATACGAGGTGGTGCGGGACTCGGCGGACAACTGCATTACCGTTTGCAACATGGAAAATTTCGACCCCCTCGGCATACACACAGGCGATTCTATAGTCATCGCCCCTTCGCAGACGCTTACGGACGGCGAGTACCATAAGTTGCGGGGAATTTCGATAAACGTCATACGGCATTTAAAAATAGTGGGCGAATGCAACATTCAATACGCTCTAAACCCGCAAAACGAGGATTACCGCATAATTGAGGTGAACGCCAGGCTTTCCAGGTCCAGCGCTCTTGCTTCCAAAGCCACCGGCTATCCGCTGGCTTTTGTGGCGGCCAAGCTGGCGCTCGGCTACAATTTAACCCAAATAGAAAACCGCATGACGAGGGTTACAAAAGCCTGTTTTGAGCCGGCTTTGGATTACTGCGCCGTAAAAGTTCCGCGCTGGGATCTTTCCAAGTTTAAAAATGTAAACCTGGAATTAGGCAGCGAAATGAAGAGCGTAGGCGAAGTTATGGCGATAGGCCGCACTTTTGAGGAAGCCGTGCAAAAGGCGTTGCGTATGCGCACCGGCATAGGCGCCCCCGGGCTGGCCGGAGAGGACGAATACTGCGGCCCGGGCGTCAAAGACATGGAACGCGCCCTAAAAAAACCGACGGACAGGCGCATATTCATCATTTACCGCGCCCTTTCGCAAGGCTGGACGATTGATAAAATTCACGATTTAACAAAAATCGATAAATGGTTTTTGTATAAAATTCAAAACATATTAAAAACAGAAACAAAAATAAAAGAATTCGCGCTCTTGCGCCGTAATTTGGCGGAGGTTCCGGCGGATCTTTTGCTCGAAGCCAAAAAGAAAGGGTTTTCCGACGCCAGGATAGGGGAGTTGTTTTCGGCGAAAGAAGCCGAAGCGCGCCGTATTCGGGAAAGTTTGGGGATAAAACCGGTTGTAAAACAGATAGACACGCTGGCCGCGGAGTATCCGGCCAAGACGAACTACCTTTACATGACGTATAACGGAACCGAAGACGACGTTCCTTCTTTGGGATGCGGCGTTATGGTGCTGGGCTCAGGCGCCTACAGGATAGGGTCTTCGGTCGAGTTCGACTGGTGTTGCGTAAACGCCGCCTCTACGGTTAGGGAGACTGGAAGAGAGACGATAATGGTGAACTGCAATCCAGAGACGGTTTCCACGGATTATGATATATGCGGGCGCCTTTATTTTGAGGAGCTCACCCTGGAGCGCATACTGGATATATATGAGCGTGAAAGGCCGGACGGCGTTATACTTTCCGTGGGCGGGCAGACGCCGAACAATCTGGCCGAAAAGCTTTTTGAGGCTGGGGCTCTTATTTACGGCACAAGCCCCGCGAATATAGACAGGGCGGAAGATCGCAACAAATTCAGCAGTTTGCTGGATGAACTCGGCATAGAACAACCGCAATGGCGGGAGCTTACCAGCTTCGAGGACGCCAAAAAATTCGCCTCCTCCGCCGGTTATCCGGTTTTAATACGGCCAAGTTACGTGCTGTCGGGCGCGGCTATGAACGTCGCCTGGAATGACGAATCGCTTGAAAGATTTCTTGCGGAGGCGGCGGACGTTTCAAGAGAACATCCTGTTGTAATCAGTAAATTTATAGAAAATTCAAAAGAGATAGAAATCGACGCCGTAGCCAAGCGCGGCAAAGTTATATTTAACGCCATAACCGAACACATAGAAAACGCGGGCGTTCATTCCGGGGACGCGACAATAGCCCTTCCGGCGCAGCGTTTGTATATAGAAACAGTGCGCAAGGCGCGAAAAATATCAATGCGCATAGCGGAGGCGCTTTTTATAACCGGCCCTTTCAACATACAGTTTTTGGCGCAACGAAACAGAATTCTGGTTATTGAATGCAACTTGCGGGCCAGCCGCTCCTTTCCGTTTTGCTCCAAAGTAACCCGCGTAAATATGATAGACCTGGCGGTTCGCGCCATGCTGGACGAAAAACTTCCCGTTATAAAAAGCTCCGCCCTTGATCTTGAGTGGGTGGGGGTGAAGGCGGCCCAATTTAGCTACTCCCGTCTGCGGGGCGCGGATCCTGTGAGCGGCGTGGAGATGGCGTCCACGGGGGAAGCCGGATGCATAGGAAGCGACATGAACGACGCCTTTTTAAAGGCCATGCTTTCGGTTGGATACCGTATACCCAAAAAAAAGATTTTGCTGTCAACCGGCCCAATAGAAGATAAACTTTCGTTTTTGGCGTCCGCGAAAAAACTTTCGCTTATGGGTTACGAGCTATGCGCGAGCCGCGGGACGGCGGCTTTTTTAAATGAGGCCGGCATAAAAACCGAAGAGGCGGCCTGGCCTCTTGAGGACGGCGAAAAACCCAACATAAAAGAATATATACAAAACCGCAAAGTGGATTTAATTATAAACATTCCAAAAAACAACGCGGAAAACGAACTTAAAAACGATTTTTTAATACGGCGTATGGCGGTTGATTTTGACATACCGCTCATCACCAACATAAAAGTAGCCCAGGTGTTTATAGAAGCTCTGGAAGATTATAAAACAAAAGGACTGGAAATAAAGTCATGGGAAGAATACAAATGAATTCGCGCCGCGTTTTTTTTGCTTGCGCCGCGGCTTTTTCTTTTTTGTTCGCGTCTTGCGTGGGGGCGTCCGCTTCTTTTACGGTAAAACGCGGCGGAAGCGGTTCGGTTGCGCTTGAATACCGCGTGGCAAAAACATTTTCTTCTATGGGCGATTTTTTGAGGGAAAGCGGCCCGCCGCTGCCTTTAAGCAAAGAAGATTTCGCCGCCTCCATAAAAAACGTTGAGGGGCTGGAACTAAAATCTTATGAACAAAAAGAAGACGGCTCGGACGATGTATACACCGTAAAAATAGCGTTTAAAAAATTAGAAGACGTCGTAAGTTATTTAAATTCGTCGCAAAATCAAAGAATTATTTACAAAGAAGAAGACGGCAAAAAAACGCTTACATACTTTTTTTGGCGGAGTCTTGAATCCAACGATATAGTAAAAGATGATGCTATGGTTTCGGTTATATCCCAGGCTTTTAACGGATATGATTTCGCTTTTAGCATAAATCTTCCCAAAGCGTATTCTGTAAAATATATAAACGCCGCCGGAGCCGAACTAAAAAACCAGCCGCCGGCTGTTATAACGCATAACAAAAAAACATATTCGCTAAAAACGCCGGCTAGCTCCGTGTTTTTGGCGGATGAAACTTCCGGTTTTGTGATAAGCTGGTAAAATTATGAAAGCATTATATGTGGAGAAAATAGCGTTTGCATAATTTGTCGCGCAATAAAAAACCGGCGTTTTTCAGCGGGGAAATCCCGGAAGCCCGCGCTGGTTTTTTGAAAATTTGTATTGCGCGTATGTTTTGCGCCGCGTTTATTCTTTCCCAGACGTTTGCGTTGTTTTTCGTTTCTTGTTCCAGATCCGGGCCTGAGGTTTCTTTTTGGAATATGCGTATAATTTACTGTGAAGAAGATGGCGGAATAGAAAAATATCTTTCTTTTTTCGCCCTTGTAAACGACGCGGACGGCCCGCAGGATATAGCGGAAATTCGCCTTTACAATGATTTTGAGGGCCTTTTATGGGTTCTTAAACCGGAAAACTGGGTTTTTTTTGAATCCGGCGAGAATATCTGGATAGGTTCGCGTTCAATCGCCATGCCTTCGGGCGGGGAGGCTTTCCCCTCAGGCGGCTGGAGGGTCGCCGTCGCGGATAAAAGCGGCGAACAAACGGAGCGTTCTTTCGGCTTTGACGTCCCAAAAGAAAGCAAAAGGCCGTTCCCGTCATTTTCAATAAAAAACGGCGAATGGAAAGTGGAAGACGCTTATCCTTCCGGCGCGTTAATTTGTTACGACACATTCGGTTCTTATTTGCAGACGCTTAATATATCCGATTCTTCGGGGAGCGTAGCCGCTTTAGGCGTCCCGCCTGAAACCGTGTCGCTTTCGTATTGGGGCGAGGACGTAGAAAGCGCCGCCTCCGCGCTTACAAGGCAAGTATATGTGCAATCAAACTGATTTTTCGTCTGTAAAAAGTTATGTGCTACGCGGCGGCAGAATGACGGACGCTCAAAAAAAAGCTTACGGCGATTTGTACCCGTTGTGGACGGCGCGCCCCAATGAAGGCTCTGTTTTTAATTTTAACGCCGTTTTTGGAAACTCCAATCCGGTGGTTATAGAAATAGGCTTTGGAAACGGCGACGCCACGATTCTTATAGCCAAAGCTTTTCCAAATATAAATTATCTGGCGATTGAAGTTTTTAAATCCGGTATAGGGAAATTGCTTTGGCGTATAGATAAAGAAGGCGTTCCCAACATAAGGATAGTTGAAGGGGACGCGAAATACATCATCGAAAATCATGTTGAAGAAGGAAGCGCCGGCGGATTTCATATATTTTTTCCAGATCCCTGGCCAAAAAAAAAGCACCACAAACGCCGTCTTTTGCGGCGCCCGTTCACCGGTCTTCTTTCAAGCCGTCTTTCCAGCGGCTCGTATATTTATTTTGTAACGGATTGGGAGCATTACGCTTTTTCCGCGCTCGAAGAACTATCCCTTACGCCCGGCCTAAAAAACAGTTTTTCAGGCTTCGCCCCGCCCTCATCCTGGAGGCCGCAAACTAAATTTGAAAAAAAAGCGTTTCGCGAGAATCGCGGCGTAAAAGAACTTTTTTTTAGGAAGTTGTAGCCGCGCTAAATTCCGCCGCCGTCAATGCGGCAGGCGTGATTTTCCAGGCGTATAAGCATTTCGAATATGGCGTTGTTTTTTATGCCGAACTGCGCGAATTCACGCAATATTTCTATAGCGGCTTCAACGTCGTTTTGCCGCAGATAACATTCGGATAACTCAATATATACGCGATGGTTTTTCGGCTCGTTTTTAAGAAGGCCCCGCAGAGCTTCAACGGCTTGTTCGTAACGCCCCCGCTCGCGGTTTACAACGGATAGGCCCAAAACGGCGTAAGGGTCGAAATCTATGCTTAGGGCCCGGTTGTAGTATTCAAGCGCTTTGTCAAAATTTTTCATGGTGCAGTAGGCGTCCCCGGCCCGCGTCAGTATCACTTTGTTGCGGGGGTCCATGTCCAAAATACGGTTCCAGTATTCCAGCGAGCGTATAGGCTGGTTAAGGCCTCTAAAACAATCCGCCAGGCCGAAAAGCGCGTAAAAATTGGACGGCTCGCGCTGTATGGCGGCGTCAAAATAAACTATGCCGTCGTCAAAATTTTTTAGTTTGCGGTGACAGTTTCCTATGGATGTGAGAACGCGGATGTCTACGGAAACCATGCTGCGCCTTTCAAGCATTCTTTCCCAGTAGTAAAGCGCGTCCCGGTATTCTTTAAAATCGTAATGAAGATGCCCCATCCCGATTATAGCGTAAGGGTTGTATTCGTCTATGTTTAGAACTCTTTGGTATACTTCTTTGGAATTTTTAAAATCGCGGAGTTTGCGGTAAGCGTCCGCCATGCGTGTAAGAACCGTTATGTTTCCATCATCGTGTTCAAGATATTTTGACCATACGTCAATGGCTTTGTAATACTGGTTTAATGATTTGAAACAATCCGCCAGGCCGAACAGCGCGTAGTTGTTTCCTGGATACAGGTCGAGACAGAATTCGTAGTAGGTTATAGCCTGCCTGTACTGATTTTTTTTGCGGGCCGCATCTCCCATGCCTACAAGCGCGTAGTTGTTGTTTTTATCTATCTCAAGTATTTTTGAAAAACACTCAACCGCCTGCGGAATGGAGTTTTCTTTTAAAGATTGATAACCCCGTTTTGACAACTCTGCAATGTAATCCGAATGTAAAATTGGATTATCTGGAACGGAATCATTTTGACTTTCCATTATCTTCCCTAATTAAACCTTTAATCATTATCGCAAGCTCCATGCTTACAGAGCTTATCTTCTTTTTATCGTGAGCGGCGTGATACATTTTTAATGCGTCTATAAGCCGCGATTTTGATTTGTAAGCGTCGCCTACACGGGAAAGCCCGTCTGAATATCCTGTTGTAATAAAAATACGCCTGGCTCCTTCCACATCGCCGGAATTAAAAAGCGCGTTCCCCTTGCGGTTTAACGAAGTTTTTAAGGACGAGTCTATCGCCGGAACGCTTATTTTTTGAAAAACAGCTTCTTCCTCGCACTTTTTAAAAACGTTGGAAAGATCCATATTCAATTTTACTAAAAATATGACTAATTGTACAAGATTATTAGACAAAAATAAAAAAACGGAGCGGCGAAAGCAAGGGAGTCTACAGAATCAAGCGCTCCGCCGCGTCCGGGAATTATGTCGCCTGAATCTTTCACCGACGCGCTCCGTTTAAGGGCGGATTCGGCCAAATCGCCCGCCGAGGAAGCTATCGTCGTCACCAAAGCGATAATCACCGCGGAAACGGCCGGCGAAAGCTTTGACGGCTCAAAAAGCCCCGGAAAAAAATGAGACGCGCAAAGGCTTAAAGCGACAGACCCGGCTATCCCTCCCAAATATCCGGCTACGCTTTTGTTGGGGCTTATCGCTATTAATCCGCCGCTGTTTTTACCGAACAACACTCCGAAAAACCAGCCGAAAGAATCTGTAATTATAACAAGGCTTAAATAAAAGCCGAATAAATGCGGGAAAAATAAAAAACCGTTTATCATTATCATCCAGCAAAGAAAAAATGAAGGGTAAAAAAGCACGGCGCAAAGACCAGCCGCTTTCGGTATGATGTTTTCTATTTCTTCTTTTTTCTTAACCAGAATATGCGAAACAAAAACCCACGCCGCCGCCGCGGTGAAAACCAAAAGAGGCGCCATGAAAGAAACGCCGAAACTAACGTGAGCTGTAACTAAAAGCGGCGGCAAAACGCCCAGCAACACGGCTTCCGCGTTTTTTACGTTAAAGTTTCTTTTGCGCAAAATCGCGGCGAATTCAATTGAAGCCGCCCCGGAAACCGCGCAAACAAGCAGGTTGGCCGCCAAATGATTGTATTGCGGCAAAAAAATTACTATCGCGAGGCAGAGCGGAAATCCTATAAAAAAGACGCCCAACCGCGCTAAGACTTTATTCATTTTAATTTTCCAGCCGGGTTTGGATTAGTTTGTAACGCCCGTCCGCGTCTTTCATCCAGTTTATGTCGGCCACCACAACTTCGCCAGGGCCGCCGAAGTCCACCGGCACCGTGCGCCCGCCGCCTATCACCTGGGTTTTAATTACGGAAGCGTTTGAAATCCAAAGCCGCACCCCGTTTTGAGCTTGAACGTCCAGGTCTTCGCCTTTTACAAAATAACGCTCGTTGCGCCCCTGATTCGCTTCCCGCAGAACTTCCCAGCGCAACATGCAATAGCCCTGGAATTTTATTTGCACGGTGAACGGGAAAGGGGAGGGCCCCGTAAAAATAGCCTGTAAATTAGAAGCCTGATTCCCCTGGGGTATATCCAAATTTCCGGGCGTCGCCGGATGTTCTTCCGCCGGCGAAGAAGTTGAAAGCAACTCCAGGCGAAGCAAAACCCCTGATTCAGGACTTCCGGGAAGAAAATCCTGGGCGGAAATTATAAGATCGCCCGCGCCGTCCCCGTTTATGTCGGAAGTTACAACATCGTTTAAATTAAGCGTCAACACTCCGTCTGGAGCGCCTAAAATAACGGAATCCGCGATTTTTTGAACGGACAGCGTCCATTCGGAACCGCCGCCGTTTATCCTTATCGTATCTTTGCCGTAAAAGCGCTGCTCCAAGACGCCTTCCGTCAGTTCGTAAACGGAAGGGCGTTCAGGCGTGGTAAAAGAATCCGGCTTTTGAGGTTTTTTTACAAAATAAAAAACTAAAGCCGCTATAAGGACGGCGGCTAAAATCGTGATTATCACTTCGATTACTATGCGTTGCCCGCCCGGCTGTTCTTTTAGCAGTTGCTCTACAGGAATAGGCTGCTCCTGTATCTTGTGCATTTTGTATTGGTCTTGCAATTCTTTAACGTCCAGGGCGAGATATTCCCCGTAGTTTTTTAAAAAACCTATAAGATACGCCTCCGCCGGAAATTGCGAAAAACGGCCTTCTTCAAGCGCCGTAATATACCTGCTTGCTATATTTGTTTCACGGCTAACATGCTCTATGCTGTAGCCTTTTTCTTCGCGGGCGGCTTTTAATTTTTCGCCTATTATCGTCAATTTAGTTTTTATCCCTAAACAAAAAGTTGTTGTACATATTCGCGGAGGCCGGCGAATCATATATAAAACGCGCCTCCGGTATTCCCTGGTTTATTTTTACGTTTGTAAAGTCGAAACGGACGCTGGAACCGCCAAAAGTTATTCCTTCCATGCGCCGTATAAAAAGCGAATCCGGATTTACGCTTAAAAGCAGTTCTTTGTAGGTTTGCCCGCCGGAACGGGGCGTTAAACGCAGTTTTACAACGGATTCCCCGGATTCTTCCAGCGGAACCGGATTCGGGCTGGAAATGTAGGCGGGCGCGTAACTTCTGCGCAAAAGAGCTAGGCCCGCCGCGCTAGCCATTTCCGCGCCGTTCCTGCCGCCAGTTACAGTCTGGTTCAGAATCGCGCTGTATTCCGGCAAATAAACCGTAAGTTGCTCCCCGTTAAAAACTATCACCTGATTTGACGGCTGGGAAAAGTCTATCCTTAAAAACTGGGGCCTTAAATGACTGATTTTACCAGTCATATTGCTGGAACCCTGCCTTATCATTATATCCGCCTCGTAGTCCCGAAAGCTGGAGTATTTGTCCGCGACCCTGTTTAAATAATCTTCCGCAGTGACTATTTGAGCCGCGGCGCCGTAAAGTGAAAATAAAATAAGCAAAAATATAAAAACAAAACGCTTCATGGGTGTTCCCCATAATTTTAACCAAAGATTATAAAACATTCAATTGCGCCCGTTCCAAAACCGCAAGCATTGAGACGGCCTCAATTGAAAAACGCCGGAATGAACAATTCGCGTTAAAGCCGTTTCCGCGCTTTTCCTTAGCCGCGCGCGCCTGAAACTAGACGAAAAGTTAAATTCCGGCCGCTTCCCTTTTCCAAACTTAATGTTTTTGGTACAACAAAGAAGCAGTTTAATATGAGGTTTTATGCGTAAAAATAATATGTTTTTTTGGGCGGCGGCTTTTTTTTTATTGTTCGCCCAGCCGGGCGGCCTGTTCGCGCAAAAAGCGCAAAAAAATAAAATTGTAATAAAAATGGCCACAATAGTGCCTGAAAAAACGCACTGGGCGCAGGCGTTTAATAAAATCTCCGCTGAATGGTCGAAAATCACCGGCGGGGAAGTTGAGCTGATAATTTATCATAATAATCTTGGAAACGAAGAAGATTTGTTGCGCAAGCTAAAATTAAATCAAATACAAATAGCCGTTTTGGGAACGCCCGGACTTGGCAAAATAGACGATAAAATACTTACGATAAGCGCGCCTCTCCTTATACGAAATAACGGCGAGCTAACTTATGTAATGGAAAATATAACGCCGGAAATTGAACAAAGCCTTAAATTAAAAGGTTTTTTTACGCTGGGATGGTCTAAAGTGGGGTGGGTCCGTTTTTTTTCCAAAACGCCGGTGCGCGTTCCCTCTGATTTAAAAAAGATGCGGTTGGCCACAAGCGAAGACGAACCCGAACTTACGGAAGTTTTCAGAACCATGGGTTACAGGCTTTCGCCCATGGCGCGCAACCAAACGTTGCAAAATTTGGGCGTGGGAACCGTGGACAGCGTGTACCAAAGCCCCGTGTACGCGGCCAGCACGCAAATATTCGGCGTGGCGAAAAATATGTGCCCGCTTTTAATAACGCCTGTTTTGGGCGGAATCATCATTAAAAATTCAACCTGGGATTCGATTCCGGCTAAATATAAAAACGATATGCTTCGCGCCGTTAAAAACATGGAAAAAGAGCTTGACGAATCGATCGCAAAACTGGAAGACGAAGTAATAGACCTTATGAAACAGTACGGGCTCGCCGTCACCCCCCTAACGGCGGAAGAAGAAGCGCTTTGGGTGCGGGACGTTGAAAACGCCATGCCGTCATTGCTGGGCAAAACGTTTAACAGGGAGACTTACGAAAGAATAAGAAGCCTGCTTTCTGATTACCGCAAACAGCGGATGTAAGGGCCGCCGCCGTCAACGCGAACCGGTTTTCAGCCTTCGCCCTCTATTGAACATTCAAAGCCGTTGCGCGTAACAAGCGCCGTCGTTTCGTCCACCCCTTGCCCGCCCGATGTAAGGTAGCCGGAGGCGAAAATTGAATCCGCTACGCTAAACAGTTCTTTTTCCCTGCCTTTTAGGTATATTTCGCGCCCCGCCGCGCAACGTATGTCCTGGGTTGGCAGCATAAGCCGCGCCAGGGACAGGACTTTAAGGCAGTATTCCGGCGTAAGATAATCTACGCGGGCGTTTTCCATAAGCGAGCCTTTTATGGGGATTAAAAAATTAACCGGCGTTGATTGCGGGTTGATTTTTTTTATATCAAAAAACATATCTATGACGTCTTCTTTAGTTTCTCCCAAACCTATAATTCCGCCGCAACATATTTCAAATCCGGTTTCCTTTAGCATTTTTATGTTTTCTACGCGCTCGTCGTAAGAATGCGTTGTGCAGATGTTTGGATAAAAAGCGCGGCTTGTGTTCAGATTGTGATTTATGCGGTTCACCCCTGAGTTTTTAAGCTTTATCGCCTGAGAACGGGTTAAAAATCCTATTGAACAGCATATTGGGCCCGCGGAGGCGGCCTTTAACTTTTGTACATATTCGCAAAATTTTTCTATTTCGCCGTCGCTAAAACGTATTCCGCTTAACCCTATGCAGTGCCGGCTTAAATTCTTTTCTTTCACCAAATTCCCGTGTTCCATCACCGAATTAAAAGGAATAAGTTTGTATTTTTTTATATCCGCTTTTGATGCGCCGGATTGAGCGCAGTACGCGCAATTTTGCGTACAGTCTCCGCTTCTGGCGTTTGTAAGAAGTTGTATCCCGACTTTAAGGCCCTTGTATTTTTTCCTGACGTTAAAAGCCGCCTCCACCAACGATCCCAGCTTTTCGTCCGGCGTATCCAGCGCGAAAAAAGCCTCCTCCCGCGTTATATCCTCGCGGTTTAACGCCTTTTCCCCAATTTCCTGTATGTTCATGCCGGTATTGTAAAACAAGCGGCGGGAAACGGCAACCGAAGGCGGCTTGCGGCGCTCTTTGCGCGCCTGTTAATGAAACCCGGCCGGAAGCGCTTTCCCAAAGCCGGTCTTCCAGCAGCGGCTTTTGGCTGATTGGTGGATTCTGATAAATAATATTTTATTATACCCGCGACTGTATGGGTTGTTATGTGTTAAAATAAAAATAGAGTTGTTTAAAACCTCAAGTTTTTAAACAACTTCCATTAATTGAAACAAACCGGACGAAAAGGCGAGGTTTCGCCGCGGGCGGTTTGATTGCAAATAGCGCATAATGCAACCCTGGCGGACTCGTCCCGGCGTTATGCCTCCTGTTTCCAGTTTTAGGCGGGCGGGAGGCCTTCAGACGGTTGCGCGCCGCTTTCTTCAGGCGGCGCGGTTGAAGCCGGATTTTCCGGCGGCTCTGGCGGCGCCGGCGGGCGGGGGGCGGGGGCGAAATGTATTTCGGCTTTTATGGCGAGGGGCTCGCCGCCGCTTGTAATAGAGGCGCTTACCGCGAGGACTTTTTTTTCGCTCACCGGTTGTTTTAGGATGATGGAGACGGAATAATCGGCGTTGAACGCGGCTTCGCAGTAAGGGGATTCCAGGGTTTCCGCGCCGTTAAAAAGCCATTTGATTTTTACGCCGCGCGGGAGAGACGGGTAAAACACGGGAAAAAGCGTTATGCGCGGGTTGAGTTCGTTTAACGGGTTAAGGCTGTTTTCGTAAACTTCCGAAGATCCTTTTTGCGGGGTTGGCGGGATTCTGGCTTCGTAAGGGAAAAAATAGGGGAAGGGGCCGTTGGAACTTCCCGCAGAATCGTAGCGCGGGGCGTAAAGCGCGGAAAGGGTTATCGACAGGCCGTAAGGGTCTTTGGGATAAGCCTCTCCAACGGGGCTCTGGGAGAGGAGGCGCGGCAATAAAAACGGAAGCGGCGCTTCCGCCGCGTAATTATACCGGCTGTAAAACCAGAATGTGGAAGGCTCTTCATCTATAAAAACTACGTCGCTGTAATCAATTTCCACGAAAGTATGTTCTTCTTCGCCGTTATACGCTGTTTCGAAGTAAACTTTTTTTTCTTTTGCTTCTTCCCAAATTAAAAACTGCAAGCCGCCTCTATAAATGTATTCGCCGCTTAAATCTTTGCGGGTGAAATATTCCGCGCTTAAATTTCTGTAAACGGTTTGCGCCTGCGGGGGTTGAATCGATTTGTTTATTGAAAATGAGCCGTTTGCGTAACTTTCACCGTAATAATCGTCCGTGTAGAGGGCGAGCGCTTCATTTTTCTGGGTTATAACGCCGCCTAAGTTAAGGTCTCTTTTTTCGCCGTCTTCCCTAAACTGCTCCAGTATTCCTTTAACCGTAACCGCCGCGCAACGTCCGCCGTCCGTTTTTATAACGCTAACCTGCAAGTTTGGGTTTACCGCCGCCTTGTCATTTCCGTTCCTTTGGGCGTAAGAAAAAACCGGAAAGTCGCCGTAAACGTAATTTTCCCTTTCGCTGTAACCGGCGCCTTCTTTTTCCGCCGCCTGGGCGTCGTAAAAATAGTTGGGGTGGTTAAAAAGTTTTAGATCTTCTGGAACGCCGCTTTTAACCGTTCCGTAGAGTTTGCCGTATAAAACTCCGTCCACCCTTTCTGTTACGATGGCCAGGCCCTGCGGGTTTGGGTTTATGAAAAACGGCTTCCCCGCGCTGTAAGGCGAATCGCCTGGATGAAGGGCCGCCGGGCTAACGAGAAACGCCGGAGCCAGGGAGAGGCCTTTTATGACGTCTTCTTCTTTAACGGAGGAATTTTCGCCGCCGCCCGCTTCGCCTTTTTTTTTCTCTTCTGTTCCAAAAAGGTCGCACGAAACAAAAATAAGAGGAAATACGCAACAAAAGAAAAACAAACCCAAGCGGAGGTTCCTGAACATATTTTTATTATCGGCGTCCATCCGCCCCCCCGCTTTAAAAGTTCGCCGCGGCCGTTATAAAGCGCGTAACGCAAGGTCAGGCGGCGAAGTTGGGTTGTTTCCGGCGCAAGACGCCGCGCGCCGGCTTTAGCGTTTTACCGCAGGATGTTTTCAGCGGTACGGAAAGCCGCCTGAACGGAAGCGCCCAGGGCGAAGGCGGCCCGCTTCCGTTTTTCGCGGCTGCAACCAAGTGTTTTTGAACGCCGGGGCCGGCGGGGGGGGGGGGCGCAAACCTGAATTTTAAGCGATGGGAACGGGCTTTAAATGGGAACGCGCTTTAAAATGGGCGAAAACCGCGCCGTTTTAAAAATGGCTTTTTGTTAGCTCTTTGCAACAGGTCTGTATGCCTATATAATAAAGTTGCTTAGAAACTTCAGTTTTGCAAGCCTAATTTACACGGCGTTTTATGAAAATTTTAACGGAGGCCTGTTATGGGAGAATATTTGGCGGTTCGGAATTTGGCTCTTGTAGGGCATGGCGGCGGCGGAAAAACGACGCTTTTGGAAAGCCTTTTGTACTCCTGCGGCGCGTTAAACAAACGCGAGGCTGTAGGAAGCGGTAAAAGCGTAGGCGCCTGCGGGGAAGACGAGGTGGAGAGGGGGCTTTCCATACGGACGGCCGGGGCCTGCGCCGGTTTTGACGGCGTAAAAATAAACTTTTTTGACGCGCCTGGCGCTTCGGACTTTGCGGGCGAAGTTCTTTTCGCCCTTAACGCCTGCGATATGGCGGCGCTTGTTATAGACTGCAAGGCCGGCGTTCAAATAGAAGCGCTTAAACTTTGGCGTTTATTGCGGGAGCAAAAGAAGCCGGTCTGTGTAGTGGTGAACAAGATTGACGAAGACGGCGCCTCATTCGAGGGCGCTTTGGCGGACATAAAAGAAAAATTGAAAATGGAGCCGGTTCCGGTAAGCATACCCGTTCCTGGCGGCGTAATAGACTGTTTAAACGAAAAAATTTATTTTTCCCCGGCGGACGGCGGGCGTGAAAAAGAGGCGCCTATACCCGCCGAATTTAAAGAAGCCGCGGTGAACGCGCGAATCCGGTTGATTGAAGCCGCGGCGGACGGCGATGAAATACTCACGGAAAAATACATACTGTTAGGTTCTTTGGAACCTGAGGAAACGCAAAAAGGCCTGCAAGAAATGGTTTGCGCCCTTAAACTTTTGCCGGTTTTCGCCGCGTCCGCCGCGAAAAACAGCGGCGTTCTGGCTCTCCTGAATTTTTTAAAAACCTCAAGCCCGCCGCCTAAAGTTTTGGAGGCGGCGGACGGCGTTTCTTTGGCTTTTGTGCTAAAAACCGTTTACGACCAATTTAACGGCAAGGTTTCGTACATAAAAGCGCTTTCCGGGGCTTTTAAAAGCGACGCTGAAATTTTTAATATAAGCGAAGGTAAAAAAGAAAGGGCTTTAAAACTAAATTCATTTTTGGGCGGTAAATTTACTGTTGTAAAAGAACTTTGCGCCGGCGACGTCGCCGTGGTTTGTAAATCCTCAGGTCTTAAAACAAACGACGTTCTTTCTTCCGCGCCGTTGTCTAAAGACGAAGCGGTTTTGCCGCCGCTTTTCCCGCTTCCGCACCCCTGTTATTCTCTGGCGGTTTTCATGTCTAAAAAAGAGGACGAGGAAAAATTAGGCGCTTTTTTAACGCGGTGCGCGGAAGAAGACAAAACTTTTTCTTTCGCTTTTAATCCCGAAACAAAAGAAACCGTTGTTTCCGGCATGGGCGAACTTCATCTGGCGGTTATTTTGGAAGCCGCCGCGAAGTCGCTCAAAAAAGAGATTGAAACAAGAACCCCCGCCGTCGCGTACCGCGAGACAATCACGAAAAAAGCCTCCGCCGAATACACCCACAAAAAACAAACCGGCGGCCACGGGCAGTTTGCGCGGGTGGTTTTGGAGATAGAGCCTTTGGAACGCGGCGGCGGCTGCTCGTTTTCAAACGCGGTTGTAGGCGGGGCCGTTTCCAAAGGCTATGTGCCGGCTGTGGAAAAGGGGGCGGCCTGGGCTATGGAGAGGGGGGTTGTTTGCGGTTATCCTGTTGTGGACGTGCGGGTTAAACTTTTAGACGGCAAGGAGCATCCGGTTGATTCTTCCGAATTGGCGTTTAAAACAGCCTCTCGGAATGCGTTTCGGGAGGCGATGAAAAAAGCCGGCGCCGTTTTACTGGAACCAATAATGAAACTCACTGTTTTTGCGGACGAAAAATATACAGGCGCCGTTATGAGCGCCATAAGCTCCAAACGCGGCAAGGTGCTGGGGCAAGAAGCTATAGGCGGCGGAATTGAAGAAATACGCGCCCTTTGCCCCGCTTCGCAGCTTTTGCGTTACGCGGTGGAGTTGCGCGCATTAACAAGCGGAACGGCCTCCTTTGACCTGGAGGCGAGCCGTTACGAGGTGATTTCGGGTAAAATCGCGGAAGACGTTATCAAGGCGTCCGCGGCGTTTAACACAGAAAAGGAAGGCGGAGACTGATGGCTGGACTTAACGGCATAAAATTAATATCGCTGGATTTAGACGACACGCTTTTAAGGTCGGATTTAACGATTTCTTTAAAAACCCGCTCCGTTCTAAAAAAAGCTGCGGCGAAAGGGGTCGCCATTACTATAAACACCGGCAGGGTGCTTTCCGGCGTAAAAAAACCTTTACGCGCCCTGGGCCTTAATAAAACTAAAGGTTACGCTGTTTGCGGGAATGGAACCATTATATACGAAAGCGATACGGCCCGTCCTATTTACGAGACCAAGTTAGACGCGAAAACCGCGCTCACCGCTTTTAACATGGTGGACGCCGAAGGTTTCCCCGTGCTTATTTATGAACATGACGTAACTTACGTTTCATTTCAAAATGAATTCGCCGATATAGACGAAAAATTAACCGGAATAAAACAAATAGTGCCGCCGGATTTTAGAGACCTTTTGCGGCGCGGCACCTATAAACTCGTAATCCCCGCAAGCCCGCATTTTATAGGCGATATTCAAACAATACTCGCCGGAATGTTGGGGGAAACCGCCACGCTTTTTACAAGCAAACCTTACTATCTGGAAATACTGCCGCCCGGCGTCAACAAAGGTTCCGGCCTTGCGAAGGTTGCGGAAATGCTGGGGATAAAGCGGGAGGAAGTGATGGCTTTCGGCGATTCAATGAACGATGAGGCTATGGTTAAGTGGGCCGGTTGCGGCGTGGCCATGCTTAACGGCGAGGATCGCATAAAAAAAATAGCCCGTTTTGTAACGCCCGCCAGCAACAACAACGACGGGGTGGCCGCCGTTGTGGAACGCTATCTTTTAAAAGGCGAGGCCCTTCCGCCGCCGGTGAACGCCGGCTCAACTTGATAAAAGCTTTTAAAACGCGCTTTACGCAAGATGCGCCTCCTTAATGAAGACGCGGGCGGCAAATAAAAAAGATTCGCCGCCGGGCGGCTTGCGGCGGGCCGCCCAGCTTGTGTTTTTCAAAAAAAGCGGGGAGGGCGGCTTTGGCCGCTTGTTTTCCAAATCGCGCAAAAACGTTTTTTTACAAAAGGCTTATGAATTTGCGGAACGGCGTTCTAACCGCCGGGTTAAAAAACAGCCAAAAAATTTAAGCTTTTAAACCGGGTCGTCTTGTTCATGTTCACCCTATGATATAGAATTAAATTTGCTTACTTTAACCCAGTTTGCGCTGTTCTATTAAAACGAGGTTTACATGAAAAAAAAATTAACAATTTTATTATTTTTTTGCGGATTTATTAACGGCGTGTATGCCGGAGATTTAGATACGGTGGCTACTGTAAAACTTACCAGAACGGAGCCTATTACCGTTAAGGAACTTAAGGCGGAAGTCGACGCCCTTCAAAAGATTACCGGCCAAAAGCTTACGGTTGATGACAGGCGCAAAGTTTTGGTGGAAAAAATGATACCGGAACGGCTGGTGTTGCAGGCCGCGGATAGGGATAAACTGTACGCGGATGAAAAAGCCGTGGATCAGCAGCTCGCCCAGCTACGCGCCGCTTTGTCGCGACAGCTTGGCAGGCAAGCCGGCGATGTGGAATTTGCGGAGGCGGTTAGAAGCCAGACTGGCATGGACGTTCCCGCTTACCGCGCGGAATTAAAGCGGCAGTATATTATTCAGCAATATGTAATGAAGTACGCGAAAGAGAAAAAAGCCGCGCTTGTGGATTCGGTTAAAGAGCCGGAGGAAGCGGAGATAGTAAAATTTTTTAATTTGAACAAGGCTCAGGCGGTTATGCCGGACACCGTGCGGGTTTCCATGATTCAAATTCCGTTTGGCGCCGCCGGGCCGGAAAAAGAAAAGGCTAAGGAAACGGGCCGGCAGCTGGAAAAAGAGATTGGTTCAAGCGCCATAAAGTTTGACCAGGTTTATGTGCGCGCAAGCGGCGGAACAGCCGGTTACGCCGCCGGAGATCCGGGCCCTATTCCCCGTAATGCGGAAGCGGAGCAGGTTTTCGGCTCTGATTTTATGGACGCTGTTTTTAAATTGAAGCTTGGAGACGTGTCAAAAATGATTGAAACTCCCAGGGCTTTTTATATTGTAAAAGTAACCGACATCTATGAACAGCGCACATTGACTTTAGATGATGAGATTCAGCCCGGAAATTCCATGACTATGCGGGAATACATTAAAATGGGCTTGTATCAGCAAAAACAGCAAGATGTGTTAAAGCAAATACAAGACGAACTTGTCGCGGAATTAAGCCGGGGCAATCCTTTTACAGTGAACGAAAAATATATCAGTTACTAAAATATGTCCAGAAGAAAAGCGCGAATCCTGGCTCTTGAGGCGCTTTATGCTTACGAATCCGCGGGCGCCTCGATTGACGAATTATTGCGTTTAGGCTGGGTGGAGGAAAAAACCCTTTCTCTCATCAAAGAAGAAGAGCTGGCGTACTCCAGAATTCTTATAGCCGGAACAATAGAAAATATTGAATTGATAGACTCTTCAATTAAAAAACATCTTATAAAATGGGAATTTTCCCGGCTTAAGCGGGTCGACCTCGCTGTATTGCGCATAAGCGTATACTCGCTTTTGTTTCAAAAAGATATACATCCCGCGATTATTATTGACGAGGCCATAGAATTGTGCATACGTTACGGCACAGACGATTCGTTTAAATTTGTAAACGCTTTGCTGGACGCCATAAAAAATGAGCTTTAAAAAAATACTGTTCGCCGTTTCTTTTGAAAAAGGCCGTGGAACCGGCCACCTTGTTAGATCGGCGGAAAACGCGAGGCGTCTGCGGGAAGCGGGTCTTAACACGCATATTTTTCTTTGTACAAACGGCCGCCTCGCATTGCGTGAGGCGCAAGAAATAGCCGGCGGCGGAAATTTTATAACGGATGTTGACGCCGCGCTTAAACAAGACTGGGATTTAGTTATATTCGACCGTTTTAAAACGCCGCAAAAAGAGGCGGTTTCTTTTTTTGAGCGCTTTCCTGTTATAGCCCTCGACGAGGGCGGGCCTTTTAGAAGCCGTTTTGATTTTCTTTTTGATTTGATTCCCTCCCCGCGCCCATTCCAGGCGCCCAATGTTACGCGCCCCGCCTGGCTTTTTTTCCCGGAAAATCGCAGGCCGGATTTTCCGGATTTTTGCGGCGGAGAAGTTGAAAGAAGCGCGAAAGATGCGCGGGAGATGAAACAAGCGCGTATTTTGATTGCTTTTGGAGGCGAAGACCCGGCGCTTTTGGGCGGACGCGCCGCAAAAATTTTGGCGGACGCTTTTCCCGCCGCCGCCGTATACCTTTTAGGCGGGCGTTTTGCGGAAAACGGCGCGGGGGGCGCTCCGGCGCCGAAAAACGCCGTTTTACTAAAACCGCAAAACGGTTTGCGCGAGCGGCTGCATTCTTACGACGTTGTTATAACACATTTCGGACTTACCGCCTTTGAAGCCGTTTATGCGCGTTGCGCCGTTGTTTTGCTTTCACCAAGCCGCTTGCATCAAAAATTGGGGCTTTGGAGCGGTTTTTTAACCCTGGGCGGACGCGCCGGAGGGCTCGCAAAACTGGAGCGGATTTGTAAAAAAAAATCTTTTTTTAAAGACGCGGCGTTATGCGCCAAAGCGGCGGCGGAACGTTTTAATTTAGAGAAAAAAAATGAAGGCGCTTTTTTTGAATATATAAATAAAATTGACGCCCATGTTTTTAGAACATGTCCGGTTTGTGGAAAAAACGCCGGAATTAAGCGTAAAGTTTTGGCCCGTTTTGAAAATCAAACTTTTATACGCTGCCCCCATTGCCGTATGATTTTTCAGCAAAGGCTTTGCGCGCCGCCTGTTGAATATAACGAAGCTTATTTTTTTGAAAATTACAAAAAACAATACGGCAAAACTTACATGGAGGATTTTCCAGACCTTATAAATATTTCCAAAAAAAGGCTCGCCGTTATAAAAAAAATTCTTTTAAATAAAAACGGCGTTTTGCCGCCCGCGCCGCTCAGACTGCTTGACGCGGGATGCGCTTACGGCGCTTTTTTGCTGGCGGCTAAAAATGACGGTTTTAGCGTCTGCGGCGTAGATCAGTCCGCGGACGCGGTGGATTATACGCGGCGCTCTCTTTGCGCTGAAGCTTACGCGCTTTCATTCCCCCAGAATTTAAACGAAAAAGATTTTCCCCCGCATAGCTTTAACTGTGTTACGATGTGGTTCGTAATTGAACATTTGCGGGACGTTCCCGCAGCGCTTAAAAAAGCGCGCTTGCTTTTAAAAGACGGCGGCGTTTTCGCGTTTTCCACGCCCTCCGCTTGCGGCGTTTCCGCCAAAAAATCACTTTTGACTTTTTTAAAAAACAGCCCGCAAGACCATTGGACTGTATGGCTGCCCTATAGAACGCCGCTTGTTTTAAAATCTTTCGGATTCGCCGTAAAAAAGATACGGATAACCGGACGGCACCCTGAGCGTTTCCCGTTTTTGGGCAAGTACGCAAAAAAAGGCGGCTTCCTTTACGCGCTGCTGTACGCCGCAAGCGGTGTGTTTCGTTTGGGAGATACTTTTGAAGTATACGCCAGGGCTGTAAGCCGTTAAGCTTTTTGGCAAAAACTTTCGCGTTAAAAAAAACTTCCCCGCCGCAGAGCCCGTCTTTCAGCGCCTGGTTAACCGGATGTGAAGCAATTGCGCGGGCTTCCCGGCGATTTTTCACCCGCGCCCGTTAAGCTTCACCCAACTTAAATATGCCGTTATGTGTCATTATGCGGCGGGCGGCGGATTTTTTATATCTTGATTTTGAAAATAGAAACCCCGAAGGGCGGTTTATGAATTGGCGCTGTCGCATATAAAACGTTATGTGCCATCTTTTTGAAATTTTTTGTAAATTTTGTTGAAAATAATTTTCAAATAATATATAATAGACTTGTTCAATAACCCCAGAATCTGGCTGATTCATCTGTAAATTCTGCTGTTTTTTTAC
This sequence comes from Spirochaetaceae bacterium, assembly GCA_031281945.1. Lineage (GTDB taxonomy): Bacteria > Spirochaetota > Spirochaetia > Treponematales > Breznakiellaceae > JAIROZ01. The sequence continues at coordinate 7,976 of JAITER010000091.1, read as the reverse complement.
CTCAAAAAACGGCAAAAATGTTTTTTGACATAATCTGTTCAGGAAATTGGATTGTTAAACAGGTCTAATAAAAATATTGGAGAGTGACCCAGTTTATAAATAAAATAGGAGTAGAATATGGGAATAAAAATTACGAATTATATTTTCAATGAAATTCTAAATTCACTGGACGAAAATGGAAAGAATCTTGTAAAAAGATTGCATGAGCAAGCAATTTCTTTAGGATATGTGTCAAAAATATCCGCCATGGGGAAAAAGGCAGATGATTGGAAATGTGAATACATAAGAAATAAAAATGTATTATACATTTTAAGAATAACAAACGACCAATGGTTCATTAGATGTAAATTGTTCAATATATCAAAATATAATAATATCTTAGAAAAATGCAATGATCATTGTATAGAGATATTATTAAAGAACTCAGCGGGTTGTGGAAATCACGGTGGCCGGTGTAAAGGGCCAATAGACTTTTCAATAAAAGGAATGAAATATTCAAAATGTAGGCGCAGTTTTACGCTTAAGGATTTAATAGATAAGGATATAGATGATATTAATAAATTACTGGAATATGAAAATTATTTTGTAGAAAAGAAATAAAAATAGTAAAGCAAAAAAACTGCGCATAACAGGCCTATGGGCGGCTCCGGGGGTTCCGTTCGCCTAGGCCGCTACACCCACGGTTTGCCAGCCCCCGCCCCGCCAGACGTCGGCCTTATTTCGCAAAAACCGCGCTTTCCAGCGGCGGCGGCTTCCGGCCAAGCGAGGCGCCAGCTCGCGTCCTGGTTGCGGCTGGGGGCTCCGCCCCCACTCCCCCGCTGGGAGGCCAGGGCCTCCCAGACCCACCAAAAGTTTGCGGCGGGCTTTTTCATCGCGGGCGCATTTTTGCTACGCCAACCCGGTTGGCCGCCGCCCAAGCCGTTCTTTAAGCGGAAGCCGGCTGAACCAAGCCAAGGCTTGATTCAGCTTGCGGAAACTGAAATTTCCGGACAACTCTGTTATAATCTTTTGAAAGATAACTATTATCAATAAAAATAATCATATATCCCGGCGTCTCCACGCGTTTTTAAATACTTATCCCATCCGCCGGAATTCACGTAAAGAATGCGGCGGCCGGGCGGGCCGTACTTGATTTAGGCCGCTAAAACTGAAGCTTGCGGACGGCTCTATTTTAGCTTGCGGCTTGAGAGTCTGGAAAAAAGATGTTTTAATATAGGCCCCAGGCGCAAAACAACTTGCGGAGCGGTTTTCTAAAACAAAAGGAGAGAGACTTTGCGTAAAGCTTTAATTACAGGAATAACCGGACAGGACGGCGCCTACCTCGCGGAATTTTTGCTGTCGAAAGGCTACGAAGTTCACGGTATAAAACGCCGTTCCTCCAGTTTTAACACATCCCGCATAGATCACATATACCGCGACCCTCACTTGGCGGACAAAAACGGCGAACCCCAGCTTTTTTTACATTACGGGGACCTTACGGACGCTTCCAACCTTATGCGCATCATACAACAGGCGCAACCGGACGAAATCTACAATTTGGGGGCGCAATCCCATGTGCAAGTTTCTTTTGAAGCGCCTGAATACACGGCGGACGCGGACGGCGTAGGGGTGTTGCGAATTCTGGAGGCTGTCCGCATACTCGGCATGGAAAAGAAAACGCGCTTTTATCAGGCGTCCACCTCGGAACTGTTCGGCAAAGTAATGGAGACGCCCCAAAAAGAAACTACGCCCTTCCACCCGCGCAGCCCGTACGCCTGCGCTAAATTGTACGCCTACTGGATTACGGTAAATTACCGCGAAAGTTACGGGCTTTACGCCTGCAACGGCGTCCTGTTTAACCACGAAAGCCCCATACGCGGCGAGACTTTTGTAACGCGCAAGATAACCCGCGCCGCCGCCCGCATAAAACTGGGCTTGCAGGATAAACTTTACATGGGAAACATAGACAGCAAACGGGACTGGGGTTACGCGAAAGATTACGTCGAGCTTATGTGGCTTATGCTCCAGCAAAAAGAGCCGGACGACTATGTTATCGCCACGGGCGTCACCACAACGGTGCGCGACTTTATAACGGCGGCTTTTAATGAGGCCGGCTTGAATATAAAGTGGGAAGGCGAAGGCGTAAACGAAAAGGGCGTGGACGAAAAAACCGGCGAAACGCTGATAGAAATAGACCCGCGCTACTTCCGTCCAGCGGAAGTAGACCTTTTACTAGGCGACCCTTCCAAAGCGCGGGAAAAACTCGGCTGGAAGCCCAAAGTAACGCTTGGCGAACTGATTAAAATGATGGTCGCAAGCGACCTAAAACTTGCGCGTGAGGAACTGCATTTGTTAAACGGCGGTTTTGACGTCAAAAAATCTTATGAATGAAGGCGCCGCGCCGCTTCCCGGGGCGGGCGCGGGTAAAGACGGCGTTTTATTAGGCTGCTTATTACAGGCTCCAGCGGAATGTCCGGACGCAACCTGCTGGAAAACGGCGGCGTCACAAAAGATGATATACTTAAACCGCCATCAAACGAACTTAATTTATTAAATTTTAATAACGTCAAAAATTATATAAAAAACGCGAAACCAGCCATGAGATAATTTACCGCGCGAGCGAAGTCGCCGGCATACAAGCCGGCATGAACGGCTTATACGGCTCTTTTACAAAGAACGCCGTAACGGGCGTCAATCCGGTAAAGGCCGCGAAAGCGGGTGCGCCCAATAAATCACAAAAACGCTCTTTCTGAATAAAAATATATTTTAACCGGATGACTCGAACCCGCAAACGAAGGACGCCCTCTTGAAAAGCCGGACGTCAAAAAATGCGCGAATATATTTCCAGAGAGCGTTGCGAGCGGCGAATCGATACGGCTGGCCTTGCTCAACGCCTCTTTTGGAAGATGTTAAAAAAACATACAATTATTTTTTAGAATATGAATGTTAAAAAGGAAGACGCTTATGAATTATGAACTTGCTCTAAACAGTTGGAACGAAGATGAAATACAAGCCGGCCAAAACGTCTTGCGACAAGGCGCAACCACAATGAGTGAAGCCGTAAGGCGGCGCAAAGAAGAATTCGCGGTTTTTACCGGCTCAATGCGCTGTGTTATTGCGAATTCAGGCGCCGGGGGCCGGGAGCGTTTATGCGCATAACTATGAACCCGGAAGAAAAAGTTTTTGTCGCCGGCCACCGGGGGCTTGTGGGAAGCGCTGTTTTAAAAAGATTAAAAGCGGAAGGTTTTTGCGACATTGTAACGCGAACTCACGCGGAGCTTGATTTAACGAATCAGGAAGCCGTAAATGATTTTTTTTACAAAGAGAGGCCGGCCTATGTGTTTCTAGCCGCGGCGAAAGTGGGCGGTATAGCCGCAAATTCAAATTATCCGGCGGATTTTATCTACCAAAATATGATGATAGGGTTTAACGTTGTACATGCCGCATACAAAAGCGGTGTAAAAAAATTGCTTAACCTTGGCTCCTCCTGCATATACCCGCGCCTGGCGCCCCAGCCGCTCAAGGAAGAATACCTGCTGACTGGCGCTCTTGAACCGACAAACGAGGCCTACGCCGTAGCAAAAATCGCGGTTATAAAATTATGCGCCTCTTACAACAGGCAGTACGGGACGAACTTTATTTCCGTAATGCCCGCAAATTTGTACGGCCCGGAAGACACTTATGACACGGAAAACGGCCATGTACTGCCTTCCATGATTTCTAAATTCCACGCCGCAAAAACAAGCGGACAGGATAAGGTTGTTCTTTGGGGGGACGGCTCGCCGTACCGCGAATTCCTTTACAGCGAAGACCTGGCGGAAGCGGTTTTATTTATAATGCAAAACAAAGACGCCTCCGATACGGGCGAGTTTGTAAACATAGGCTCAGGATGCGATTTAACGATACGCGAGCTGGCCGCTCTTGCGCGGGACGCGGTTTACGCGGACGCCCCCGCCAGAACCTGCCTTGTAGAATGGGATGCGTCAAAACCTAACGGCTCCCCCAAAAAACTGCTTGACGTCTCACGGCTTGCTTCCTGGGGCTGGCGGGCGAAAACGCCGCTTGAAACAGGAATAAAACGCGCTTACGAAGCCTTCCTGTCAAGCCGCGCCGACAAAAAATAATCCGCCGGGCCGGATGCGGTTTAACAAAGCGCGGTTAAACCGCATCCGCTTTAGCTAAGGTTTTCGCCGCCAGGCCTTAAATGCGGCGGCTCTAAAAGCGGCGCCCAAGCCGTAAAAAACTATATTTATTTATAAATAATATTATATAATAAATACAAACTTGGAAGTTGATGCGGCGGATAAAACATCCTTTGTTTTTTTAAAGACTAGATTTTTTTCTTTAGCGTCTTTGATTTTATTGCTGTTCGCCGCCTATGCTAACGCGACCCATCCTCTTGTTGAAAAAGAGCCGGAAGAACCGCCGCGCCGCCATCAGTCAAAATCAAAACACATTTGGTTATTCAATTGCGTCATGTTCTTTACTATTCCTTTTCCCTTAGACGCCATTATACAATACTCAAATAATTTTTTATTACAATAGAGTTGTTCAAAAACTTCAAGTTTCCGAACAACAACCGCTAAAAAACAGCAAAATGCCAGGCATTTTGCAAGGCTTGTTCGACAAACCAACCGGGGTTGGCGAACAAGTTCAATATAAGTCTTCATTATACATACATCTCCCCATATAGTATGAATGTTTATATAGAAAAAGCATATCCGTTTCTTTTTTTCAAATTCATTTTCTATAGTTATATTTAAAGACGTTTAATCGACATTGCGCATAACAAGGGCGTTTCCGGCAAGCCTTGTCAAACGCGGCTTTTTTTAAGCCCGCAACAGGCTTCCCCGCCGCGCAACCCTTTTATGCTGCGCCTGAGGCGAACCGCGCGCGCCTGCGGACGCAAGGAAGCGGATTAAGCCGCCTGGAGACCTCACAAAAAAGTTTTCCCGGCCTTCAAAAAATATTGAGGGGGGGGGGGTAGACGTTAAAAGCCCTGCGCGTATATTTTTGTTATTTAAATAAAATCACCCGGAAACATTGAACTTCAACTTTTTGCGCCAGGCGGCGCGTTCATATTGTTTCCGGGCCGGATCTTAGCTTAGAGCCCGCAATCATGAAAAACGGGTTCATTGGAGGAATTATGAGGAATTTGGGTTTTCTAATTGTCTTTTTCGCGGCTTTAAACGTTGTTTCCTGCGAAAAAAAGACTGAGGATTCCGTTAAAATCGGCGGAATATTTCCGCTATCGGGAGATGTGGCGGTTTACGGCGTAGACTGTCGCAACGGAATTACGCTGGCGATAGAAGAAATCAACGCGCGCGGCGGGGTTCTTGGTAAAACAATAGAACTTATAGCCGAAGACGACGAAGGGGCCCCGGAAAAAACCGTGAACGCCTATAAAAAGCTTGTGGCGAAAGACGGAGTAAACATGATTATAGGCTCGCTTACATCCGGCTGCACCATAGCCATAACTTCTTTGGCTCAGGCGCAAAAAATAGTGCAGATAGCGCCGGCGGCTACAAATCCATCCGTTACTTTGGCCGGAGACTTTATTTTTCGCGCGTGTTACACAGATCCTTTTCAGGGCGGCGTAGGCGGGCTTTTCGCGTCTCAACATCTAAACGCGGGCTCGGCGGCGGTGTTGTATGACATAAGCAACGATTATTCAACAGGGCTTATGGATAATTTTGTAAAAGCGTTCACCAGAGAGGGCGGCGTAATAGTCGCAAGCGAATCGTACAACAAAGGCGACGTCGATTTTAACGCGCAGATTACAAAGATAAAAGCCGCAAATCCAGACGTCGTCTATCTTCCCGATTACTATTCAACCGTATCGCTTATAGCGAAACAACTCCGCTCCCAGGGCGTAAACGCCCCGATAGCCGGCGCGGACGGCTGGGACGGCCTTACGGAAAACGCCGGAGACGAAGCGCTTAACGGTTTTTATTCAAACCACTACGCGCCCGACTCAACGGATCAAAAGGTTATAGATTTTGTAAACGCATACAAAGCCAGATTTAACAACAGCTCCCCAACCTCATTCGCGGCCCTGGGCTACGATTCGGCGTATTTATTGTACGACGCTATAGTAAAAGCGGGCGGAGCGAAAGATTCCACCGCAATAAAAAACGCGCTCGCCGGCACGGACGGTCAATATCTTACAGGCGACCTTTCGTTTGACGAAAACCGCAACCCCATAAAATCAGCCGTTATGCTGGAAATAGTAAAGGGTGAAGACGGCAAGCTTAAAACTATATACAAAGCCACGGTAAATCCTTAAAAGGGCGTTCTATAGGCGCGTCCGTTTAAGCGCCGCCGGATAAAAAATATTTTTTATCCGGCAAACTACCAAACAACTTCGTAGTATAGTTCGTTTTCCAAAGTAAGCAAGGAAGATAGTGGAAGCCGCGCCTGTGCGCACGAATCTTTAAAAGAAAAACCGGAAGCGCGTTTTATTTTGGATGGAAAATCCAGCGCGATTTCTATGTAAGAAAGTCTTATTTCTTCGGCTACGGTTTTTCCGTAAACATCACTTACAAGATTTAAATATTCCGCCTGGGAAAGATTTTCGCCTGTGGCAAGAGGCGCGAAAATAGCCGAAATATAGTCGCGCACATCGACGGATATATTTAAAAGCAACTCCCGCGAATTTTCACGCGAAAGACGCAACGTGAATTTGCCGCCGCCGCCAGAGTTTTCAAAACTTATAAATTTTAAACCGCCGCCGGTTTTAGCGGCGGAAAGCAAACCGTCCAGGCTTAATACCGAAAGGCTCCCTTTTAATCCATACAAACCTTCGTTTTTTAGGTCGGCTTCGTTAAAACCAGCCGCCAAAAGGCTTTTATTTATACTTTCCGCGTCTAAAACGCCCTCGCCCCCTAAAATAGCGGCTGTTTTTGGCGCTACGGAGGCGCTAAAATTAAAGTCCGCCGCCCCAGAAGCGTTCACGCGGCCGTTTATCATAAAACCGCAAGATAAAAAAAAAGGCGATAAAACAAACGCGAGAACCACGCGCTTTAGATAAACGCCTGTTATAAAACGCAAAACGCGGACGCAAGTTTTAACGGCGGAAGAAAAGGCGAAACAGCCGCAAACCGCAAACCGCGTAAGCCCATAATATATACGCATTACGAACAGCCTACCTTCAAATCCTTGTTTTCACAACCTAAAGGCTGAGAGACCCGCCTCAAACAACCATCCCGCCCCGCGATTCGCCTGAGCGTGAGCCGCTTGGCGGCAAAGCCGGCCTGAGTTTCTGTATATCGCGGCGTATTGCAAGAGAGGATGCGGCGGCTCGCTCCGCCAGCCTAACCGCCCATGCGTCATATTTGAAGGATGCGGATAAAACAACCGCAAAAGGCTTTTTTTAATTAAAATTATATAACGCCGCCATTCTTGGCGCCGCTTAGACGCCGGGACGAATCATAATTCGGCATTAAAATTCCCGCATTCGCTCATACGGATAATCATGGCGGCGTCCAATTAATCTTTACGTCTCATTCCCCGTGCGGGGACTCCGGTATTAGATTTAGGATTTCTTTTATCGGCATACAGAGGCCGTCCGCTTCGAGCGAGCGCTCATTTTCCAGAATTGAGCGGGCCGCGCGGAGCATGGCGGGGTAAGAAGCCCGCAACAGGTGGTTGGCGTAGATGATTATATTCGCGCCCCAGTCTTTAAGGACGCTTTCCGTGTGCTGGTTGTATGTGGTGGGGACAAGGACTATAGGGACGTGTTCGTAACGGGCGCGGAAGGCGGCGCAGAATTCCCGCACGTCCTCTCCGGATTTTTCCTTGCTGTGTATCATAACGCCGTCCGCTCCGGCTTCCACGTAGGCGGCGGCGCGGGAAAGAGCGTCGCTCACAGGCAGTCCGGCTATAAGGCTTTCCAGGCGGGCTATTATCATAAAATCGCCGGTAACCTGCGCCCGTTTTCCGGCGGATATCTTTAGGCAAAACTCTTCCACAGGGCAAAGCTCTTGGGCCGCGTCCGT
>JAITER010000030.1 GCA_031281945.1 Spirochaetaceae bacterium | reverse complement strand
TTGTCTAGGGATGGAGAAGCCGCGTCCGAACAGCCGGACGCCCAAAGGCAAGCAAGAAGCATAAGCTGACTAAAACGGGGAAAGCGTTTAACATGAGGCTTGCGCGGAAGCGGATAGTGATTGGACTTGTTCGCTCGCCCCGGTTGGTTGTCGCCCAAGTTTTGCAAAATGCTACGCATTTTGCGTTTTTAAGCGGAAGTTGGCTGAACCAAGCCTGGGCTTGATTCAGCTTGGCTGAAACTGAAGTTGCCGAACAACTCTATTGAAGATATAAACGCCAAGATAAAAACGTTCAAGAGTATGTCACGCCCTTACCGGAATCACTGCAAAAGACACTTGTTAAGAATGACTATTATTTGTGCTATTATTAACTTTGAATTACGGATTTAACTGGGGCGAGCGAACAAGTCTAATGATAAAATAAAATATTTTTAATAAAATTGGTCTGTGGAAAAACAAAACGACAATATTATTGGAAATAAAATATCAATAGGTTGTTGTTGGGTGGGGCGCAACTATAATAAATGCCGCCTTTTTATTCGAGGTGTTTGTATGGGTTGCAAATGAGAGTAAAATAGAGTTGTTCAGAAACTTCAGTTTCTGCAAGCCGAGCCAAGCCGGGACAAACATGGTCATGCCGGCTTCCTCTTGAAAACGCAAAATGCAAGGCGTTTTCAAAGACGCAAGACGGCGACCAACCGGGTTGTTGAAATAAGTCCATTGAAGAAAAAATTGATTCCAGCATGGGAATATAATGTAAATTATATAAAAATAAAAAATAGTTTAAGGAGGCGCCGGCTGTGGATAATATTAATGTAGTCTGCATTTGTCCAAACGTTAAATGTCAACTTCATGGCAACTGTAATGCTTGCAAAAAAGCGCATAGCAGGAGTTATTGTGAAAGTCCAAAATGGTTGCAGAATGTGGTAAAATTCTTTATGCCAAAAGCGAAAAAACATTTATAAGATAAACGATATAAAAATGGAGTGCGTCCACTGTAGCGCATGACAGGTGTGTATGTGTTCCGACCGCCTACGCCTCACACATCATAAATAGTCGTAAGATTATGCTAAATTCTAGAGTGCCATTATAGGAAATCTTTGAACAAAAAAAGAAATCTTATGGACACTGTAACTTTTTTTCATTAGACTTATCTTATAAAGATTTATACAATTTTTAAGAGGTTATTATGTCTATTCTTGCTCAATATGTTGAGGATGTTCTAACGCCAACTGATAATCAAATCAAATTCATAAAATCAAAGGTTAGGTCGATACGAAAAGTTCTTACACAGAATTCTCCATTTAAGCCAAAAGAGGTTCACATAGGCGGTTCACTTGAAAAAGGAACAATGCTGAAATATAAACTGGATGCTGACCTTGTATATGTCTATAATAGAATTGAAGATATTGATAATAATTGGCGAAAGCTCGCAATCATTGTATTTAAAGTATTAAAAAACAATTTTCCTGAAATTGAAGTTGAAGAAGCTGGAAATTTAGCCATACATATAAAAACTTCATTGGAAGATCATGAATTAAACTTTGACATTGTTCCATGTTATTATGTAAATTCTCCAATAATGATGAAAAATCATACTGGTTCTAATTTATATGCGGCCATAACTACTATTTGGCATACTCGTTTCTTAATAAGGTATAAAAATTTACCTTATTTTACCCATGTTGTCCGCTTGCTTAAAGATTGGACTTGTTCGCCAACCCGGTTGGTTGTCGCCCAAGTCTTGCAAAATGCTACGCATTTTGCGTTTTCAAGCGGAAGTTGTTCGAAAACTTGAAGTTTCCGAACAACTCTATTGGAAAAATGAGCAAGACGTCCCTTTAAAAAGTATTCATTTGGAGTTGATAGTCGCAGATGTTTATGATAATATCCTCGAAAGTTTTGATGGCATTGAAATAGATGATATTTTAAATTTCTGTTTCACTAATATTTTGGATACACTTAATGGTTATCCCATAATTCCTTCTTCCTGGAAATACTGTAACGCAAATAATTATAAAATACAATATAACATCCCTGTGTTAATTGATCCGGCAAATCCTAGTGATAATCTATTGAACAATCTTACCAAGGATGATATTAAAAAAATTAGAAGAAAAACAAAAATTACATTTGACAATTTAAAAGAAGGTTATTATGCGAATATATTCAATAGAAAAGGTTTAATAGATTTTTTTGATTAAGTAATAAAAAATAGGAAAAAATAAGGGAGTACACTCATGCTACACATAACATATATGTATGCGCCTCCTCCACATTCGGTCGCTACGGAGGTTCCGGCCGCCTGAGCCGCCTACGCCGCACCTCCCACCTGCATTTTGCCAATTCTGGTCGCGTTTACTGCGGGAAGCGCCGTTGCGTAAAGCCATTATTCGGATGGCAAAAACGTCTTGAACAAGCGGAACGTTATGCGATGTTTTACGGAATTTTGAAAAATTTCTTGATATTGGGTCTTGACACAGGAGAATAAATATCATATCTTGTAATATATGATAGTATTACAGTTGTGGGCGGATGAATGTTTGATAGTATAAAGACAATCTTATCACCACTGCGTAGTAAACGCAGATTTTTAATGACGATAAACAAGAATGGGTCTTTGGTAGATGTTGGTTGTGGTAATAATTCTTCATATTATATAAAAACGCATTGCCCTGATATATATTATATTGGTATTGATGTAGGAAATTACAATCAAACAAAACCAAATTTAGCTGATGAATATATAATTACAACGCCTGATAAATTTGTTGATGTGATAGCAAACAGTAATAGGGGGGGGGATTGATACTGTAATTTCATCACATAATTTAGAGCATTGTGATGATAGGGAAATGACGCTTGATGCAATGATTAGCATATTAAAAGATGATGGAAAATTGTTTCTTTCATTTCCAACAAAAGCAAGCGTTGGTTTTCCTCATCGTAAAGGGACGTTAAATTATTATGATGATCCAACGCATAAGTATAATCCACCTGATTTTGATGAAATAATTAAGAAACTTAAAAAAAACAATTTCGATATAATATTTTCCAGTATAGCATATAAACCGGTAATACACTTTTTAATAGGATTGGTTTTAGAACCATTGTCAAGATTAACAAAACGTGTATTATTAAGTAATTATGGAACTTGGGCATATTGGGGTTTTGAATCAATAATCTGGGCGAAGAAAAGAAAAAATTGATAAGTTTTAGAATGAACTTGTTCGCCAATCCGGTTGGTTATCTACTAACCTGCGGGGCCAAGCTTTGCTTTAGTCTTGTGGTTTTTCAGGCTAAAGCCTTGCAAAACCACGTTTTTAATGGAAGTTGGCTGAACCAAACCCAGGCTTGGTTCAGCTTACGAAAACTGAAGTTTCCGAACAACTCTAATGATTATTTTGAGGAAGAATAAAATCAAGTGAAATTTCACAACTCTATTTTATTGGCTGTTATGTGTCAATAAATTTTACCGCCGTTTTCTAGAAAACAAAAAATATTGCTTTTACTGGAATTTATACCGGAATAAAATATATTACACGCATATCATTTTGCTTAGGATTGTTGTTTTGAAGCTTCCAAAGAAAAATGTAAAATATCTGAATGATAAAAAAGTAGAAATAGACTTCCAGATTGCTTATTATTATAATGAATATAGCTTGATTTTATATGAGTATGATTTTATAAACAATTGCTGGCTGGACTAAAAATAGAAAGCGCAAATTTATTTTGTATTACATTCCGCCATTTTTGTGTAATGGTGAAAGATTTTGTATAATTTGGATCATGAAAACATAAAACCGCGGCGACAAGCGCATGTGGACGCTGTAACAAACGCGCAATAGTCAAAAAATTACAAACGGCGTTAACGGTTGGCGTCTCAAAACCGGATTTCCACGCTACTGAAGGTCGTCCACTCTCTGTACAATCAAACGCGATATAGTATATCTTCATCGCTATATTAAAATGATGAAGAAAAACGCCGCGATTTTAGCGGGACGCTTTTTTAAAGAGATGCGGTTTTACAAAACACACATTGAAACAGGATTGTTTTGCGCCGGAACCTCGCGGGCTTAGGCATTTTATTTTAAATAATAGAGATGTTTAGGAACTTCAGTTTTGCAAGTCAAGCAAGCTGAGGACAAGCATGGCCATGCCGTATTTCGTCTGAAAACGCAAAATGCAAGGCGTTTTCAGGGAGGCAAGGCGGCGGCCAACCGGGTTGTTGAAATAAGTTTAATTTAGGAGAAAGAAAATTAAAAAAAATATTATTCTATTATATATTTTTATGGCGAGCTTTGGTTTTGCTTTTGGACAGAACAATCGTAATAACAACGATTCTGTGAATGTATATACATTCTTTGTAAACGTAGTAAACGAACGGTTTTTACCGCCTCTTTTAGGTTTTGTAAACATAGCTCACGGAAATCATTATTTACCGCAAATAGGTTTTATAAACTGGAATACATCAGATTTTAATACATTGCAATTAGGTTTTGTAAACACAATAGGCAAAAACCTTAACGGCGCCCAAATTGGCTTTGTTAATACTGTTGCGGGCGGAAACTCAAACGGGCTTCAATTGGGTTTTATAAATACAACTGTTAAAAACCTTAGCGGCGCCCAGATTGGCTTTATTAATACTGTTGCAAACGGGAAGTCAAACGGGCTTCAATTAGGTTTTATAAACACAACTGTCAGAAATTTTAATGGCGCCCAGATTGGCTTTATTAATACCGCTGTAGACGGAAACTCAAGCGGGATTCAATTGGGTTTTATAAATTATGTCGATAGTATCGAAAACGGCGTTCCTATAGGCTTTTTATCTTTTGTAAAAAACGGCGGATATAAAGCAATTCAATTAAGCGCCGGGGAAATTGCGCCTGTATCTTTTTCGTTTAGAACCGGTATACGGAAATTTTATACATCGTTGGGAGTTTCGTATAATCCGTTTAACGATGGAATAGACAATCAAATATTTTTTAGTTTCGGAATTGGTTCAATTATAGATATAAACGAAAAGTTTTTTATCAACCCGGAAATTGAATCGTATAACAGTCTGAATGAATATTCGCGGCTATATATTTCTTTTACACCTAATATAGGCTATAACATAAAAGAAAATATAGCGGTTTTGGCCGGGCCTTCAGTTTCGTGGGATCGCGGCACAAACGAAAAAAACTCATTTATAAATTTACTTGAATATAAACTTAACGCTGACAACAGTTTGATTTTTGGCGCCAGAATAGCGTTGCGTTTTCAATTTTAGCGGCTAAATCACGGATTGTTTTGTTTCAAAATTATAAAGATAAACAATCCGTCCGCGCCCGCTGTTTTTGCGCCTTAACGGTAAAAGCGCGGGCGCGGTTTGGGCTAGCTAGACGCGCTCAATTGGTCTTTTTTTACAGGGCGGACGGCCTCTTGTCTTTATAAAGTTTATGGAGTACTATTAAACGGTAACGGTCGTCTAGTCATTGATTTCTATAAAAAGCGTTTAAACTGTGTTCAATTCATTTTTTCATGTGTTACCTGTTATTTCAGCAAAAAAAGCTAAAGGCGAAATTGTTAGAAAAGGGATACATTTGCTTGTAGCCCTTGTTCCGCCAATAGCCGCGATAAACCGTCCGGCTACAATCCTGTTGCTCATTTTGGGAATCTTTTTCTATTCAATCTTAGATTTACTTACGCTTAAAGGTTATAAAATTCCTGTTTTTTACAAGATTATCACTGCGGCCAGCCGCGAGCGCGACGCTGGAAAATTTACTTTTGGGCCGGTTACTTTGGCTTTGGGCGCGGCTGTTACTTTAGCCATATTTCCGCCGCCAGTCGCGTCTGTGGCGATTTACGCGCTGGCTTTTGGCGATGGGTTCGCCAGTCTTATAGGCCGCATTTTTGGCATGACGCGGCCCGCCATTTTAAATGGCAAGAGCGTTGAAGGCTCGCTCGCTTGTTTTACGGCGGTGTATATTTCGGCGCTTACGGCGTCCTGCGGATGGACGGCGGCGTTTTTTATAGCTTTAACGGCTACGTTTATAGAAATGTTGCCGCTTAAGGATTGGGACAATATAATAATCCCGTTATCCACCGGGTGCGCCGCTTTTTTTTTGATGATTTAATTTCTTTGCTGTAAAACGGCGGATAAATTACGGATTCTCCGGTCGTCCGGTTAAAAAAGAAGCGCGGCGGGTGGTTTTCGCCGCAATATGGGCCTCTAAATGTCGTTTTACCCCCCCCCCCCCCCGCAAATTTCAAACGCCCTTCCCGCCGTCAAAAGCCTTAAATTTTATCACGGTAAAACAGCTAAGGAATTTAAACAGCGTCTAGTCATATTTTTTTAGCATCGCTTCCACCAGGCGGGTTTTTCTGATATATTCAACTGATATGGATGATAAACGGATAAAATTCTTAAGCGAAATCTATCTTTCGCCTTACATTCAAATTGCTACGGCTCTTGTCGGAAAATCCCGCGAGGCCGGGGGAAATATGTTCCGTCATCAAATGGATACAATGGCGATACTTATTGATTACGGATATATAAATTCAGTTTTGTTAAAAGCCGCGGTTATTCACGATCTTATAGAAGACTTGCCGGGTTTTAACCGCAATCACCTGCTTAACATTGACTATGAAAGTCCTATGGTTTACGAACTGGTTATGGAAGTAAGCCGGCGTGAAAACGAAACCAAGGCGGATTTTTTAACACGCATCTTAAAAACCGGATCGCATAACGCCAAACTGCTTAAAACGGCGGATCGTATATCAAATATGATTTCGCTGGGTTTTGTAAATAAAGAAGAATTTGTAAGGCGCTATACCGATGAAACAACACGTTATGTCGTTCCAATAGCCAAAGAAGTGGATAAAAACATGATGCGTGAACTTTTGGATTTGGTGGAATCCCGCCGTAAATACTTGATTTTTTTGGACGCAATAAATAATGGAAAAAATTGAATTGCTATCCCCCGCGGGAAGCCCGGAATGTCTTAACGCGGCTGTAGGAGAAGGCGCTGACGCTGTATACCTGGGCCTAAAAACATTTAACGCCAGACTTAGAAGCGCGAATTTTGCGTATTCCCAGTATGAAGGGGCGTTGCGTTCTTTACACAAAATGGGGAAAAAGTTATACGTTGCGGTGAACACTGTTTTTGAACAGCGCGAAAGCGACAGAATGTATCAACTTTTAAAATATCTTTCACAAACAGGGCCGGACGCCGTTATTGCGCAAGATTTAGGCGTTATAAAAATGGCGCATAGTTATTTTCCGGATATTAAGATACACGCTTCCACACAAATGAACGTTTCATCTTCAGAAGCCGTAAAAACGCTTTCGCAATATGGCGTAAAACGTTTCGTTTTGGCCCGCGAGCTTTCGGCCAAAGAAATAGAATCTGTAAGCAAAGGCGCCAATGCGGAAATAGAAGTTTTCGTGCATGGAGCGTTATGCGTAAGCTCCTCCGGTCTGTGCCTTTTTTCAAGTTTTTTGGGCGGAAAGTCCGCGAACAGGGGGCTTTGCACACAGGCGTGCCGCCGTCTTTATTCAACAGACAGCGAAGAATCCGGTTATTATTTTAGCCCCGGCGATTTGCAGTTGATAGAAAATGTAAAAACGCTGGCCGGCTTGGGCGTTTCAGCTTTTAAAATAGAAGGCCGCATGAAAAGCGCCGAGTACGTAGCGGCGGTGACGTCCGCATACCGTCTTGTTTTAGACGCGCTGGACGCGCCGGAAAACGTGTACGAAAAAGCCGTAGGGCGGGCGCTGGAAATTTTAAAAGGTGATTTCGCCCGCTCAAAAACCACATATTTGTTTAATGACGACGCGGGATTCTCCTGGCTGGAGCCTTCGCAGAACGGCGGAACGGGAATTTTTTTAGGCAAAATAGAAAAAACTTACGGGCCGCCTGAAAACCCGCTCGCAATAATTCAAGGATGCGATGTTGCGGTGGAAGAAGGAGATTCAATACGCCTGCACAGCGCAAACGATTTACGGCGCGTTTCTTGCAAAATTAGCTTCGCTCAAAAAAAAGGTTCCGTTTTGCGCATTTCAATTCCTGAAGGGTTTAAGGCCGGCGATTCCGTTTATTTAATACAAAAAAAAGCGAAAAACCGCCGCTACTCGGATGTTATTCCGCATAACTTAAACGCTTTTAAAAAACAACCTGGTTTTGACTCGGCGCCGGCGATGGAAATAGCGCCATTAAAAAAAAGCCGGAATTACGCCAAAAACGCCGGAAGTGAATTAAAAGAAGGATTATACGTCTTTGTCTCGTGTATAAAAGATTTATACATAGCGCAAACATACAGAGCCTCCGGTGTAATAGTTCCGTGGAATAAAGAAACGGAAGCCTCGGTTATAAGGCATCAATCAGGGCCTTTACCTTTTAAAAATGAAAAAATTATTTTTTTTCTGGATCCGGTTACAACAGATGAAGAAGACGAAAAATTGGCCGCTTCGCTTCCTGTGTTGCTAAGAAATGGATATAAGTTTTTTATCGTAAATAATTTATCGCAGTTTTATTTCCTAAAAAAAACCGCCGGAGCCAAAATAATAGCGGGACCGTATATTTACACGTTCAACAGATATTCATTGTCTTTGGCTTTGGATCTTGGCGCGGAATTCTTTATTACGCCGCTGGAAAACAACCGTCAAAATCTGGAAAAAACTTTTTTGCCGCGCGATAGAAGCCGCGCTTTTATAACTATATACGGAAATCCCGCGCTCTTTAGAATACGGGCCGGGCTTGGGCCGGCGTATAAATTCAAACATTTTACGGACAATCACGAAGATGTTTTCCGTATTTCTTCACTTTTCGCCGCAAAATCCGCGACAAATACGATTGTTACAACAGAAAAACCATTTTCAATTACAGATAAAACGCCGTTTTTAAAACAGGCCGGATTCAGCCGTTTTATACTGGATTTCTCCACAGCGCCGCTAAAAAAACATATTTTTAAAGACGTGTTAAAATCGGTGGAAAACGCCGCGCCCATATACGGATCAAGCCGCTTCAACTGGAAAAACGGCTTTTATCAACTAAAAGAAGATTCGCCTTTACATGATGCTGTTAAAACTGAACTGAAGCCCAATAAATAAATGCGGTTTGTTTACGCGCCGGGTTTACAATCCAAAAAAATTGCGGAACAGGCCGGCCAGAGCCGCTTCTTCGCCGGCTGATAATTCCGCGGGCAATATAACCGGACTGCCGGGCGAAGGCGGCGCCAGAAAACCTTTTTGCAAAAAACCTTCAAAAATTGACGGCCAAAGCTCCCCGGCCCCGTCAAAATAAAGATATATGCCGTCCCGCCGCAGTGAAGTTTTTTGCAGGACGGCGTTTAGCCGCCTGTATTTTAGGTTTTCGCGTTTTCCGCCGTCCGCTATAAGGTTGTACACAGCCCGCGTTCCCGCGGCTAGCAAGGCCGGACTTTGCGGGTTTTGAGCCGGCGTTTCGTATTGAACAAGCGGCTCAGAATCAGTTTGCACAAGAATCGCCGGGGCTAAAGACCAGGGAAGAACAGGCGCGAAAAAAGGTTCGAGTGAAACGGAGTGGCCGCTTTGCGAAAAAGGCCGCCATACGGGAATAGATTGCGCCCCGGCAGCCGTTTGGAGTGAGCGAGCGTCCGCAAAAAACACATTGCGGGCGTTTGGAAAAAGCGTTTTTATACATTTAAAAAAACGGCTTTCGGCGCGGGTGGGATATGGGGCGAAAAGGCCGCGTTCCGCCGTGTTTTTAAGCTCTTTAAGCACGTTTGAAGGCTTGTGTCCCAAAACCGCCCTCCCGTCGTCCTGCCAAAGATCCACCAAACGGCGCCCGTCTTCCGTATACAGCCTAAACCCCCTGGCGCGGGAAATTATTCCGGCCAGAGACAGCAACTCCAGTTTCCCTGAATTACTCATAACGAAGCGTTTCCGAGGGCCGCACCAGCGAGACTCGTTTTGATGCGGCTAGAGCGGCTAAAAGCGCGGATAAAAAACCGAATAAATAGATAAAGATAACTTCGTACGGTATTATTCTTGCGGGTATTTCTTTTAGATAAAAAATTGTAGATGAAAAAATATGGTAATTTTCTGGATTTAAAAATCTTCCAGATATGTAAGAAAAAAATCCAATAACCGTATTTATCACCGCCTCCACCGCGGAAAAGAATGTTTGTATATTTAAGCTTATTAAAAGCGCGGGAATCATTCCAAAAGTTGAACCAAGCAATCCAACAATAAAACCATTCATTCCAAAAACTATTCGTATGGAAAAAGGAGAAGCACCAATAGCGCGTAACAGAGCTATTTCTTCCATTCGCTCAAGAACAGAACGCCGTTGAGAATAATATATATTCATTGCTGTAATTATAAAAATCAAGCCGACAAGAACAAACATAATTAATTTTTCGGTGCGAAGCGCTGTAAAAAAAGCTTTGTTATAATCGCGCCAGGAACTAACGTTTATATTTTTATCAGCGTCATAATTTTTTACTATCCCGCTTATTTGCGCCGCCGCCTGCCTGTCTTTGTTTCTGTTGTTTAGTTTTATTCCAATCGTGTATGAAGCCGGGTTTGACGCGCCGCCTTCTATTTCCAGCGCGTCTTCAATGTTTATAAACGCCCAGCTTAGGTCGTATTCGTAAAATCCGCAGTTAAAAACGCCACGCACCGTAAACACGCGCTCGCTCATTCCTTCTTCCCGCGGAAAAAGGCCGGAAACCGAAATCAGCGAACATTCCCCGCCTGTTTCAACGCCGAGTAAACGCGCCAGTTCGGAGCCTAAAAGGACGCCGCCGCGCTCTTTTAAATCAAAAGACCCGCTTTCAAAGTTAAGCCGCCGCGTCATTCCGGCGTCTTTTAAATCCGCCCCAGGCTCAATTCCACGAACAGAGACCGCGCTCTGCCTTTCCCGTAACGCGGGTTTTATAATGCCTTTAACGTCCTTAAACGCGACGGCGGTTTTTACGTAAGGCGCTTCCTGTAAACGGGAAAGCAATTCCGCATTGTTTTCCCGCAAACCTTCCACCCGGACGTGATACGATGATATTTCTATTATGCTTTCTATAAATCCCATTTGAAACCCATTCATAACAGATATAATCACTGTAAGCGAAAATACGCCGGTCGCAATTCCAAAAATAGATAAAACGTATGATGCGGAAGAATGTCTTCTTTTTTTGAATATATGGCGTTTTGCTATAAAAAAAATCCACTTTAAATTTAAAAAATCAAACTTTTTACTTTTATTCATTTTAAAATAGCCTGCGTTTTAACAACTCCCGTTTAACAAGCAACCCGGCGTTCGCCGGGCGTTAAGCTATTGAACTTGTTCGCCAACCTGATTGGTTGTAGAACAAGTCGTTTTAAGCGGAAGTTGGCTGAACCAAGCCCTGTCTTGGTAATCAAGCCTTGGCTTGATTCAGCTTGCGAAAACTGAAGTTTCCGAACAACTCTATTGAACAAACCGGTTACAACGCGCCGGAATCCCGCCTTATTCTTTGTTCGGAAATTTTTCTGCCGTCTTCCCAAACGGCTTCCATAATTACGGCGCCGTTTTTGTATATACGCTCAATTTCCAGGTTTTTCTCCAGCGTTACGGTGCGTTCCAGAGTTTCGCCGCGATAATCTTTTTCTTGCACACGATCGCCTTGACTGTTATATGTAAACTCGACACGCCTTTCATCGCCTTCCCCTTTCCATGTAACGGTTAAAATCCTGTCGGCGTTCCAAAAGTTTTTTAGTTCGCCAAGAATTTCATTTTTTTCGTTATAGAAAGTTTCAGAGATTATACGCCATTTATCGTCCGTGTTATAGACGATGCGTTCTGTTTTTCCGTATACGACGTCCGCCAAAAAATTGGACATAAAACTTACAGCGGGTTCTACAAATCTGTTTTCGCCCGCGTCTTTTTCCACGCGGCGTGGAATTTCCATTCTAATAAGATCTTGTTTGGCCGCGTCCGGCGAAAGAAGACGCCGTTCCACAGACCGAATCGCTTTTGAACGGGCGTATCTGTAAGAATCCACCCACAAAACCACGCCTTCCCTTCCCGTCCGCGCCACAAAACCCGCCGGAAAATCCGCGGCGCCTTCTGGATTACGCACCCGCTTTGACATATAAGGAGTTTTTTTTTCCGGCGCTTTCGCCGCTTCCGGCGTTTCCACCGCGCCGCCGTCTGTTGACGCGCCGCCCTCCAACAGAAAGTCCGCGCTTTCTTCGGGCGGCGGCGTCGCGCTTAAAATAAGCTCTTCTTCCGAGGGGTCGTTTTCCGCCGCCTCGCCGCTTTCCGCAATTTCAAAATCCCCGGCGTCCTCCCCGCCGGCTTCAGAATCTCCATCAACGGCGTCGGGGGCTTTCGCTTCATCAACTGGAAGCGCCGCCGCTTCTTCTTTTATATACGGTTCTATAGAAGTGGTTTCCGCTTTAATTAAAAAAGAGCCGTTGTATGTATAACTTACATAATAACCGCCTCCATCCGCATCCAGGCGCTGCTCTTCCACAATTCGGCCGGTTTCGTCATACCATTCAATAAAACCGGAGCCTTCATCGCCTATTACCGCTACAAAATAAGGTGAATTTTCCTCGTCCCAAAAAGACCACTGGGTGCGCCGGCGTTTGCCGTTTTCGTACAGGATTCTACATTCAATAATCCATGGCGATGAATAAAATTTGAACAACTCAAGCGGAACAGCTGAAGGTTGCACATATTGAACCTGAAGCGAATGTTTTTCACGCAACGCCCTGGCGCGGAACGTCTTTTCCAAAGCCATTCCGCCGTTATTCGATATATACCATTCACTGTTTTCTTCTTCAGCGGGCGCAAAAACAGCGGTGAAAAAAAACAAAATAAATATTATAAAATATATTTCTGTAACATATTCACATTTTTTTTTGCGGGCGTTTCCGGTTGTACGGCTCAGGTGAAAAACACGATCGAATTTATCCATGCGCTTCGCCTAAAAATTTTTTTACATAATTTTCGGCGTTAAACAGTTTTATACTTTCGTAATTCTCGCCAAAGCATAAATACAAAACAGGTATGCGCAATTTTGAAGCGAGAGGAAAAACAACTCCGCCCTTCGCGCTGGAATCGCATTTTGTAAGTATAACTCCATCCACTTTTACAGCCTGGTTAAAAGTTTCCGCCTGAACAAAAGCGTTGTATCCCGTAGTGGAATCTAAAACCAAATATTTTTTGTATCGCGCGCCGGAAGCTTTGGAAAGCACGATCCTGTCGATTTTTTTTAGCTCGTCCACCAAAGACTGTTTTGTGTGCATACGTCCTGCGGTGTCCACGATTACCGGATTGTAGGAGCCGGCGTATGCGGCCTCCAAAGCATCGTATACACAGGCGGCGCTATCCCCGCCCTGTTTACCGGCGACCACGCGGACGCCAAGCCGCTCGCCATGTATTTTTAACTGGTCTACGGCGGCGGCGCGGAAGGTGTCCGCCGCGGCGAGCAAAGGTTTGCCCGTTTTTTGAAAGAGGGAGGCGAGTTTCGCCGCGCTCGTCGTTTTTCCCGCGCCGTTCACCCCCAAAAGCAAAATGACGTTTAAAACGCCGGTTTTCGGGTTTGGGGGCGCCTCGTCCGTTTGAACGGATGCAAGCTCCGCCAAAAGAAGGCGCGCAAGGGCGGCTTTAGCGCGTTCAGCGTCCGTTTCCTTTTCTTTCTTACAAATTGCGCGTAACGTATCCACAGTTTTAAAGGCATCCGCCGCCGGGAAATCTCCTTCTACGAGCAGGTCCGCAAGGCCGTCAAAAAAATCATCGTCTAATGCTTTATATATTCCAAAAAAAGATTTTATTTTTTCGTTAAACATTTTTCCTCTTTTTACGGGTCAAGGGCTGTGACGGGTTTTCCAGCCACGCTTCCGTATACAATAAATCTTATAAGCGATTCGGTTAAAAAAACTCCGGCCAAAATTCCCGCGGCTCCAGCCCCCCAGTAAAGATAATTGGCGGTTTCAAATTGAGATTGCGTGCGCTCGCCATACGTCCCGTTAAAAGCGTTCACATAGGCGTCGGAGATTCCCACCGCGAACCACGTAACCGGCAGAATTATCCAAAGCCTGCCCCATGCGCCATAAAATCCTTTTCTGGCCTTTTCCACCCGCCCTTTTTTGGGCGGCGTTTTCGGCGTAAGCGTTAGTGGATCTTCGCTTATCTTAAAAACCGCGCCGGCAGTTTTGCCTTCTTGCGTAATTACGCTTATGTTCATGTTTTTTTCGGATGTATCCTGAATCACAAGCGGAGTTCGCCCCGTATAAAACGAACCGGAATATACGGAAGCGGCTTCTTCATTTTTTACATCAACTTTAAAAGACATGGAGGGCAACGGGTTTAGTTTTAGTTTTACGTCCACTATATCGCCTTCGTGCAATTCTTCCGTTAGCTCCGCCGTTTCGTTTCCTGGTGCGAAAACAGTCATATTCACGTCGCCCGCGGAACGCGGTAAAAGCGCGGTTTCGCCGCGTCCGGCAAACTCACCGTCCACCGTTATTACGGCCTCGTCAGGCTCTGCTGTTATGTGCAACATAGACGGGTAAACGCCGGTTATCGCGTCAATCAAGCGGGCGCCAAGTTCCCTGCTCGCTTCGTTCATGTCTTCCATCGAAAAAATAATTTCATCCGTATACGAAAAAGATCTTGAATATAAAGTCCAAAGTTTGATTTCTATGTATATTCTTTCGTGATACATGGAAACTTCGCTTGTTATAAAGGCGTCGGCTTTTTGTTCGGAACAAAATAAATTTTCACCGCCGGAAGACGGCGCGGCTGTAAAAACCCCGTTTGCGTCTGAGCCTTTTACGACAAGATGCGGCAACTTTTCTATCACCGGCCTGTTTTCTTCCGCCAAATCAAGGGTTTTTCGTAAAGTTTCCATATCTTTATCTATTTTTTTTAGCTGCTGTTTGTACTGCCAGGAAGATAGGCCTTTATAGTAAAGCATATCGCGCTCCGTTTGCTTGGACTTGAGCTTCTTCGCGGCGGCGCCTTGCTCTTTAAGCCATTCCGCGTTTTCGTAGTATTGGGCCTCGGATTCTTCGCGGGAGCGGCGCCGTATGTAGGACGCGGACTTTTCAAAGCTGCGGTTCCAAAGAGCGCCTATAGAAGCGCGGGACGGCGGCATTTTTGAAGTTTTGGCGTCCGTAATTACAATTCGCCATTCGCCGTTTACAGGCTCCTTCTGGGAGCCGTCTTTTTTACCGTTTGCGAAAAGACCGGTCGCGCCGAAAAGACTGACGGCGAAAAAAAGAAGTAAAAAAATTGAGCCGTGTTTCTCCATTAAAAAAAGTGTACATCAAGCTGTAACGCTAAAAAAAGAGCCGGCGGCCGGTTGCGCGGAGGCCGGTTTGTATGGCGCGGACGCGCCGGCCGCCGCGCTTTGAATGTCGATCTGCTTTTTTACCTGTTCAATCAAAATATCCAGGCGTTTGGAGGCGTCCGCGCTTTCCGGCGTATTCTCAAAATTGATTTTATGACGCCGCATTTGCCTAAGCCTTTCTATCATGACGTCAAGGATTTTTAACTTGTTTATGGATACGCCCGCGGAACCATCGGGCGCGGCCACTCCAGATACGTTTTTAAAGTGGGAATAAATAACGTTAGCCGGCGAAACCGGAACCGCTATCTTCCCGCCGGCGGACGCGCGAATCGCCGCCGCCCCCCAGTAATGCGGTGAAACAGTACTTGTCATATTCCCCTCTCCACTTTATTTATCGGATATGTTTAGTAAACGGTTTAAAAACAGCCCTCTAAAGACAGCTTGAGCGGAAAACGCCTTTTAAAAGCGGGGAATTCCTGTTTGAGAATATTCAAAGTTTTATGTTGGGTTTATTAAAACCTGGACTTGTTTCGCAAGCCTGTTGACCGGCCGCTAACCTGCGGAGGGCCTAAGCTTGCAAACCACGGTTTTTCAGGCTAAAGCCTTGTAAAATCACGTTTGCGGCGGAAGTTGTTCAGAAACTTGAGGTTTTAAAATAAATCTATTATATTCTATCATTAATTCTGCCGATTGGATTCCATCTATTAATATTATTTTTGTCTCGTTCTTTGCTGTATATTCAACGGTTTCTTTAGTAAATGTTGATGCGGTTATGAATATGCCTTGTTTGCGCCTTGCCCAGTCAACGCGCACAAAAAATTATGTAATTCGGGTCGCTATACAACATTACCTCATTTCCATCTTTTTGCTTGGATGTCTATTACGTCTAGACACAATTTATCTTCTTTTATTATTCCGTCAATTTCTTCGTCATTTGTTTTACCGGCAGCATTACCAGCATCTTTTATGGAACCGCCGTAACCCATTCTTTCAAAAAATGACGGAGATACATTTCTTATCTTCTCTACAATAGCATCAGTCAGCGTCATTTTAATATTAGAGTTATTCGGAAATTTCAGTTTTCGTAAGCTGAACCAAGCCTGGGCTTGATTACCAAGCCTTTGGCTTGGTTCAGCCAACTTCCGCTTAAAAATGCAAAACGCCCCGCCTTTTGCAAAGATTTGGGCGGCAACCAACAGGGTTGGCGAACAAGGCCATTCACTCAATAATCCGGCCTTGATTTTGAAAAAACCCAATTCTTTTCAACCTGATTTTTTCAATTTTCTTTGCGACAAATTCATTTAATATCACCGAAAATATTATAGTGAGTATTGTTAAATTTATACCAACGCCGCCCTCAACCGGCATATTTAAATTAATCATACATGATTTTACAAAAATATGTGAAATATATATAGGATATGATAACTCTCCAATATATCTGTCAATCTTTGAATCTTTTGTTAAATAAAATATAAACGGTAATGAAATAAAAAACACAATAAAATAAAAAATATATTTATATCTTGGATATGGGATAAATTGGTAAAATAGCGTATAACACAATACAAACGTAAATAATAATTTCAATAAATATATGTCTGGGGGGCCCCCCCCCCCCACCCCCCCCGCACCGCGCTGTATATTTATGTTTTTTATTAAATAAAAAAAAAAATAAAATAAAAAATATTTTTTTATATTGGTTATGGGATAAATTGGTAAAATTGCTTTTAAAAAAATAAAAACGTAAATAATAATTTAAATAAATTTTTTTAACCCCCCCCCCCCCCCCGCAACAAACTTATATCCTGTATTATTTTTTAAATAATTATAAATCCTGTAAGAAATATTTCCAAAAAGAAAAAACACTATTTCTGTAGGGAAAAACCGGTAATTCCACGGATCGTCTTTTAGTCCAAACCCAAACATAAGAACCGACCTTAACACAATTGAAAAAAATATTAACGTAAATATAAATTTTTTATTTTTTCGAACTATAAAAGGAGCGATAGCATAAAACATTAATTCAACGCCAAGCGTCCATGCTTGCGGCACAATCAAAAATTGATATAACGGTTGTTTTGTATCACCATAATACTTTGTAAATTCAAGCAATCCGGTAGACCAATCAACACGTAAAAACATAATTATATCCTGAAAATATATGAATATATTGCTGAATATTAAAAATATTATTGTTGATAATTTCATTTCTTTTGAATGTATTCTATATATTTCAAAACATCCAAAATCCCCGCCTCCGCTGTCTATAGCCGTCACTAATGACAATATTACGGTAAGTCCCGCCACCGCCCAATAAATTGGATATAATCTCAACAGCCTATTTGTAATGAATAATTTATAAGCGCCCTTCCCTGTATATTTTTCGTTGAGAATTAATGACATATAAAATCCGGAAATAATATAAAATGATTGTACGGCTACGACGCCTCCAACAAAACGATAACCAAAAATTGGGCCCGAATGAGCCGCCACCACCGTTATCGCCAAAATACACCTTAACAACCCCATATTTCATTCCTCCGCTATTGAATTTATTAAACAATAGAGTTGCTCAAAAACTTCAGTTTTGCAAGTCTCGCAGGTTAGAAGATAATCAACGGGGGTTATTGAACAAGTGCAATATCGCAAAATCACCCGCCTTTCGCGGGGTTTGCGGCTTTTTTGCGGGCCGTATCTCCCGCAAGCGGCTTGCCTTTAGTGGGTGAGCGGCGCTCTAAAAACAAGCCGGCGCCAAACGCCTCGCCCCCAGCATAGATCAGGCGGTTTAAGAAATATCGGGGCCGATTACAGGAAATTTATAAACATAATCCGCGCCGGGAAAAAGATACGCAAAAACGCCGGCCAATTGTCCTGAAGCGGTGTGAAAAATAAACAAGTCGTATTTTTCTATGGCGTCATAAGCGTAATTGTAAAACCGCGTAAAATTCGCGTTTTCTTTTTTTCTCGTTACGCGACATAGTAAAAAATTGATAATTCCAAAATGAATCAAACAGGAACATATAAAAATAGAAATCTTTTTATTTCTAAAATTGGCGCATTCAACAGCGAAAAAATCCACACCAAAGCCGCACCAGGAAAAATGCGCCTGGAAATCAAAAATAGGCGTATAAATATAGTTATGTGCAATACGTATATGATTTTTTTGTAAAATTATATGAAACATTATTGACAAAATAGAATAGAGTTGTTCGGAAACTTCAGTTTTTGAACAACTTCCGCTTAAAAAACGCAAAATGCGTAGCTTTTTGCAAGACTTGGGCGACAACCAATCAGGTTGGCGAACAAGTCCAATATACAAAATAAAATAATATACAGGAGAAATATGTTTTTATTGTCGGTGTAAAATAAATGGGACTATACAATTACCAGAAAAATACTACATTCTAAATATTGATGAAATAAGAAAGAATGATATAAGATCAATATTTATGTATAATATAATCAGTTCAAAAGATAATGCATATAATATTAAGAGAATGAAAAATGGAAATGTTAAAAGTAATTTTTACTTCGCATAACAGGCCTGTTTACGTTGCGCCCGCCAGTAGGCGGATCGGGGTTCTGTGTGGCTAGGTCATTCTGCTACGCGCCCCAGATTGCTGGGGAACATTCCCACGCCAAACCGTCGCCAACAACCGGAATGTTATGCGACATTTTTCATGTTTTCATCTTTTACATTTTTTGTTATAAGAGTTGGTATATTAGAGTTGTTCGGAAACTTCAAGTTTTCGAACAACTTCCGCTTGAAAACGCAAAATGAGTAGCATTTTGCAAGACTTGGGCGACAACCAACCGGGTTGGCGAACAAGTCCATTGTGTTCTTTACTTGCGAAATACTGAATTCTGTCATCAAAATCACCAAATCAGGTAATACATAAAAAATTTTATGCTATTTACGCAACATTATTTCAGTGTATTTTTCAAACCAATTCACAATTTTTTGTCCCAATTCAGCAGAGCGCCCGCCGCCATACAGCGGCGAGCGTGGGAATAATGCATCTTCTTTTCTTTAGCAAAAAATTACGGGGTCTGGGCGAAGACCCGTCCCAGCCTTGTCAAAAACCTTTACGCAATTACAATATGCGGTGTTTGCGAGCCGTTTCCCGGTGTTTATCCGTAGTATACTCCAAAAGTTTCAGCGCGTTATAACGGATTTTGGCGTAATACTACGGAAAATGTTACAATATCCTATTCTTTTTTCCGCGCAAGATGCACCATGTAAAACAAACCGCCGGCAAGCAGTAAAATACTGATTACGGTAATGGCCGGAAACGCAACTTTACGGCATTGCATGGCGTCCATACCACAACCGCCGATAAGCGCATGGGGAATAAGCAGGGCGAGAACGCCTGAAAGCAGTATTCCAATGACAAGCCCCAACCGCGTTTTAGGCGAGGCAAAAATCATCAGGGCAATGCCTAACGCGGCAATTAACACGCCAACCCCAACTTCCGCCTGCGCCGTCCAATGGCATTTCATAAAATTCCCGCTTGTGTGAAGCAATGTCGGCGTTGGCTCACAGACCTTGAACAGAAACTGCGGCCCAAGAGCAATTAACAGCCCCAGCGCAATCGCGGCAACGCCGCTGATAATTCTAATCTTCATACTTAATCTCCGTTTAACGTTGTTGTATATTGACCCTGCAAATGCAGGGTTAAATGACCGCTGTTCATCGCGTATGTTTTTTTCCCGTAAGAAAGCGTATCAAGTTCATGGGTAACAATAAGCACCGCCGTCCCTTCTTTCGCAATGGCGCTTAACAGTTGCATAATTTCCGCCGTTGTTTCCGCGTCAAGATCGCTGGTCGGTTCATCGGCAATGAGCAACGCGGGATTGTTGATAAGAGAACGGGCAATCGCCACCCGCCGCATTTCTCCGCCGGAAAGTTCTTTAGGATACGAGGCGGAAAGATGCGGTATGCCGGTTTTTTCCAGCAACACCTGGGCGCGTTCCTGCGGCAAAGGCTCCCCCGGTTCGGTTTCGCGCTTAAACAGAAACCACGGCATACAGACATTTTCCAAAACCGTAAAGTTTGAGAGCAGGCTCAGGCCCTGTAGCACATAGCCGATTTTTTCATTGCGGAACAACGAAATTTCCGTATCGTTCCATTGATAAATGTCGTTTCCATTAAAAAACACCGTTCCCTGAGTGGGTTTGATAAGCCCCGCGCTCATGTTGAGCAAGGTGCTTTTCCCGCTCCCGCTCCTTCCGATAATGTTGATGAAGTCCCCCGGTTCCACAGAAAGGCTTGCGCGGTCTACGGCGTTAAAAGTCCGTCCGCCCCGCCGGTATTCTTTGGTTAGTTCGTTCAATTGCAGCAAGCTCATTTATTCACCCTCCCGCATGGTAAAATAGGTTTCAGCCTTGCTTATCCGTAACGCCGCATACAGTGAAGCAAGCGGCCCGGCAAGAGCGGAGAGCAGGAGGCTTCCCAGCAAAAGCAGGATAATGTTAAAAAACGGCGCGTCAAGGTATGGAAGTTCCAGCCGCTCGCTAATGAGGGTGGCGAAGGGGAAAACGGCCAGACTTGCGAGAATAACACCCGCGACGCCTCCGGCAATGGAGGCAATGGAGGATTCGCTTAACACGACGCCGATAAGCCGTTTTCTGGTCGCGCCGAGGATGCGCAACAGGGCGAATTCTTTTTTTCGCTCGTGGATTGTTCCCGAAAACACCGCCGCCAATACCACAAGCGCTAGAATCCACAACCCGATGGAAAAAATGTGTATGTATTTAACAAGGCCGGAAAGGGTTCCGGCAATACCGGCGAATATCCTCTGCGAGATCAGCACATCCACGCCTCCGGCCTCTTTTCGTATCGCGGAGACAATACCCGATTGCGCTTTTCCCTGATCCGTTTTTGCCAAAATTGCGGAAACACGGCCCCGAACCGCCTCTTTTTCCTGAATAGCCAAAAAATTATAGCCTTCCGTCCTGGCGCGCCCGACAAGATCACGCATGGTATTCATAGTCATAAAGATTGACGTGTCCAATCCGCTGGCGCTTCGTGAAAGCTGCGCCGCCACCGGATATTCATGATTAAACAAGCGGATGACGCCGCGCGATCCGGGATTAACCCGGCTTCCAATCACGACTTGACCGTCAATTACCTGTTTTCCGCGTTTTTCGGCAATCCACGGCTGTACAACAAAATCGGTGGCCGGATCGTATGCAATAAGCTGAACGGCGGCGTCGCAACATTCGGCTGACAGGGAAGTAAGGAAAAACTGCGGGGAAGCGCAAAGGACGCCCTCTATTTGGGCTACTTTATCAACTATGCCGGCGTCAAAATAAAAAAAAGTGCTTCCGCCGCGAAGCAAGAGGGTTTGCGCCCTTTCACCGGCGCCTTCGGGCACAATCATTAAATCCGCCCCAAAACGTTTGGTCATGGTTTCCAAGCCCTGACGGAGGTTTAAGGCGAGAATTGACCCGCCGAAAAGGGTAAAAGCAAGGACCGCCACAACCACCACAAGACAAGCGGTGCGAACCGGCTTTGCCCGTAGGTTTTTAAGAGACAAAACGCCTACGGTAAGGTCTATTTTTTCCATGAAAAAGCTTCCTCCTGTATTGTTATAGTTAGTTATCTTAAACTAACAATATTAATTGTCAAGCTATATAAAACGGTTTGCCTCCAAAGTTTTTTAACGGCAAAACGTCTGTTTTTCAGATATTTCCCTCTCATAAAATAACATATTACCTATCGTTTTACTAGGGTATTATAGCAAAAATTTTGTTTCGTTGGGGTTTAAGGCTGACAATTTTCATGCCGGGTCTGGGATGCGTGTAAAGGGACGGCGGTAGGTGAAGCCCGCTCTCCGCCCAGCCCCCAAATCCCTTTGTTTCTTACCCTGGAGTACGCCAGTAAATTTCAGGCGGCATGGACGCCGGCTGCTACAACAAATTTTGATGGACAAAAATCGGAAACCTCAGTTTCCGAAAGCTTAAGCCTTGCCCTGGCTTGGTTCAGCCAACTTCCGCTTAAAAACGCAAAATGCGTAGCATTTTGCAAGACTAAAGCAAAGCTTAGCCACGCAGGTTAGTAGACAACCAACCGGGTTGGCGAAATAAGTCCAATATTTTCAACTAATTTTACGATTCACTTCGCATAACATTCCGGTTGTATGCGACAGTTTGGCGGCCCGTATAAGCAAATGCATAGCATTTGCAGGGCGGATAAGCTGTGCCAGAGTAACGGCGCTGAAATGGCGCGTAACGGAATGACACAGTCAAAACGTAGCCCGAGCCGCCTACCGGCCCCGAAGCGGCGTGAGACCCGCATTGCGGATCTCACATACAGCCCTGTTATGTGCAGTTGCACCACACCACATTATTTTTTTTCTTTTTGCAATAATTTTATACTCTTTATTGTATTCATTATGCCTCCGATAAATATGCCTACCGAAAAACCAGCGGTTGCTCCATATACAATATTAAATTGCAAATCAGCCGCTACATTATTCATAATTGCGGTGTATGCATTTAATCCATATTGTATTAAATAATTTATTATATTTACTATAAGAGAGAATGAATTTCCCTTCTTCATTATCGTACTATCAATAATATAAAATTTTTGTCTTTTTGAGCATAAAAGAAAACCAACAACCATACCTGCCATGGCAAAAACAATATATATACCTGCCGTTTGCGCTGGATATGCAAAGTATATAAAAACTTTTGTTAATCCCCAAACGATGAAAACAGCCGGCGCTAAAAACGATTTTATCAAAACAACTTTTCTGTCTTTTTTGTGTTTTAATCCTTGATAAATCAAAAACACCAATATAACCCAAGCGTAAAGCGGCGTCCCCGTAATAAATTCTCCGGCAATGCCTAAGATTTTCATACTGTCATCTCCTTCAATTTGAACATAATACCACGAAATATTATTTATGTTACGTATGTTTGAATTATTTAATATTCAAAACAAAATTTATGCACAATGGCACATAACGTTCCAGCGGTGTGCGACGTTTGGGCGGCACAATAAAGAAACCCGCAGGGTTTCGTGCCGCCCAAACGTGCCAGAATGAGGCGTGGGAGTGGAGCGACCTAGGCGACCGAAACCCCGAGCCGCCTAACTGGCTACCAAGCGTAAACAGGCCTGTTATGCGACGTTGGACCATCTTTTTATACCTTTTCTATTATCATATAAAATCTATGCAATATAAATTTTATAGCTACTTCCTTTTCTATTATTTCATTCATTAGAGTTGTTCGGAAACTTCAAGTTTCCGAACAACTTCCGCTTGAAAACGCAAAATGCGTATCATTTTGCAAGACTTGGGCGACAACCAACCGGGTTGGCGAACAAGTCCATTATTTCCAGTTTTTTATAATATGTATCAACGCTGAAATATTCCACCTGCCACGGAATACATTTTAAATAATATACAACAGCGCCTATATCATTAAATTTCATTTTTCCTATGTGTTCCCCGAATTCAACTATTTTCATTCCAATATCTTTAAACATTTCTATGTTTTTTATCAAGCACCATTCTACATTATCCATCGTTTTTGTTTCAAAGGCTATATTTATATCTATTCCGTTAAGACCGCCGACCTGCTGTGTTATAAATATTCCCCTGTTTTTTAATGTCCGTTTTATACCATTTATTTCATAAGCTCCATGCCTATTTATTATGATGTCAAAATATTCGTTATCAAACGGGATTTCCCCGGCTCTTTTTATGGATTTTACCACTATATTCTTTTCTTTTAATTTTTGTTCCGCAATAGTAATATTCGGTTCATAACCCTCTGTCGCGTATACATTTTTCGGTAAATTTGATAGAGAGCTTAAAAATTCTCCGCCGCCCGTATCCATATCCAATAACGCTTCCTTTCCAAAAATATTTTTTTCCACAATGTTTTTATAATTCCAGTGAAGCGGTTCTTGTTCCATGCGTCCATCCAAATATGAGAAATCCCAGCCGGAAAAATGCGCGTTATATTCTTTTGTCAAATATTCATACAGATTATCCATAGTTATCCTCCATGTTATCTATTTTTAAACCCAATATATATTACATCTTTTGTTATGCTTCCATCAGGTTCTTTATAATCCAGAATATATTCTTTTTCAATATGCATTCCGTTTTCCGTCAATATGTCTCTAATCTTTTCTTTTTGGTGATAATATATATAATATTTATTATTCCCTCCGAAGGATGTTTTTTCAAAACCTTCCTTATTCCCGTCCATGAAGCTTACATACATACGGCCTTTTATTTTTAATAAGGAAATACTATTTTTTATACATTGTTCTACCTGTTCTTGATTCAAATAGGGTATTCCAAAACCGATTATCACCAAATCATAAAGAATATTATTCTTAAAGGTTATGATTGAATCTTCAATAAATACCCCGTC